>JAIOSU010000265.1 GCA_021107455.1 Clostridiales bacterium | reverse complement strand
TTACAGGTGTAATTAATAGTGCAAAATGCTCTTCTTGCAGGTTTGAAAGATCAGCATCAATAAAAACAATCACTCCATCACTAGCTTTCTCGATACCGGTTGCCATTGCAAAGCCTTTTCCTTTATTTTCAGGCAAAACGATATATTGAAAATTGTAGATATCAGTTATTTCCTTTAAAATGGAATCGGATTTATCAGTAGACCCATCGTTTACAACAATCACTTCATCAAAAAAATAGTCAGACACTTTTGTTACAACCTCTTTGATGGTGCTTTCTTCGTTATAAGTGCAAATGATTGCTGTTATGTTTTTCATGGTTAAGGTGCTTAATCGTTTGGTTTTCCAAGAACCTCTCTTGTAACTTTTTTACCCAACTCAATAATTTCAGTAGATTTATAAAAATCAAACGTACCGCATGCATGTCTTGAAACCTCAATAACCAAATCGGGGGGATTCATCTCAAGTGTTAACTTCGAAATCTGTGATAACATGAGATATGTCGTGTCACCTATTAGATTTAAATAACCCACGTTATCCTTATTATTAAAAGTGACAAGTTTTGTTAGTTTCTTCTGAAATCTATTTAGTTTACCGTGAATCCGATTTTCAAAAAACCTCCATTCAGAGTTATGACCAATTGATGTTTGATTTGGAATTTGAGCGTTTACGTTTACCGCAATAAGAATGTCACCTTTCTGTCGAAATACCCGGTTGACAGGCACAGGGTTTAGAACCCCACCATCCACAAATAGAGTTTCGTTTTTTACAGCGGGAGTGATAACCAGAGGTATTGAAATTGAAGCCCGAATTGCTTCAAACAAACTTCCTTCCGCCAATACAACTTCGCTATTCTTATGCAAGTCGGTGGTCACGGCAGAAAACTTAATTGGCAAGTCTTCGATATTCTGATCAGGGATGAATGTTTGGATCTTTCTTAATACTTTATCAGCTTTAATAATTCCCTTCTTACTTAATGTGAAATCAACCAGATTGAACATATTGATTTTACTGAGAGAGCACAACCATGATTCATATTCATCTAATTTTCCGGAAGCATATACTCCTCCAACCAATGCTCCCATTGAAGCACCGGAGATCGAACTTATTTCATAATCATGCTTTATTAGTTCACGAATTACTCCAATATGTGCGGTTCCCCGTGCACCCCCACTGCCCAGTACCAATGCGACCTTCTGCTTCATCTAAACCAATTTCATATTTAAACGGTTTTTGATAATAACCCCCCGCATATAATTCAATCTTTTTAATGAAATGCTAAACATAATCCACCATGAAAAGACTATAGAACTACATGCAGGGGGCTCAATTATTGTTTTAGTTTCCTTACTGTAAATTCGTCATCAGAGAGTCCCTGATCGTAAGTGACATCGCTGACAATCATCTTTGTAGAATGATTCTTCTTTAAATCCTTCATTACTATTTCTTTTGAGCTCCAATAGTTCCCTATTTTCTCAAATGTGTAAATTGCTTCTTTTGCCTTTTTACCACCTTTGTCATAATACTCATTTGTTACCGGATAAAAACTCTGCTTATTCACTTTCATAAGCTGTTTTGAATAGTCAGTTTTCAAACCCGGCTTAGGGGTCAACTTTAATGTATACGTTTCGTTGTTTTGATCAATAATTTCAGGATCATATTTTGAACTGAACAATTTGGCTTCCATATCATCATATGAAAAATCGGTCCCGGCAAAACTTTGATTTTTCACATGAGAGGCTATCCTTCTCTCTTTCCCAAAGGCGGGCATATAGATGTACATTACATCCTTGGGAAGAGATAAAAACGCTATGCCGGCTTGTGACGTGGGAGATGTAAAACGGAATAGCCGCATATCATTTCCTTTCTGTATAACATCTGCTTTACGTGTGCTCTCTTTTCCGTTCTTATCATTCAGAATAATTGTGACTTTATTTTGCTGATCTTTAGCAGAATAAAGGACTTCATCAACTTTTAAAAGAACTTCATTTGCATTTTGTGCATTTGTAATAATTAATCCAGAGAACAGGACTATAGCGCATACTAATCCTGACATTTGTAACTTTTTCATTGTTTTCATTTTTTGCATATATATTAAGATTTAATTCTTCGCGGTTTTCTGCTTGTAAGTATCAATATAACAGGTAACAGTGTTAAAGCCCCAAGGCCTGAACCAATCATACTTAATGCTACGAGCAGGCCAAAGTTTTGTAATGGAACCAGTTCTGAGAACAGCAGCACAAGAAAGCCTGCGGCAACCGAAACCACATTTATTATAATAGCTTTACCACTTACCATTATTGTTTCTTCAAGAGCCTTTTCAACATCACTTCCGTTTCCATTGAATGAATGGTTGAAATGTGTGATTATGTGTATTGAATAATCAATACCAATACCCAATGCAATACTTGCAACTAAAACTGTTGCTATATCAAGCGGAATGCCCGTAAAACCCATAAACCCGAACAAAATGATGATTGTGGCTATTATTGGTATAGTGGCATAAATCCCTTTTGCAACAGAACGCAACAATAGTCCGACAATAATAAGTACCATAATAATGGCTATTAATAAACTGCTGATTTGGCTATTAATTAAGCTCGAATCTAATCTTGCATAAACCGAAGGCATACCTGTTACTTCTATAATGCAATCATCTGTTGAATTCTCTTTGACGAATTTATTCATGTATGTAACAAAATTTTTTGCCGCGTCAGAATCGGCAGAAGCAAATTTCGATTGAATAATTGCTTTATCAAGTTCATATGTAACCAATTGCTCCATTATATCCTGTCCGTCTAATAGAAACCATAGTTG
>JAIOSU010000126.1 GCA_021107455.1 Clostridiales bacterium | reverse complement strand
TGTGTCAATCATGGTCTCGTAATCATTGAAGAGGTACTTGTCGTTATCTCTGATGAAGTAATTTTTGTCAGGGATGATGGCGTGGTAGACATCAAGCCCGGTGAGGTAGCGCTCATAGACAGCTTCGATTTGCTTCGCGGCGTTAATGTATTCCTGAAGCTTTTTGTCGTAATCCATTTTGAATACGTGGCCACCTGAGATGAAATATGAATTGTTGTCGTATTTCTGGAACACCCCGTATTCGATTAGGGCTTTGATGTTTCTGAGGGGGTTACGGTACACCATCTGATCCACGGCGTACTTTTCGAAGTCTTCAAAGAAGTCGCCACTGAGAATCGTATCAATGGTGAGTTCGGGAAACGGTTTCAATTTGCGGCGCTCCGTCATGGAGATCGCTATGTCGGATGTGATGAAGTTGAGCAGCATGACCAGAATCAGTGTCGCTGCGAATGCTAAGGTGGTCCATTTATTATTCATTATAATTGCCTTTCAAAATCTAAAGTATAGAAACGGGTTGAAGGAGGAATCAATCAGGAATCCTGTGACGGCAACCAGTATAAGGACGATGGCCACGGGTTCAAAGTGTGCGAGTTTATTGAATCGCGTATGACGGGGTCTGAAATTCACGACAGGTGTCGAGAACACGATTGCTATGGCCAGCAGGATTTTGTTGCTCATCAGATGGTAGATCGACTCATCTGAAACCAGGGGAATCTCGAGGAGTCCCAGCATGCCTTTTGTCACGTTGGCTGCTTCACTAAAGCTTGAACTGTTGAACAGCACGAAACTGAATAGGACTATAGTCAATGTGTAAAGGTGGCCGATCCATCCGGGTGCCTTTTTTAGCATTTTAAGCAAAATGAGTTTTTCGAGTATGAGGATCATACCAAACAGGACGCCCCATACGATGAAGTTCCATGCCGCACCGTGCCAAATGCCCGTTGCGAGCCAGACTATGCCAATGTTGCGGAACCATTTCCACTTGGTGGTCCTGTTGCCGCCGAGCGGAATGTATAGGTAGTCTCTGAACCATTGGCCAAGGGACATGTGCCACCTTTGCCAAAACTCGGTGATGCTTCTTGCAATGTACGGATAGTTGAAGTTCTCGAGAAAGTGAAATCCGAACATCCGTCCGAGGCCGATGCCCATGTCGCTGTAGGCTGAGAAATCAAAATAGATTTGCAGCATGAAGCCCACTGCTCCGAGCCAGTAGAACAGGACCGAGGGCTGCTCCGCATATTTTGCAAGTGCCCAGAGTGTGCCCAGTGGATTGGCGATGATCACTTTCTTGAGGAGTCCGGTGACGAACCGTTTGACGCCATAAGCGAAATCATCCATGGTGTGTTTTCGGTTTTTTAGTTCATCTTCAATGGTCTTGTAACGGACTATCGGTCCTGCGATGAGTTGCGGGAACAGCGAGACGTATAGTGCGAGGCTGGCGAGGTTTCTTTGTGCCTTGGCCTCCCCCCTGTACACATCGATCACGTAGCTCATGATCTGGAACGTGTAAAAACTGATGCCGATGGGCAGTGCGATTTTGGTCCATCTGATGTCGAGGCTGAATGCTGCGGTCAAATTCTCTGCGAAAAAATTGAAGTATTTGAATATAGCGAGCATGAGGATGTCATAGGCGATGGCTGCAGCCAGAATCTGTTTGGCTCTGATCCATCCGTGGTACTTTTCGATGGCTAGTCCTGCGAAGTAGTTGACTATGACGGAACTGAACAGCAAGAGTATGTACACTGGTTCTCCTACAAAATAGAAGACCAGGCTGGCAAGTAAAAGTGTGTAGTTTTTAAACTTGTGAGGCGTTAAAAAATACCCCACGAGTACGAGAGGTAAAAAATAATAGATGAACGTTATGCTAGAAAAAACCATATTCTTTCCTCCTGTACTTTCATGGGGTTTAAAGGGTTTACTCCGCTAGTGAGGTGAATGCGTCATGCAGTGCGGTTGAATCGTTGATCATGATAAGGATTACCAAATTGCCGATGTTGTCCACTATAATGTCATCTTCTTCGACACCTACGCAAATCCATTTTCTTGGATCCACTTTGGTTTTTATGGTTTCCTTGACGGCTTCGATGTCGGCTCCGTTTTCCACTCTTAGTAGCACTACCGAATGCGCTATGGAGCTCATCATTGGCTCTGATGCCAATGCTTCAGTGTAATCCACATCGTTTGTTCCAATGAAGTAAGCTTCGTTTTCTTCTGTGAGTTCTGTGTTGGCCAGATTTGGAAGCTCAAGTCCTGAATTCTCGTAAATGGTTTCCATGATGACGCTGAGGTCTTCTTTTAACAGCGGATTTTCCTGAGTCGTCTCCGCTCCTGCACTGCTACATCCTACGCCTAAAACCAACATGACACTGAATACCGTGAGTAAAATCATTTTTTTCATTTTGTCTTTCTCCTATTGTGTTATTGTTTTTGTTTTCCTAGGTTAAGACGGATGCGAGGTGGGGTTAGTTCCATATTAATTGTTAAGTGTTTGTAATGGGCGAAAAAATAAGACCCGTTTCGCAAGGAGTGTGATTGCGAAATGGGTCTGTTGGGTTTATATGAGTTCTATGTAGATTATGTGAGCCGTTACGTAGACGCTAGTAAGTTTTTGCTTCGCAAAATCTTACCTACGCGCTGTTTTTCTGATCGAAAAACAGTCCTTGTTTTCCCAGCAACACCTTACTCCATTCTCTCATTACGCTCAACTCCCTTATCTATGACAGCCTTGATTTTCTCTGGTGCATAAAGCATCCAATCCTCATGTAAGACAAAATTCTTAGAAAGATTATCTTTTTCTGAGTACAAATATTTTTTCGATTTAGGAATTTTGTCCATGCAATAATCAAAGAACGCTTTTGGTAAACTGAGTTGTTCTGAGAATTCCGTGAGAATATAGCCGGTTTTTTGATATAGACTTGCCAATCCATAATCATCGAGATAAGCCATGAGTTTGTCACTTCGTAGCGAAGGCACCAACATTAGACACTGAAGCAACTCCTCTAATCCACCAATTTTTTCAAACTCGTAGATGCTATCGATTACTGTCTTTTCAAGATCTGTAACTCTTATACCTGTATTTGTTGTAATTACTCCACTGTTAACTCGTGGAGATACTCGTTTATATTCAATTCCATCATATGTGAAATCTGAAAACCTGCTATTGGTGGTCACAAAGACCACATAAAAAACTTGATTGGCATAACCATAAAACTCAAAGGCACTGTGATATGAAACATACGCATCATCAGCAATATGAGTTGCAATCATAAACCTGTTCGCAATGGGTTGCTTCGTTTCAAAACTGATTGCGGAATATAAGTCTCTTCGAATTCGTTCAATATAACCTGCTTTAAGATAATTATGAAGTAAAGAATGTGTTGCTTGAGCATTTCCAGTTAATTTAACAACGTCCTGGCGGGAGAAGCATCCCAATTCCAATAATCTTTCAATATATTTCATAACCTCACCTCTCTATTCCTATTTTCTCACAAAACATTCTATTTTTCAAACGTTTTATGCAATAACAGGTATCTTTATTCTCGTTTTTACACATAACATTCTTTAAATATAATGTTACGTGTAAAAATAAGACTCATTTCGAAAGGGTGAACTTCGATAATGAGTCTGTTTGGTTTATAAGGGTTTTATAATCATGGATTCAGCAAGTACATAAACGCATATGAGTTTGAGTTCTATGTGCATTCTGCTAGCCATCACATAGACGCTAGTAAGTTTTTGCTTCACAAAATCTTGCCTACGCACTGTTTTTCTAACGAAAAACAGTAACTTCTTCATCTTCGTTAAACTCAGTTAGCGCTTCCAGTAATGATGAAATCAATGTTTCCTCTTCATCTTCTGAATCTATTGTAATCTTTTGATCATTTGGTTTAACGCCTTTTGGTCCGCCTTTCCCACCACCGGGAGGTGGTCCATATTGACCTTTGGGACCATTCATTTTTTCATTCATACCTTTGATATTGGTCAAAGTCTCTTTCAATTCTGTGGTGTTCATCTCAGAACCAGGTTTATACCCTACATTCATATACTTGGACATCGAAGCTTCAAAAGCAGTAAGGACTTCTTTAATCTCCACATCCGTCATATTTTCCACATCCAGTTTAGCAATATCTAGTTCTTTATAAGTAGACTGAAAAACCTCATTGATGGCTTCTCGCTCCTCTCTACTTTCGACATGCCTAAGCATCTTGCTCATTATTTTTCCCTCGTTGCTAATGCTCATCTTATCACTGTTTGATGGTTGGATTTCATCTTCATTGGAAAGTGTTGCATTGTTAAAAACAGATTTCAATTGCGATGCTTTTAAGACAGTGGAATTAAAATTGTTCATTGAAATATTCATCTTTACCTCCATTAATTTTGTAATTGAGTTTTTACGTTCTCAATTCTTGCCATTAACACATTTATAATCGAAATGCCATTGCCGTTACTCATGCTTTTGCCACGATCTTGTTGATTGCCTTGTATACCTTTAGGATTTTCCATACCACCAGCCGGCGGGGCTCCTTGAAAATCTTTAGGCATATCTTTAGGCATATCTTTTGGCATATCTTTTGGCATATCTTTTGAGAAATCAGATCCTCGATCGCCCATGGAAGCCACTTCTACTTCTCCACCTTCCTGATACACCACGCTGGATTCAAAGTTTTCCATTGTTGTGAATTTTGTCGGGTCGTTTTCAACACTTTCTCTAATGAGAGTCGATAAAGTGGTGACCTGTGTTTCAAAATCAGAAAAATAGTCTATATACTCCTCTAAAATCTCGTAATATAGGACTCTATATTCATCCACCTCGAGCAAATTCTCAATAAGCGGTGAAGCTGTTGGCGTTCCACTGATTGGATTATCAATATCCACTGTGGATTGTCCCGATCCGCCAAAACTTCCAAATGACATATTGTAGTCCCAAGGAATCACCACAAAGATACCATTATCGTTATACAAATAATAATTTTGTTCATGTTGCCCATTCAAGCTATCATAATTTTCCAGAAGTGTGTTTGTCGCAATGTACCTTAAGGCACTCTCAACATCAAGCACCGTTTCAATGTCCCCTTTTTCACCATCCGGCATGCTGTCAAGCACATCCATAAAATTATATAGATCGGTTTTTGACTCGTCCTCTCCATTTTTTTGATCCGTGTTTTCAATATACTCCCCCTCGACAATTGCAAGTGAAGTGCCTATATCCGCTCTGTAAAGATTGCCGTCATTGCTACCAAAGTTTCTTTCTAAAAAACTGTCATCCACCGATTCAACCAGTAAGTACAATCCATAAAGCTCATCATTGATGTAAACGTTCACAAAACTTGATAAAGGCACATCAAGTCCATTGTCAGCCATGGCCTTATAACTGATGTATTCCCTTAGATAAGAGGAATCAGAAAACATATTGTTGATGACAAACTCATCAAGTCCCAACAAATCCTGATCCACATATTCATCCACTTTGAACTTGAAACTGTATCTTTCCGAATCAGAACCTGCAACATCCCTCAATGTGCTGTTGCCTTTTGTTCTAAAACCGACATCGTCTACAACAATACCATCTAGAGTAATAGTTGCTGGATGGTATTCTTCATCCAGTGGATTTTCTAAAATATTTTGTAAGTCTGTATCAGCAATACCGATTTTGATCTCGTGAATTTCTACTTGCCCAAAAAAAATGGAATATTCTTGATCTACAGTATTTTCTGATGTCTCTACTGGCGTTTGTACTGTATCGGTTGTTCCACTACACCCCGTAAACACCATGAGTACCACAAGTATCAATATAAATATTTTTTTCATATGCGCCTCCTAATAACTATTGTCTTCTATCATATTTAAGCTGATGTTCAAATTGCCATTTCGAATCCTGATTTCATCCATAAATGCTTTAACATTCAACGAGTCTTTGATAGTCACATCATACGACAGTTGATACAAACTCCCCATTGCTGATGTTTTTACGTACGTCAGACAAAATGATTCTGTATATTCTTCAAATATAGAGTTGAATGCCTGCTCATAATCCAGATCTTCAGGAATGGTCACTTTCAAATTTTTGACTGTTGAACGGGATTTTCCATAATTGATTTTATTTAAAAGAAGCATGATCAAACACAACACAAGTGTGAACATTATCGAAAAAGCATGTAAACTGACACCAGCCGCAAGACCGGCTGCCATTGAAAAAAGGACATATGCGATATCTTTAGGATCACCTGGCGCAGACCTGAAACGTATGATCGAAAATGCCCCTGCCAAACTGAATGCTTTGGCTATATCACTACCAATCAGCATGATTATGGTTGATATAATGGCCGGTAATATAACGATTGTCAGTGCGAAATTTTGTGAGTGTCTTCCCTTTTCATGAGTCTTCATATAGGTCAAACTGATGATTATCCCTGAAACAAACGACACCACTATGGCCATTAATGCCATTTTTATAGTAACCGGTGCTTCTGTTGTGTAGCTAAGGATTGTGTCCAACATATTTTTTTTACCTCTCTTTCTTCTATCTGTCTATATCTTCTGACAAAATCTTTACCATACTTAGAAAATGATGATTTGTAAATTCGCAGTTGTGAGAGTTCGTTCACAAACCATAATGGAATGGCATTACTGGACTTTGCTTCAAGTAAATAAATGTCGTCTTTAAGCAATGCGTCTCCATAGCGTCCATGTTCCAGCCTCAAGTCATGGGTTCTTGTCCTAATGTTTTGATCAACTGTGACTCTAAAGTCATCTGTTTTATAGGCGCATCGATCATATGAAATCATGGTGGACGCTTTGAGTGAATATCGCGTTAAAAAAAACTGGATTTCCCGTAATACGAGTTCGTTGTGATACGGTTCGATTTTGGGAAGTATCTTTGTCTCCAGAAGTCGGTATGCATCCTTTAGTCGAATTTTACTGCGTCTTTTATTGACAATGCCGTTATACTTTTTTTTCAGTTCTAAAAATACAATACTGTCCAGCGTCACATTGCCATAAGCGCGTATTCTCAATTTTTCTTTAAAATTTGGTGAACTCAATGAATGCTTGATCAAATAGTGATCATCTGTATCATAGTAGATATTGCTGATGCTGTAGCAAGGGGTATCTACGGTGTCGTCTGCGCGCATCTGTCTTTTTATGGTCTGTTCTAATAGACTGTGCTGTTTAGATGTCAGTATAAATTTATATTCAGTTCTATTGAATACTTCAATGACCATACTCGGCCTCCCTCTTCATCTGATAAATTCATCTTAAGGCTTATAACTTAAATGAACCTTAAAATTTTTTTTGATTTTAGGTTATAATTAAGGCATGGTCTATTTAAGGTTCATTAAAGGTTTGTTTGGTATTCTATGAAAAAAAGGAGAAGCCATGAGATTATTGATTATAGAAGATGAAGTTCATTTAGCGGAAGCTATCGAAGAGCTTTTGAGGAATAAAAATTATATAGTGGACATGTGCCACAACGGCGAAGATGGCCTAGACAATGCTTTGACCGATATTTATGACTTGATTCTCCTTGATATTATGATGCCCAAACTAAACGGTCTGGATCTGCTTAAGAAAATGAGAAAAGAAGGCATTCAAACCCCGGTACTTTTATTGACGGCAAAAAATCAAGTTGAGGATCGAGTCAAAGGATTGAATATGGGAGCTGATGATTATTTGTCCAAACCTTTTGCACAAGAAGAGCTCGAAGCAAGAATCAGAGCGCTTTTAAGAAGAAAAGGCGACATTTGTGTGGACGGCGAACTGACTTTTCATGACATCACACTGGATTACAATTCACTAGTCTTAAGATGTCATTCAAAGGATGTTTCTCTCACACTTAAAGAATCTGAACTGCTTCAATTTCTTATAAGCAGAAAAAATATGATCACCCCAAAAGATTTGCTGATTGAGAAATTGTGGGGCTTCAATACTGACGCAGAAGACAACAACGTTGAAGTGTATATCTCATTCTTGAGAAAAAAAATGAAGTACTTGCAATGTGAAACCAGCATAAAAACAACCAGAGGACTAGGGTATTCACTGGAGGTCAATCATGTTTAAGAAACTAAAAAAAAGGCTCTTAGCCATCAATATGATTTCAATCTCACTTCTGATGATCTTTGCCTTTGGATCCATTTTCCTTTTTACTTATAATAGAACCTCTTTTGAAATTCAAAACGCTCTGAACCACTTGGAGGGCTTAAAGCCCAATGGTGAAAGACCGCCCATTGTTCCGGAAAGGGAAATCTCTTTTATTATCAATCTGGATGACCAAAATCGCATCATTTCGACGAACTCATTTTTTACTGCTGATGATGCCTTTTATGAAAACGCACTTGCTCTGGTTCAAAGTGGTAACAATGACAAATACATTGAACTTGATGATGACAAATGGGCTTACAGAATCGTCAACAGATTTGATTTTACTCAAATTTTCTTTATAAAAGTCACCACTCAGTTGAATTCGCTCAATAGACTCGCCTATACTTTTGTTTCTGTTTTTTTGATCATGTTTGTTTTAAACTATCTGTTCAGTAATTATATGACCAATGAATCCATCAAACCTATCAAAAATGCGTTTGAAAAACAAAATCAATTTATAACGGACGCTTCACATGAACTTAAAACGCCACTCGCCATAATCAGTACCAATGTCGATGTTCTCCTCGGAGGTACCGAGGATTCTGAAAAATGGCTACGTTACATTAAATCCGAAGTGACAAGAATGGGAAAACTAACAGAAAATCTACTCTATCTTTCTCAATTCAATGACAAAAGTATTGCTTCTGATGTAAGTGACGTGAACCTGAGTGAACTTTGTGAGCACGTTCTTTTAGGGATGGAAGCTGTTGCTTTTGAGAAGAATCGTACGCTCAATTATGAAATTGAACCCAATGTTTTTGTAAAGGGAAACTATGAGCAATTGTCTCAAGTCCTTTTGATCTTACTGGACAACGCCATCAAATACTCTTCGGATCAAGGCTGTATCGAAGTAATCCTAACCCGTAGGTCTCAAGTGCATCTTGAAGTCTCAAATGATGGCCCGGGAATCGCTGAAGACGCATTAGACAAAATTTTCAATCGCTTTTATAAAGCAGATGAATCCCGATCTCAAACTTCAGGGTACGGTTTGGGACTGGCTATTGCAAAATCAATTGTGGACCATCACCACGGCAAGATAAGTTGTCATAGTGAACCTGATAAAATAACCCGCTTCACGATAAAGCTGCCTCAATAAATGACAAAAAGGAGTTGTTGCAAATCTAAGAAAAAATTAGATGAGCAGCAACTCCTTTTATTTATACAAAATATTTGGTGTTTATGGACGCTAATGAGTATTTGATACGCAAAATCTTACCTACGCGCTGTTAGGTTGAGTTCTATTTACATTCTGTCAGCCATTACATAGACGCTAATGAGCTTGAGTTCTATGTACATTCTGCTAGCCTATACATAGACGCTAGTAAGTTTTTGCTTCGCAAAATCTTACCTACGCGCTGTTTTTCTGGCGAAAAACAGTACCTACGCGAAAGGTATTATACCGACTTCGTCGGTGTAATACCTTTATAATAAAAAATCGCAAGCTGAGTTCGATCCCTAAGTTCCAGCTTTTCAAGGATGGTGCTGATGTAATTCCTGACGGTGCCTTCACTGAGGTACATGATCTCGGAGATTTCCTTATTGGAAAGCCCTTCCGCCACATGGCTGATGGTCTCCAGTTCACGCTCGGTCAGTCCGTAGTTCCCGAGTCCGGCTTTTTCATCCTCTTTGAGGAGTGAGGGCAGTTTACCTATGATTTCCTCCCCATACACATTTTGCCCGAGGTAGGCGGTCTTCAGCGATGGGATGATGGAATCGAACCGTTGCTTGAGTATGTAGCCCTTTGAGCCAAGGCGCAATGCCTTGATGATGTATTCGTCATCCGAAAATGTGGTGAGAAACAGAATCTTGGCGTCCGGATCGGATGCGATGATTTTCTCCGCCGCCTCAATGCCGGTCATGCGGTCCATACGGATATCCATCAGAATGATATCGGGTCTATGTGATTTATAAAGCTCTATGGCATCAAAGCCGTTATTTCCTATGGCGACCACCTGAATATCCGGGTCGGCCTCAAGTATGGTCTTTAGCGACGAACTGACCAGTGCGTCATCGTCAATTACAAGTACTCTCATAATGTTTGCTCCTTCGGTATAGTGATAAAGAGTTCAAATCCTCTGTTGGTTCTAATGAGAAAGTAGCCTTTTAGCGCTTCGATCCTGTGGGCGATGTTCTTGAGACCGATCCCGTCATCCGGATTATAAGTCACCGTTGAGCCGTTGTCCGACACAATCAGTTGGTAAAAGCCTGGGTGCTCAACGAGCGATATGTCCACCCGACTGGCACTGGAATGCTTGACCACATTGGAAAGCGCCTCTTTGATGATGGCCAAAATCGCGTACTTGACCCGAGGTTCCGGTACGGTTTCCATGTGCAGGTTGAGGGTTGTCTTACAAAATGTGAACGCTTCCGCCAGTTTCACAATCTGTGCATCGAGATCAATGGATTCATCATAAAGATCATGCACGCTGTTGCGGATGTTGTCCATGGCCAGATTGAGTGTGTCTTTGAGTGTGGCAAGTCCTGTATTAGACTGGTCTGTGACCATGAGTGCGCCAACCTGGATCAAGGCACTGGACAGTTGGTGCCCGACATTGTCGTGGATTTCCCTTGCAATGCGGTTCCTCTCATCGAGTGTGGCGGTATGAATCTCACTGTCCTGCTTCTCAATAAGCGCTTGGTTTTGCTTTTTGAGATCGTGAGACAGCTCCCTGGTCTCATCGGACAGTTTCAGGAACCGTTCCCTGAGTGCCGCCTGATCGAGGGTCCTGTGCTTGAGCAGTATGGCCACAATCACGAACACGCCCATAATGATCCCCTGACTCACCGGGAGCAGGTATAGAGACAGCAGCGGATAGATCGCGATGATTGCCCATGCGTAGTGCTGCTTTTCGTATATGCCGTAAAGGACCACGGGCAGGAAATAAGTGAGGACTGGGAAGAAGGCGCAAAGTGCTGTGAAAACTGCCGTGATGATGAGCTGAACTCTTCGGTTATCATCTATGTATGTAATCAGCCCGATCGCAATGATCGAAACAATAAACGGCACGACACTGAGCGGCTCTGATATTAGCGTGGCGTGGAGCATGCTTGCGCCGATGAACAGTATGATTTTATCTATGGCATCTATGTGTCTCATACTTATCTCCTTGTAAGTTGACAGGTGCTGATTGGGGACAGGTGCAGATTGGTACTTGAGGTACCAATCTGCACCTGTCCCCAATCAGCACCTCAATCAATATGTTACTTTCAGTTTATCATTCCTTTGTACAATCCACAATCTGAAAAAAGGTGACATTTGTCATGATTATTGTTGATTCATGACACTTAGAATTTTTTTTGATTCGGTATAGAATATAACCATAAGAGAAACCCTAAAATTTTGAGGAGGAATATATATGGTAGTCAAAGTCAACAATCTGGTCAAACGTTACGGAGATCTTCTGGCTCTCGATCATCTGAATCTGGAAGTCAGATCCGGAGAAATATTTGGACTTTTAGGACCGAACGGTTCAGGCAAAACCACAGCAATCAACTGCATCTTGTCACTGCTTAAGTACGACAAAGGAGACATCACCGTTTTTGATAAACCGATGTCACCTGATGCCTATGACATCAAAAAGGATATTGGCGTGGTCATGCAGGAAGTGGCCGTTTTCAACGAACTCACAGTGTATGAAAACATCGACTATTTCTGTGGGCTTTATGTTTCCGATAAGGCGAAACGCAGAGCCCTGGTAGATGAAGCCATCGACTTTGTGGGACTGAATGATTTCAGGAAGTTCCGCCCTAAGAAACTCAGCGGCGGATTGCTCAGACGTCTCAACATCGCCTGTGGCATCGCGCACAAACCAAAGCTGATCATTCTCGACGAACCGACAGTTGCCGTCGATCCCCAAAGCCGCAACAAGATTCTCGAAGGCATCGTGGATCTCAACAAACTCGGTGCGACAGTAATCTACACTTCACATTATATGGAGGAAGTAGAGCAGATCTGTTCCAGAATCATGATTATCGACAAAGGCAAGGTCATTGCCTTGGGAACCAAAGATGAACTGAAAAGCATGATCACACTCGGTGAGAAAATCACTCTCGATGTGTTCAGTATTGAAGATGCTCAAATCGAAGGCCTTAGACAACTGAAAAATGTCACCAGTGTGGATTATTCAGGTGGAATCCTTGAAATCCGTTCACTCAAAGGTAAAAACAATCTGGAGCGCGTGCTCGAGTATGTCAAATCAGAAGGCATCAGCTTCGGTAAAATTTATTCGGAAATGCCGACACTCAACGATGTTTTCCTGGAAATCACGGGCAAAGAGCTCAGAGATTAGGGGGATGAAAAATGTTCAGACATATTTTTATATATAGGTTGAAAGTTCTCATGAAGAACAAAACCATGCTCTTTTGGACGTTGGTGTTTCCGATAGCCCTCGCTGCTTTCTTCAAACTCTCCTTTGGAGGATTGGTGGAGCAAGGGACGTTCAGAGCTATCGATGTAGTCGTGGTGGAACAGGCCAAGCAGGAAGGATTTATGGACGTCATGGAATCACTATCCACTGGCGATGAACCACTCTTTGATATGACAATAACAGAACTTGAAACTGCAAAGAGCATGCTTGAGGATGAGACTGTGGCTGCAATCATTACAGTTGATGAGACCATTGGAATGACCGTAAATCAATCTGGATTCGGACAAAGCATCGTCAAATCCTTTTTGGATCAATACAACAACACGGCAGATGCGGTGAGCACTATTCTAACAAGCAATCCCTCTGCATATGAAAGCATCGCAAATGATCTCCGCTCCAGAGTAACTTATACTGTGGAAGAACCGATCACAGATGCCAAAATGGACATCACACTGAATTACTTTTATGCACTGATTGCAATGGCTTCACTATACGGCAGTTTCTTCGGAATGGAAGAAGTCAGCAACATCCAAGCGAACCTCAGCGTCCATGCGGCTCGTGTGAATGTGGCACCGGTGCACAAACTCAAAACGTTCCTATACAGCACTTCAGCATCATTTTTGATTCAATACTCCGAGATGCTCGTATTTTTGGCATACCTCAGGTACATCCTGAATGTTGATTTTGGAGATCGCTTCGGACTGATTCTCGTGACCACTTTCGTGGGATCCCTTGTGGGACTCTCACTCGGTGCCTTTGTTTCAGCTCTGCTCAAAAGCAACGAAGATGTCAAAACAGGCATACTGATTGGAACGACCATGACGGGTTCATTCCTGGCAGGCATGATGTTCGGCGATATGAAATATATCGTTCAGACCAAGTTTCCTATTGTCGCCATACTCAATCCGGTCAATCTTTTATCCGATGCCTATTATGCACTTTACTTTTACGACGATTACGTCAGATACTCGCAGAACATCATGATTCTTTTGATTTTCTCATTCGTATTCTGCGCAGCAACGTACATGATCATAAGGAGGCGAAAATATGCCAGTCTTTAATCTTTGCCTTAAAATCCTGAAAAAAAACTTGCCTGTTATGTCTATCTATTTCGGCGTTTTCATAATGGTTTCGTTCATCATGATGTCCAACGCCTCTGGCGCACAGACAGGTTACAGCGATGTCAAAACGAGCGTTGCAATATTGACCAGCGAAGAATCCGAACTGATTGACGGATTAAAAGAATCGCTATCTGATGTGGCCGTTTTCGTCGATCTCGAGGATGACCGCGACAGGATTCAAGATGCGCTCTATTTCAGAAGTGTTGGTTACATCATAAGAGTTCCTGATGGCTTCACAGAAGAATTTTTGGCAGGTGGAACTCCTACCCTTTCAAAAACAGTGGTCCCCGGATCAAACTCAAGTATATACATCGACATGAATATCGAGCAATACCTCAATACTGCAAGACTCTACGCCAACGCAATGCCTGAAATGCCTCTAGATGAACTGACTGATGCAGTACTGGTCAATCTTTCACAGGATACAAAAGTAAGTATGCTCTCAAGTGAACGAATCTATGGCGAGCAAGGTATGATGCAATATTATTTCAATTATCTTGCCTACACCTTCATGTTCGTTCTCATCCTGGGCATTTCCGTCATCATGCTCGTGTTCAATGACCTCAATATCAAGCGCAGAAACGCCTGTTCACCGATCAGTGCAGCGAAAATCAACTTCCAGTTCTACCTCGCAAACATGCTATTTACTTTTGTGAGCTGGATAATCCTGGTCTCTGTGAGCCTTGCTTTCGGACACAAGGAGCTTTCTAGTCCAAACACGTGGTATTTCATTGTTAACTCATTGCTTTTCGCACTCACCGCTTCTGGTATCGGCTTTTTCATCGGCAATCTGGTCAAGGGTCGCGAGGCAATCTCAGCAGTCGCCAATATCTTCACCCTAGGCACCTGTTTCATCAGTGGCGTCTTTGTGCCACAAGTGCTCCTTGGCGAGGGTGTGCTCAGACTCGCAAGCTTCTTCCCTACTTACTGGTACGTGAAAGCCAATGCCCAAATCGCCGGCATCTCGAATCTTTCATGGTCGAACCTCAATGGCGTCGGCAATACGTTCCTCGTACAACTCGGCTTTGCAGCAGCATTTTTCGTTCTCGCAATGGTCGTCGGCAAACGCAAGCAGATGGCTGTGGAGGAGGAATAGGTACAAGGTAGGTACCAATTGGGGACAGGTGCAAATTGGTACCTAATTTTTTGCGGAGCAATAAATCGCGTAATTCAGGAATTCTGAGTATGTAGATAACAATTCGAAAAAGTACCAATTTGCACCTGTCCCCAATTGGTACCCCCGAATAAGAAAAGTGTCGACGCAAATTTTGCATCGACACTTTTTTTCATTCTAAAACTACTGAAAAGTATAGCCATCCCATTCTCCTAGGAAAATACGGACTTGATCGATTGGAATAGCCATCC
>JAIOSU010000054.1 GCA_021107455.1 Clostridiales bacterium | reverse complement strand
GCTTATCATGTTAATGGGGTTATCGTACAGACTGTCCTCAGTTACAAAGCGCTCAGAAAATGCAAGCAGATCCAGAAAGTTGTTCATCTGAAGAGGAATTATAACAGATCCATCGGCTGTATAAAAAACCGAATCGTTATAATCGAAGATCAGTTCAATATGATTCTGCCTGATTCTATAGTTAAAGGTATCTTCGATTCCCATAAATGGTTTGACCAATAAAATGTCCGATGGATAACTATAATAATTGAATTCCAGTTTCTCTTCATCCGCACGATTCGAAGCCAAACAAGTGTTGATCTCATCATTCACCACAGTCTTCCAGTCTGAATTGTCCAGAAAAAGCTGTGACAATGCAATCGGTTTGCCGGTATTGAGGTCCAGCGTTACGGCTTCAAAATGATTGAAAGACTGGTGCATACCTTTCGTAATATAGTAAAAGTCTACATTTGCACTTATTGAGAGTATGTTGTTTGAGTTGAATACAATTTCTACGCTGTAGTATCTGTCCATGGATTTGTTGGCGTCATCGAATTTAATTGCATAACCTGGATAGGGTGGAACTTCTTCCAAAAATGCATAGCGTTTCATTTTTTGAAACATGTTATATATGATGTTGTTGATTTCATCTTCAATTGCTTTGTTTTTTAGTCCTGAGATTTTCTGCATTGACCCATTGGGCTCGTTGATTGTTTCAATATCGATAGGGTTTTCAGATAGTGTTGTTATTTCTACTGGGGTTGATACCGGTTTTCCAGTTGAATAGGGTTCAATGTTTTCAGGTTCAGTTTCGAATAAATAAGAGAAATCTTCGGGGGTGCTGGAACAAGCTGTAAGCAGTAGTATAAAAGTCAGAAGAAGGACAAATGGAAGTTTATTCGACTTTGACATATCCCGCCTCCTCAGCAAGTTGTTGCCCATCATCGGTAAGAATCCAAGTGACTACTTTTCGAATGTCACTGTCTTCCAATTCACTTTTTCTGAATACTGCATAATATGCGGTTCTGATGGGGTAGTTGCCACTTGATATGGTTTCCTGGTCAGGGTATATGTCATCCACCTTCAGTAGCTTGACCTTCTCATTGCCCCACATATCTACCACGAAGTAGTAATAAGAGTATCCAATTGCATCTGGAGCATTTTCGTAGGTAGCCACCGCATCTATGAGCATACCCATATCGGCTTGAATTTGTTCTTGAGGCGGTTCGATAGGAGTCTTTCCCCCCATGACAAGGTCAAGAAAACCGGTCTGACTTCCCGAATTCACAGGTCTTTGATAGGGAATGATCGGTACATCATCGCCACCGACTTCGGACCAGTTTGTGATCTCGCCGGCATAGATTTTTTGAATTTCTTCCAAAGACAGTCCTTCCACAGGATTATCCCTATGGGTCAAAAATACGAAGGCTTCACTTACTATCGGGATGACTTCCAGTTCGATGTTTTTACTCTTAGCATATTCGAGTTCTTCTTCTGAAGGGCTTGTGACAAAAATAAGGTCTGTCTTCTCATCGATGAGATTAACATATGCACTGTGAGTCTTATTATGAAGTATGTAAGGACGTACAGTTTCGATCGTCTCACCGGTTAATGCGGCGGCAATGGCTTCAGAGAGTGGGATTGTAACTGTGGAACCGTCGACACGTATGTAATTTTCCATGGTAAAACTTGGACGCTCAGAGCTACATGCAGTCAAGCCTAGAATTAAAATGATGATCACTATTATAACAGATATGTATTTAGACATAATGAGTCCTCCTCTTTTGAACATCGTATTACTTTGACAACTTAATGTCAATCATCTTGGTTGTTAAACGGACTGAATAATTGTAAAATAGATGAATAATGAAAATGAATGGGGGACATATGAAACTGATTTTGATAGAGGGCATCCCGGGCTCAGGAAAAACAACTTTGGCCGAAAACATAAAACAACATTATGAAGCAAATGGAATGCGCGTCGTAAAATATCAGGAGGGTGATTTGCATCCGGTAGATCTCGCCTGGTGTTCATTATTTTCTGAAGAAGAATATGATCATGTTCTCATCGAATGTTCTGAGGTCAAAGAAGCATTGATCCATCATACCAAAAGGCTTGGTGCACAATATGTGGTTGGTTACACAAACATTGGATTACCAATGAAGGATCCACGAATTAAGACTTACTTTGAACCAAAAGAAGTTTATGGTGGTCGAGTGGATGCAGAGGTTTTCATTGATTTGCATCAAAAATTGTGGTCCGATTTCTTTGGATCAAATCACGATGAGGATATCGCCATTTTTGAATGTGCCTATCTACAAAATCACGTGAATGAAATGATGCTCATGTATGACTACGACGAGGAGTCTATCATTCGTTATGTAATAGGACTCATACCAAAGGGTTCAAAGATCGATGTGGAGCTGATTTACCTCGACAATGAAAATGTGAGAGAAACCATAGAAAGAGTTGCAGCTGAAAGAGTCAGTTCTGATAAGTCGAAATGGGATGACTGGATTGATCTGGTTCTGGATTATATCAAAAATTCAAGGTATGGTGAGATCAATAAATGTAGTTCTCTGGAAGATGTATATACTTTTTTTGATAAAAGAGTCAAATTGGAACATAAAATTTTGAACCAGCTCGATTTCCCAGTGCATGTAATCAATAATCCAGGCTTCGATTTTAATCTGCGCCTTGAAAAAATTAAAGCAATTCTATAACTTGGAGGAAGTATGCAATCTTTTAATATGCAAGAGGCAGAACGATGTCTTCTTTGCAAAAATCCCAAATGTCAAAAGTTTTGTCCTATAGACACACCGATTCCCGAGGTGATCTCATTATACAAAGCAGGACGGCTAGCTGAAGCCGGACAAATGCTTTTTGAGAACAATCCATTATCTATAGTGTGCTCCATGGTCTGTATCCATGAAGAACAATGTAAAGGCAATTGTGTATTGAATGCGAAAGGCGATCCAATCGCATTTCATAAAATTGAAGAAGAAGTGTCACGATTATATCTTGAGAGCAATGAATTTCTGCCACCTCTAAAAGATAAGGGGCGTATTGCGATTATCGGGGGCGGTCCAGCGGGCATCACCATTGCCTTCATACTTGCCGGGCGAGGTTATGATGTCACAATATTTGAGGCTCATAATAAAATAGGCGGTGTTTTGAGATATGGGATCCCTGATTATAGGCTTCCCAATTCTGTTGTTGATCAAATTGAGGATAAACTTATTGAATTCGGCGTTAAAATCAGGCCAAATACATTGATAGGACCAGTTATTACGCTTGATCGACTTTTTAAGGACGGTTACAAGGCTGCTTTCATCGGTACTGGTGTTTGGAACCCAAAACCACTTACCATCAAAGGAGAGACCCTTGGCAATGTACATTATGCCATCGATTATTTAAAATCCCCCGAAACCTACAGACTTGGCAAGAATGTGGCTGTCATAGGAGCAGGCAATGTAGCTTTTGATGCTGCGCGAAGTGCCATGAGAAACGGAGCTGAAAAAGTCACCATCATTTACAGAAAAGGGTATGAGGATATGCCTGCAACAAAGCATGAAATCCGTGAAGCACTGGAAGATGGAATCAGTTTCAGTCTCTACAGTTATCCGATAGAGATTGTAGATCATGGTGTTATTCTAGGTAAGGTCGAACGTGTTCCGAGTGTCGGTCCGGATGGACAGGACGGGTTTATTCAAAAATCTACAGAGCAACAGTTGTTTGAAGCGGATTCAACCATAGTGGCAATCAGTCAGGTCGCACGGAACAATATTGTTAAGAATACTACTGAGCTTAACACTTCCAAGGTTGGACTCTTGATCGCAGATCAAGAGGGTAGAACCACCAAACCTGGGACCTTTGCTTCTGGGGATGTCGTAACCGGTGCAAAAACTGTTGTGGAAGCCATCGCACACGCCAAAATTGTCGCAGAGTCAATGAATCAATACTGCCAGTCTTTAAAATCTTGCATGATAGAGCTTTCATCAGATTGTGATGGATCAGACTGCGAAGAGAATGCAATGTTTGATTGTATGTCGAGTTGGGCATTTGAAAATAATTAATACAGCTACAAAAAAGCCAGCAGAAATCAATTCCCATTTCTGCTGGCTTTTTTTGATATTATTTTGTTGTAACTTCTTTTACTGGTCTTCCTTCTATATAGCCGCGATATCCTTGTGGTTCGAGCTGAAATCTCGGGTTTTCATCATCAGCCCATTCAAATCCGTAAATATTGGGGTTGTAGCGCTTGATGGTATCCCAGACTTCGTAGATTGCACTTTCAAAGTCTTCATCATCAAAGGGTTCTCCCTGGAAAATCATGACTTTGCTTGGAGGCAAATTAATGATTTCAAAACCTTCAGGAATGGTGCCGTCGTAATCAAGAGCTACTTCGACACCCTGTACATATTTCGATGTTCCTGGTTTTATCATGCGATCTGGCAACCAGAAACCAGCGGCTTCGAAGAGGGCCTCCTTGATACTGATAAGCATTCCCCAAACATTGCAATCGACTTCTTCACAATATTCATAATAATTGGTAGCTTTAATGCCGCGCTTGATGATTGCTTTTCGTTCCGGTCTCTCAATCACTTGTACAAAAACGGTTCTGACTTTTTTTTCTTCAGACATATTGGTTACACTCCTTTTTTCAGAATCGAGGTGTGGACTGATTACAGGGTAGGGTAAGAATAATGGAATCGGTTGAGGTCTCTTTTGATATGCTTTTGGAGCAATTCCAAATTGCTTTGAAAAAGCCCGTGTGAAGCCCTCGTGGGAATCAAAAACATAGTCCAGCGCCACATCCAGAATTTTTTTGGATTCAAGATCGTCTCTTAGTGAGAAGGCGGCCTTTGTCAGACGCATTGCTCTTATGTATTCAAAGGGAGTTTTTCCGGTCAGTTCTTTGAATAGTCTTTCAATATGCCATTGTGAATATCCTGATACCCTGGACAAATCCATAAGTGTGATCCGATTATTCAAATGGGACTCGATATATTTTTGAACTTTTCTCACCGCTTCAATTTGATCCGCATCCTTGTTTTTCATTGTTCACCTCTATTTAGAGTTTAGCATCTGAAGATTTCTATTTCTTGACTTTAATTGCTGAGTTTACAAATTCATAGTATCATAATTACTTTGTGATTTGAAATTCAAAATGGTATGATTTATGAAAGATCACTTTATTTCCAACCTTTGGACTGGAGGCTTCAGATGAGATTTCAAGAGCATATTGATAACAAAATGTTCGCTCCATGCGGAATGAACTGTAAAGTTTGCTATAAGCATCTGAAAGACAAAAAAGCATGTCATGGATGTTTGGTGGGTGATGAGCATAAACCTGAGCATTGCGTACACTGCAAAATCAAAGAGTGTGCGAAGTCAAGGGGCTTTACATATTGCTATGAATGTGGGGATTTCCCTTGCAAACTAGTTAAAAACTTGGATAAGAGTTATAGAAAAAGATATGGGGTCAGTTTGGTAGAGAACAGTAAAAGAGCGAAAGAAGAAGGACTAAGTCATTTCATGCAAAGTGAAATTACCCGTTGGACCTGTAGGAACTGTGGGGGCATCATTTCTTTGCATGACGCTCAGTGCAGTGAGTGCCATATGAAGGAGAACACGGAGATGTCGTATATTTTCGAATCAGAAAGATTAGGTTTCAGACGATGGAAAGATGAAGATCGACTCCCATTTTTCCATATGAACTCAGATGATGATGTAATGAAGTATTTCCCAAATAAGTTAACGAAAGAACAATCAGATGATTTTGTGGATAGAATAGAAAAGAACATTGAACTACATGGCTATGGATTATGGGCTGTAGAAATCAAGAAAACCAGAGCATTTATCGGCTTCATCGGATTTTCAAATCCTACTTTTGAAGCGTTCTTCACTCCATGTGTGGAAATTGGATGGAGACTAGCTAGAAAACATTGGAATCAAGGCTATGCCACTGAAGGGGCGAAAGCTTGTTTGGATTATGGATTTGGTGTATTAGGATTTGAAGAAATCCACTCATTTACTGCGCAAAATAACACTCAGTCGATCAATGTCATGAAAAAGATTGGTATGGAAGAACTATCCACATTTAATCATCCGAGAATTTCGGAGGATCATCCTTTAAGATTGCATGTGCTGTATAGGAGGAAACGATGATCAAAAGAGTATTGATGTTCGGTTTAAGTGCAGTTGTCATATTGCTACTCATATTTACCATCACAAAGGGAAAGAATATCAATGAGGAGCCACAAGATGATAGTATAGATATCGTTGATGATAGCTCATCATCACTTGAATTACCAAACGATGATTACTACTACATACGACCAGACTTACAGCGACGGGTGATTGCACTGAGACCCCTCGATGAGTCTGAGTACCCGATGCCCTATGATTTTACTGAGTATGGCAAGGATTATTATGAAAGACAAGAGTTTTATGCTTTAGTGATATTAGATATTGATACGGATGTCAGACTTAACACCGAAACGATCACTGAAGTTGCAGAGCTTCAATTGATCGGATTTGACAAGACCAAACCAATAGAATCACTTTATGATCAAATGAATATCCGGTATGAAGATGGTCATGTCGTTTACCACCATGATAATATCTATTATGTCACCTCACTTGATGAACCACAGCTCTATAAGAACTATGTGTTTTTTGGCTCTGAGATGCCTTCAAAACCCACTCAAGATACAGACTCGATTACGGTCCTTGAGACATCTTATCGAACTCTGACTTTTCGCATACGAGACAAATCTTTCTCTGAGTTTTTAAAGACTGATGAATTCCTGAAAAAAG
>JAIOSU010000120.1 GCA_021107455.1 Clostridiales bacterium | reverse complement strand
TGGTTGAATATTCTGCTCGAAAAATCCACCTGTTCCGGTGGGTGTTGTCCACCCAATCCGGAAAATAGAACCAGCGGTTCCGGTGGTTTTGACAACTCGATTATTGATTCTTAATACCGTATTCTTCACGCATTGAATAGTCATTCTGACCAGGCTTATTATGAATTTCTATATCATAGGAATCATGAACTATTCGATCAAGTATGGCATCTGCGATGGTGTCTTCACCAATTTTCTTATGCCATCCTACTGGTGAGAACTGTGAGCAGAAAATCGTTGATGTTCTCTTGTGACGAGCATGAATTACTTCAAAGGTATCTCTCGCTTCATTCTCAGTGAGCGATACAAGCATCCACTCGTCAATTATAAGCAACTGTGCTTTCTTGTACTGATTGAACACTTTCTTAAAATTACCTTCTCCTCTGGCAATTGCAAGTTCGGAAAGTAATTCAGGAAGTCTGATATATTTAACAGAATAAAGTCTCTTACACGCTTCCATTCCAAGTGCACAAGCAAGATAAGATTTTCCTGCTCCTGTGGCCCCCATGATGATCACATTATGTCTGTTGGTAATGTAATCACAAGTGGCAATTTTGTTGATCTGATTTTTATTGAGTAATCTACTTGAAGTGTAGTTCAGATATGCTATTGAAGCATGAGGTTGATCAAATTTTGCCAGTCTGATAAGTCGATGGAATCGATTGTTTTTCCTGCTGGTGTACTCTACATCCACCAAGAGGCCAAGTCTTTCCTCAAATGACAAACTATTTAAAGCATTGTCATTGAGTTGAATCCGAAAAGCGTCCGCCATTGCAGTCAGTCGCATTTCAATTAGTTTATTGATAGTAGATTCATTCGTCATATTTTTTACCTCCATAGTAGTCTGCTCCTCGAGTGAATCCGAGTGTTGCAGGGTCCTGTTCATCGTGTTTTCGGATTTCATTGGTCAACTTATCCTGGCCTGATGTAAGAATGGATTTAACACTCTTATAGCTTGGATGGGGCGTATAATAAAGCGCCCTGGAGCACGCGGCTTCCAATCGCCCAACAGAATGTTTGTCGGCTAATTTAAGAAGTCCCATGCAACTTTTGTAACCTTGTTCCTCGATGCGGTAGGAGTTTAAAATCGACTTGATGGTTATGGTTGTGCTTGGTCCTACTTTCTCAGCCCAAGCAATGAATCTTTCTGAATTCCATTTGAGGTATTTTCGATGATCTTCTGGCATATGCTCTTCCATGGTGCTGTATTGACCGGGTCTACCATAAAGCCTTGGATGAGAACAGAGCCTGTGGTTATTATAGAAAACTTCGATAACATTTTTTGTTATTCTGACATCCACCACATATTTGATGTACTCGTGAGGCACTGAATAGTGCATTTTTTCCACTTGTATGTGATAATTGATTTGAACTGTGGCTTGTTTCCATGTCGCAAGTTCAAAGGGGGTGGCAGGTAACGGTAACAGCATGGATTTTTCTTCGCCAAGAAAGATGCTGATTCTGCTCCCTTCTCTTTTTTGAAATGGCCTGCTGTTGAAGTTATTTAGTTTTTCTCTTATAGATTTATTGAGCTCCGAGAGTGTAAAAAACTTCTCATTTCTCAAAGTAGCGATGATCCATGTTGAAATGTTACCTACTGTGCTTTCCACGGATGCTTTGTCCTTGGGTTTTTTAACCCGAGCAGGTATTATGGCAGTGTTGTAATGCTCGGACATCTCTCTATAAGTTCTGTTGAGTTGTGGATCACGCCAATCTGCTTTTATGACTCCGGTTTTTAGATTATCCGGAACAAGGATCTTAGAAACACCGCCAACGTAATTGTACATGTTGATATGTGCGGCAATCCAGCTCTCTTGTTTCATATTTGGAAAGGCTTCTACGTAGGCGTACTGGCTGAAGGGTAATACTGCTACAAAAACATAGACGCTTGTTATCTCTCCGGTATCACGGTCGACTAGCTTTGCTGTTGAGCCAGCCCAGTCAACTTCTATAAGTTCACCTGGCTTTCGAAGAATATGCATTGTAGCACGTTTGACTTCAGCATGTTTCCTGTAGATTTCGCAAAACTGTGAATACATGAGTGGTAGTTCATTTCGTACTCGGCAATCTTCGCAGTACTCGTTCCAAAGTAGTTTTAAAGATACACCGTCTTTAAGCAGCTCTTTGTAAATGTGCTCCACATCGGGTTCTCTTTTGAACTTTTCTGCCGCGGACTTTTGGAAGAACTTCTTGTACAAATCTGTGTCGGTTACATCAGATGGCAATGGCCATTTGATGTCTAACTCAGAAGCGCGCTTCAAAACACTGCGCACTGTGGTTCGAGAACACTTCAAACTTTTTGAAATGTCGGTGTTGTTGATTCCGAGACTATTAAGTCTTAGAATCTCACGAAATTGGGTCATAATAGACCTCCTCAATTTATTTACGCCATTCAGCGTATGAGGTTACTATACCCAATAATTTTTATACTTTATTCTAATGATCTGACCATCAGAACGAGTGGTCAATCTAATCGGAACAGATGGTCAATCTATTCGGACCCAGTGGTCAATTTAGTCCGTAATATTCACGTGGTAAAGTTGGAGTAGAGATAGAAGTGAGTAATTAGAGTTGTTGGAAGCCACTGGATGTTGTGATGACATTTGGTGGTTTTTGTATAAATAAATCACTAGAAAAAAACGAACGCTTGTTCTTTAAAAGTGTATGAGATATAATAAAGAAGATAGATAATCACCTAGATTTTATAGTTTTAAATGTATCTCAGCAGAATATATGACTAGTAAAGTTTTACATAATGCAATTATTAGCAAACAAAGTGGGGAATAAAGCGATGAAAAATAGAAGTGATGTAACAATACATTCATCGGCTGCAGAATATTTAACCTATATTTCAGCGGTCGGAGACAGCGATGAAAGCTTGGAAATGCGTTATGAAAATGAAAATATTTGGCTGACCCAAAAGATGATGGCAGCATTATATGACGTCTCAGTACCAGCGATTAATCAACATTTGAAAACAGTATTCACTGACTTAGAACTTGATGAGAATGCAGTTATTAAGAAATACTTAATAACTGCTACAGATGGAAAACAGTACAATTCGAAACACTATAATCTACAGGCGATTATTGCTGTAGGTTTTAAAATAAACAACGACCGTGCTGTTCGTTTCCGGAAATGGGCGGGTCAAATCGTCAAGGACTACACAATTCAAGGATGGACGATGGATAAAGACCGGCTGAAAAAAGGCCATATGTTTACAGATGAGTATTTTGAGCGTCAACTACAAAGTATACGAGAAATACGACTCTCCGAACGAAAGTTTTATCAAAAAATTACAGATTTGTATGCAACATCTTTTGATTATGATAAGAATTCAAAGACTACAAGGTTGTTTTTCCAAACAGTACAAAACAAAATGCATTGGGCGGTTCACAGACATACTGTTGCTGAATTGATTGTAGAACGAGCGAATGCAGAAAAAGAACACATGGGTTTGACGACTTGGGAAACTGCACCGGATGGAAAAATTGTTAAATCTGATGTTTTAATCGCAAAGAATTATTTAAATGACAAGGAAATATCCTACTTGGAGAGAATTGTTTCGCTATACCTAGACTATGCAGAATTACAGGTAGAGCGAAGAATCCCTATGAGCATGGAGGATTGGGCAAAGCGTCTTGATGGTTTCTTAGAGTTTAATGGTAATGAGTTGTTGATTGGAGCTGGAAAAATTAGTGCTGAAGAAGCAAAATTACATGCAGAAACCGAGTATGAAAAGTATCGTATTGTTCAAGACAGGCTATATGAAAGTGATTTTGATAGATTCTCAGCTCTAGAGTTTGAAAAAGACGATAAGAAAAAAATTGAATGAAAAGATTGTTTCCACCAAGGAATAATTAGGTCCTCACGACATCATTTTTGTCTATTCAAGGCATGTTGAGTGTGTCGTGAGGGTAGAGAAGAAATATTGATAAATATTGAAGTGTGTTTTATATTCCCTCAAGCTGATGTTTGGAGGAAATAAAAATGCATCCTATCTTGGAATCATATATTCCAGTTGGCGAACTTCACTTTGGATATCTTGTAGAGATTGAAGCAATTGTTGAGGTGAATAAAAAATGAAATATATATGTTCAAAATGTGGAATCAAGACAGACGTCGCAACGAGAAAAGCAAAGTGTGATTGTGGTGGTCTCTGGAAATTGGATTATAAGCCCCCAAAGTTTGATTTGTCTTTGGTAGATCGTGATACCTGGAGCATTTTTCGTTATCGTTCTTTCATGCCTCTAGAAGGAGAACATTGGCGTGAAATCAGCCTTGGTGAAGGCATGACACCTGTGATTCGGTTTGATGAGGATGTTCTACTAAAAATGGATTATTTCATGCCGACTTTGTCTTTCAAAGATAGAGGTGCTCCAGTATTGATTGCAAATTGTAAAGCAATCGGAGTAGACTCTGTTGTGCAAGATAGTAGTGGGAATGCCGGGAATAGTGTAGCAGCTTATAGTGCAAAAGCTGGTATCGATTGTGAGATCTTTGTTCCAGAAGGAACATCACCTAAGAAAATCAATATGATCAAATCTCATAATGCACGAGTAAATATTATTTCGGGTACAAGGGATGACTGTGCAGATGCCTGCAGGGAGAAAGTAGATACCGAGGGACAATATTATGCAAACCATGTATACAATCCTTTCTTCTATGAGGGTACAAAAACCTATATTTATGAAGTCTATGAGCAAATGTATAGAATCCCTAATAATATTTTTGTTCCCTTGGGGAACGGAACGCTATTCATTGGGATTGTAAAGGCGCTGGAAGAGCTCCTTGAGAGTGATGTCATTGAGAAAATGCCCAATATTATAGCCGTCCAAAGCGAATATTGCGATCCTTTTGCAAAAGCAGTTATTACAAAAGAAAAATATCCAGCTAGGATAACGCCGAGACCAACAATGGCAGAAGGAATTGCCATTGGCGTACCAATGAGGGGTGAGGAAATTTTAGAGTATGTCTACAAGTATAACATTCAAATCATTACAGCTCCGGAAAATCGAATTATGGAAGCCAGAGCAGCCCTTG
>JAIOSU010000291.1 GCA_021107455.1 Clostridiales bacterium | reverse complement strand
GTAGTGGCAATCTTCTCAGCGATCTTCATCATAAACACTCTTGAAATGATGGTCATTTCTTCAGATGGACAATGCTCACTGATGGCCTTTTGAATTTCCAAAATATTGATGCTGTGAATCTTGATGTTGATGGTGTAATCCGTCAACTTCTTGGCAAGATCAATAACCTTCTCAAGAGCACGTTCACTGGTGAATGGATAAGAATGAAAATGGACCGCTCCAAGTTCAAGACCCCTACGCGCCATCAGATATCCCGCCACAGGGCTGTCGATACCTCCAGAGAGAAGTAGCATCCCTTTACCCGCACTACCGTATGGCATGCCTCCAAGCCCTTTGATACGCTTTGAAAACATAAATGTATGATTCCTGATTTCAAGTGTTAGTAAAATGTCAGGATTGTTGACATCCACCTTGATGTCCTCTATGGATTGATTGACGAATCCGCCCACCATCTGATTAATCTCAGGGGTTTTAAACGGAAAGCCCTTATTGGTTCTACGTGTTTCTATTTTGAATGACTTAGCACCCTCTTCAACCATCAATCGCCTTACTTCTTCAAGTGCGGCTTGCTTGATCTTCTCGATGTCATTGTCGACCCTGATTGCAGGACTGACTGAAACCACACCGAACACTTTGGTGACCGCGCTGACGACCCTGTCAAAATCTTCTTTCAAATGTTCAACATAAACACGACCATAATTGTCGATGACATTCACTTCATCTATGTGAGCTACCGCTTTTTTGATGTTCTTTGTGAATTTTTTTTGAAATATGCTGATGTTCTTGCCTTTAAGAGCAATTTCACCATAACGGACCAGTAATAATTCTTTCATTGGTAACCTACCTTCTATTTTTCATAATCTTTCTGAGTGAAGCCGCTGTACTGAGCATTTTCTCCGCAGCTTCATTGATATTTTGAGTTGTGATGCCGCTTCCGAAACTGATTCGAATCGCACTGTCCATGTGCTCATCCGATAATCCGATTGCTTCAAGTACGTGAGAATAGTTCTTTTTCTTAGATGAACAAGCCGAACCAGTGGACACATAGATGCCTTCCATCTCCAAACTGTGTAGCATAACTTCGCCCTTTACCCCGGCAAAGGAAACATTCATGATATAAGGAGATCCACCTGGGCAATTGAAATGAATGCGTTCATCCTTTTCGAGCAAACTTTTCAAATGGATATTTAGAGCTACCATATCATCAAAATGTGATTTCATCTGCTCAAATGCCAGTTCGGTTGCTCGGCCAAGTGCCACAATACCGAAAATATTCTCCGTTCCCGGTCTTATGCCGAGCTCTTGCTGTCCACCATCCATAAGGGGCGCCAAATGAACACCTGATCTTACAAAGAGACCACCCGATCCCTTGATGCCACCTATCTTATGACCACTGAACGACAAAAGATCAATATGAGCCGATTGGATCGGTATTTGAATTTTTCCAAAACTTTGAATTGCATCCACATGAAAGAGAATCTTTGTACCATGTGTCTGATTATAGGCATGAATAGTCTTTCCATATGCCTCTATGGGCTGAATGGAGCCGATCTCGTTGTTGACATGCATGATACTCACAAGTAACGTGTCAGGCGTCAGTGCCGCATCAAGTGCACCATCACGGACCTGTCCGTCTTTGTCAATCGGCAGAAATATTACTTCATAGCCGTTTTTCCCCAAGACCTCAACTGTACTTTTGACAGAAGGATGCTCAAACCGCGTGGTGATGATTCTACCTCTAAGCTTCCTCGGTAGTGATCCTTTTATGGCAAGATTGTTGGACTCTGTGCCTCCAGAAGTGAAAAGGATCTCCTTTTCATTCACTTGTAACGCTTTTGAGATTTTTTTTCTAGCCTCTTTGATATATTTTTCCGCAATGACACCTTTCTTATGCATCGATGACGGATTTCCAAAATCTTCATGCATCAGTTTCTCAATTGCACTGACAACTTCAGGTGCAACCGGTGTTGTCGCCGCATGATCCAGATAAATTTCCAATTGAATCTCTCCTTTAATGGTACCAACCTAATCTACCACACTATTATATATTTTTTTGAGCGAAATATATAGGGGTATATTCGTCACAATAAGAAACCCGAAACCATGATTTTACATCAAGGTCTCGGGACATTTTACGTCAAAACATCTCTTACTTCCAGCGAGTAATCTGTGGACAAGTCCACAAAATCGCCATTTTCCAGTTTTATTAGCGGTCTGTTGAGAGCGTATCGGTTCACATAAACCACTTCGCCGATCTTGCCATTTGAAAGTTCAACTCTGTTGTTGATGAAATGGGATGCGATGTTACTCAGGAACACATCTGAAATCGTCGGATCAAGACCACTGAAACTTTCATCTTTGATGACAGAAAAGGCCTGAAACGATGAAATGCCGTTTTTATAAATTCTATCGGAAGTAATCGCATCAAACACGTCCACCACTCCGATGATTCTTGCCAAATATGGAATCTGATCTTCCTTAAGTCCGCTTGGATAACCACTTCCATCACTTCTTTCGTGATGAAACAAAACTGCCGCGAGAACCTCTCTAGGAATCTTCTTATTGGATTTCAGCGATTCATAACCAAGTTTTGAATGCGCTTTTACCTTTTCCATTTCCATTAACGTCAATCTAGTTGTTTTAAAAAGCAGATCCTGTGGAACCTGAGTCTTACCAATATCATGCAATAGGCCAGCCATTGCAATCATTTGAATGATTTCTCGGTCCAAATTCAACCATTTTCCAAGCATCGCACCAAGCATTGCAACATTTACAGCATGTGTAAAGTGGTAACTCTCCCGGAATGATACAAGGCGCATCGACCCCAATATATCGTTGTCATTTAGAAGGTGATCAATGAGTGGAACCAACTCTTGCTCAAGTATTTCCAGCTCGAAATTGAAATCCTTGTTCTGAACCTGAAAATAGAAACGCTTGAATTCTTCAAGGACTTGCCCGTAATGAGTATTTATGCTTTTGTATTTGTCAGAAGCAATTACTTTATAAGCATTCAAATCTTCATAATTCTTAAAATCGTCATCCACATAGACCCATTCAATCCTATGTGAATTAAAATACTCCAAATGACGCTCATTGATTTCAGTCCCCTCGGACAAAATGATGTTGCCAAGGTCATTGAAGATATCACTTGAGATGATCATTCCAAGCCTTAACGAGTCAACAGTTATCTCTTTCATAGTACCCCCCAAAATGAAAATAGATGCCGCATTATTCTATATCTTTACCCACCTTGAAATGAAAAAAGTGGTTATAATCGCTGTAACAACTCTTATGCCAATAATGACCGACCCAAGAGATCCAATGGCCACAAACAACAAGGTATCTTCGACAATCGCGTGACAGGCTGCCAAAAATACTGATATGATGAACATGGACTTCATGTCGATTTCCCCATCTTCACTAGCCTTGATCAAAACACCTGCACCATATGAAATCCCAAATATCAAACCCACCGCTAATGGAAATGCGGCATTTTCTTCTGCTCTAAAAAGTCTGGTCACAGGCTTGAAGAACTTACCTATGAAATCCAGTAGTTTTATATCTTTCGCAATCTCCATGAAAAGCATGAGTGGAATGACAATGATCGCAATGTTCTTTATGGAATTTAAACTGCCCAGTGTGCCTTCTACGAGGACTTCTTTTATGAAATTCATATTCCCTCCACCCAGAGTAGATTCAGCAGTACGCCGCTTAGAACAGCGAGGCTCATCCTGAATGTGACAATTCTCCATGCTGAAACCCTAAGTCTTTTGAAAATGGCAGTTTCTACAATCATAGAATGCGAGAAAGAAAGCATAACCGCAAGAATCGTTAGTTGTTTCACGGTGAAATCTATGGAAACCATCGCACCGATGGCGGCATAAAGATTGAGAACATTTCCAAGAACCAATACGATGGCAGCCTCCCCAGGCAAACCAAATATGAACATGAGCGGTCTGAACAAAGCAGAAATCCAACCTAATACCGGTGTCTTACCTATAAGTGTCACTAAAAAATAAACGGGTACAAGAATCCTGGACAAAATCCACAGCGTCTTAAAACCGTTAATCAAACCACGTTTAATTGTATCCAAGTCGTCCTCCGAAATAAATTGTTGTCATATAACAATAGCATTCAATGCTGGTTATATATTATCATAATTCGAATAGATAATCTAGCACTGCTTTATGTTTTGACCAGCGATTCAAAATAAAGTAAACTGTTTATGAGGTGAACTGAAATGAAAATATTTGAATACCCTTTGCATATTGAAACGCCAGTACTTCTAGCCCAAGATAATTATGTTTTCATTGATATAGAAACAGATGGTCTCAGCCATAAAAACAAGATAGCAATCATAGGACTTCTGTTCTTTACCCGTAAATCTCCAAACGGTCTTCTAATCCAACTGTTCAATGATGATTACCATTCTGAAAAAGCATGTTTTGAACAACTCTATAAATTGATTGAGGAACACTCCATTGATTACTTCATCAGTTTCAATGGCGACTCCTTTGACTTCCCATTTATGAATGCAAGAATCGCCCATTATAGAATGGCTCGCCCGCTGAACAAAAAACTCAATATTGACCTTATGAAAATATGCCGAAAAAACAAACGTCACCTCGGCATGGAACAGATGCGTCTCAAGGATGTGGAAATCTTTCTTGGAATCCACCGTGATGACACCATATCGGGCAAGGACAGCGTGATGCTTTATGAGGCCTATCTTGAAAATAAAGACCCCAAGCTTTGCGACATAATCATGCTGCACAATTACGACGACCTCGTCAATATGGTCCCACTACTCGGAATCTTCGATCATATTCCAGAATCATTTGACTCCTTGACCTTTGAGAATCGTATCATCAAAGGACAGAAATGGTTCCTCCATTCACACAAGCATGACCTGAATCATCTGGAACTGCATTTCACGTCACATATCAGCCACTCACGATTTGAAAGGTTCAATGAGAGTATCGGATGTACCTTCCACCAAAACGGATCAGATGCTTCCATCAAACTGCTGCTTAAAAGCTATCCCCAACTTGAAACCACTTTGATTGACACATTGTCAGTACTGGGTGTGAATTTCGAATCCCTCTCTAGTGAAAGCAAACAAAGATACGTCATCGCCCATAAAGGGGCAATTTATCTTAATAATATTTATAACATCGCCTTCTCAATGCTGGATCAACTTCTTTCCGATTGATTGGCAGGTACCGATTGGGGACAGGTGCAAATTGGTACCTATGTTAAAATGAATAAAAGACTCATCTGATTATGCATTTTTTTCAAGATGCATAATCAGATGAGTCTTTCTCTTGTCAAAAATAAAATGCATCTATTCGTATACAAATCAGGCGACCAAACCCAAATTCATCCCCGTGAAAGGAAGGCATACGAATAAATGCAAGTTCATCTTATCATAATTTCATTCTTATAGATAGCTTTTCTTTATTACATATTTGACTTATTCAAAAAAGTAAAAAAACCCATAAAATGAGTTTCTTCTGGTGCCCAAAGGCGGAATCGAACCACCGACACGGGGATTTTCAGTCCCCTGCTCTACCGACTGAGCTATTTGGGCATAATTGTGGTGGGCATAAGTGGACTCGAACCACCGACCTCACGCTTATCAGGCGTGCGCTCTAACCAGCTGAGCTATACGCCCACAATTATTGGAAAATGGTCGGGGTGGCAGGATTTGAACCCGCGGCCCTCTGGTCCCAAACCAGATGCGCTACCAAACTGCGCTACACCCCGATGATGTTTTATTAAGTTGGCAGGGGAGATAGGACTTGAACCTACGACACGCGGTTTTGGAGACCGCTGCTCTACCAGCTGAGCTACACCCCTATAATATATTGGTGGGCCTTCAGGGACTCGAACCCCGGACCATCCGGTTATGAGCCGGGCGCTCTAACCAACTGAGCTAAAGGCCCCCTTAGGGATTTTCCTAATCCTAAAAAACTATGGCGGAGAAGGAGGGATTTGAACCCTCGCGTCCCTCGTCAGGACCTACTCCCTTAGCAGGGGAGCCTCTTCAGCCGCTTGAGTACTTCTCCATAGTT
>JAIOSU010000259.1 GCA_021107455.1 Clostridiales bacterium | reverse complement strand
GGAAAAAGTTTTCTTTTTCAATAAGAGTGGTAACGCGGATTATTTCGTCTCTTGATTTTCAAGAGGCGTTTTTTATTTTTTGATTTCATACAGGAGGGAATAGCATGCACAACTATAAGAACGCAATCGCAGAACTACTAAAAAAACATATTGACGCAATGACGTATGAAGAAATTTTGGAACTTGTAGAACACCCTAAAAATACTAGTATGGGTGATTTCGCTTTTCCGTGTTTCAAATTATCAAAAGCCTTTAGAAAAGCTCCAAATATGATTGCTGAATCACTTAAAGAAGAAATCGTCATTCCAGAATTCATCGACCAGATTGAAGCGGTTTCAGGTTTTTTGAATTTCAAGGTGAACTCCACACATTTCGCAAAAGTGGTCATTGAAGAGGTGATGTCGAAAAAGGACAAATACGGATCATCCGATGTTGGAGAAGGTAAGAAGACCATCATAGAGTATTCCTCTGTAAATATTGCAAAACCATTTCATATGGGTCACATCAGAAGTACAATGATCGGCGAGTCTCTGCATAGAATTTATAAGTTTTTAGGTTATGAAACTGTTGCAATCAATCACCTGGGTGATTATGGAACACAATTCGGCAAGTTGATAGTCGCATATAAATTATGGGGAGACAAAGAAGTCATTGAGAAAGATCCAATTCCGGAGTTGCTTAAGATCTATGTGAAATTCCATCAGGAAGCTGAAAACAATCCTTCACTTGAAGACGAAGCTCGTTCTTGGTTCACCAAACTTGAGAACAATGATCCGGAAGCTGTTGAACTTTGGACGTTATTCAAAGAGATGTCTCTTAAAGTATTCAATCGTGTGTATGAAAAACTGGGTGTCACATTTGACTCGTATGCTGGGGAGAGTTTCTACTCTGATAAGATGCCGATGATTTTAAAGGAATTACGTGATAAGAATATAGTTGTCAAATCGGAAGGCGCTGAAATTGTTGATCTTGAAAAATATGGTATTCCACCTGCATTAATCACTAAGAAAGATGGATCATCGTTATACCTGACTCGAGACCTGGCTGCAGCCAAGTATCGAAAAGATTTTTATGACTTTGACAAGAATATTTACGTTGTTGGTAGCGCGCAAAAGTTGCATTTTCAACAATGGATTAAAATTATTGAATTGATGGGCTATGAATGGCACAAAGACTGTATTCACGTAGATTTTGGAATGGTGGCACTAGAAGCGGGCTCGCTATCCACGCGAAAAGGAAATGTCGTGTTTCTTGAAGATGTACTGGATAAAGCGGTGGAACAGACCCTTGAGATCATCAATGAAAAAAATCCCGACTTAACCAATAAAGAAGAAGTTGCCAAAGATATCGGAATCGGAGCGGTGGTATTCCAAGAACTTTATACCACTCGAAACAAGGATTATACTTTTTCGCTTGAGAAGACTTTGTCGTTTGAAGGGGAGACTGGTCCTTACGTTCAGTACACTCATGCCAGAGCATGCAGTGTCTTGAGAAAAGTGTCGTTTGATCCGCAATCAAACATAGACTACAGTTTATTGACAGATGAGGTATCAAAGGACGTTGTGAGACTGCTTGCGAAATTCAATGAAATCGTAGTGCTTGCCCACAAAAATTATGAACCTCATACAGTAGCTAGATATGCAGTGGAACTTGCTCAAAACTTTAATCATTTTTATCACGACAATGCAATTTTAGTGGATGATGAAGCACTTAAGAATGCACGATTAGCTCTCGTTTACAGCACAAAGGTTGTTCTTGAAAATGCACTGAAATTGGTTTGTCTTAAAGCTCCAGAGCAAATGTAAGGCAAAAATATAACGGGATCGAACATTGTGTTCGATCCCGTTTCTAATTATAACGATGACTGTATTCTTCTAATGCACTTACCAAAAGTGTCAAGATTTAAATTCTCTTTCAAAATGAAATCGGAAAATTTAAGACTTTTCAATCTATGTGTTATATCTTGAACTTCACTCGACGTGATGATCACAACCGGAATTTTATTGTACTGTGACCGTGATAATGCATCAATCAATTGCTCAGCTGATATGTCGGATAGTTCCATGCCGGTAAAGATCACATCAACTTTGTTTTTATCAAGTAATGCAATCAAATTTTTTCCTGTGGACGACGGAATATAATCGTGACCTTCTCGAATGGACATATCGTGAACGACTTTTCGGAAAAACTCACTATATTCAAAATGCAAAATTCTCATAATCACCGCCTTGAATGTTAAATTTAGAATTCGATGTCCTCTTTAAGCACATCAGGATCCTTCTTGGTGTATACACGTTCAGATCGCTTCATGATCTCTTTGATGTTGTCCAAAATACAATCAACAGAAGTATCCAATTTTGTCAGGTCTTCCTTCTCGATGTTGTAGTAGAGATATAAATCTTCAAATAGTCTGACCAGTTTAGCCAAATGGTTGTCGATTTCTATGAATTGCTCGTAATTTGAAGAATTCATCGCATTGATGAACTGCTCGATATCAACTTTGATGACATCGACAATATCTTCCTCATATTGGTAGTTGCCAATGCTTAACAAATAAGGTTTTATTCTTTCCAAAAAGAACGTGTTGTCTTCATTCAAATGGTAAGCATATGTGATTTTATTGCCGTTCAGGTCGAATTTAACAAGGAACATAATTCCTTGAATATCAATTATACGAGCACCTAGGCTCTTTAGTTCGTCTTTACATATTTCGTGACGAATCAATCGTGAGGACATTATTGCCATACTACCCCTCCTGTTTATATAATTTTAGTATACCACATTATTTTTATTGCGTCATAATCAAAAATAAAAAATTCCGTCCCCCTAAAAGTCATGTTATACTTTATAAAAGAAAGGGCTGACACTATGAAAATTTTATTGATGACTTTAAACTCAAAATTCATTCATTCTAATCTTGCTATCAAATATATTGAACGCTTTTGGCGTGAAAATCACGAACATGACCACCAAATGATTGAACTGGATGTCAAAGAATACACTATAAATAATGACATGGATCACATTTTAAGAGACATTCATAAAGGACGATACGATGCTGTATTTGCCTCTGCATATATATGGAATATTGATCCTTTATCTATCTTATTCTCAAATTTCAGAAAAATCAATCCAAAGAGTCTTATAATATTCGGTGGACCTGAAGTGAGTTATGATCCAGTGGATCAGCTTGCAAAACATTCTTATTTGGATGGCGTCATATGTGGAGAAGGGGAACAAACTTTTTCTAAACTTTTGATACATTTTTCAAAAGAAGGATTGAGTTTGAATGATGTTTTAATTAATGGTATGACTACCAGATTTCACCCGATTTCAGCAGAAGTTATGAAAGTTGACGATTTGGACTCGATTCCATTTCCATACATCAATTTTAATGCATATGAAAATCGGATTGTCTATTATGAAAGCTCCAGGGGATGTCCATACAGTTGTTCATATTGTTTGTCAGCAGCTTCAAAAGGGGTAAGGTATTTTTCTCTTGAAAGAGTATTTGGGGATCTTGATATCTTTTTGGAGGCTAAAATACCCCAAGTCAAATTTGTGGATCGAACATTCAACATCAACAAAAAGCATGCACTGCCCATCATGGAGTATTTGGTCACTCATGATAATGGAATAACCAACTTTCACTTTGAGATCACAGCAGATTTACTAGATGATGATTATTTCAATTTGATATCGAAAGCGAGACATGGTTTATTTCAATTTGAAATAGGGATTCAGAGCACTAATCAACCGACTACTGTTGCAATCAATCGTCCAATTCCATTTGACACTTTGAAGGAAAAGACTCAAACCCTGATTCAAATAGAAAAGGCACATGTGCATGTGGATTTGATTGCCGGATTGCCACATGAAAATTTTGAAAGGTTTTTATTATCCTTTGATGAAGTATTCGAAATTGGAGCAGATCAACTACAACTGGGATTTCTTAAGCTTTTGAAAGGAACCCCTTTATATAACGACAAAGATCGGTACGATTATACTGTTCGTATGGAACCTCCTTTTGAAGTGCTGGAGAACAAGTTCATTTCTTTTGATGAATTGACCAAGTTGAAAGAAATGGAAAAATTAGTGGAGTGGTTTTACAATTCAAAAAAATTCCATCATTCCATCCATTATTTTATCAATAAGTCAGAGTTAAAACCTGGTGGATTTTTTCTTGAATTGGCGTCATATTTCATTTTGAATGGATATTTTGATGCGCCGATATCCACCTACAGACTCTATGAAATCCTATCGAACTATTATAGCTCAAAGTATGATGATATTGAACTATTCAAGGATTTGCTCAAATTCGATTACTACGCCTCCAATTTGAAAGGGCAACGAGAATTGTTCCATTATGAAGATCTACCAAGGTTCAATCAAAACCGCCTGGAGATCCTTAAAAATGATGATTTTGTCAAGTCATTCAATACTCAATACCTTGGATTGCCACCAAAGCAAATTCTAAAGAATGTAGAATTCATAACGCTCAAATATGATATAATGGCTTTAATTCAATCGAATTATAAAAGCGCACCAGAAAGGCTTAACATAGTCATGTTTGATTACGATGAAACCAATATGACATTGCATGGTTTCAAGGCTTACAAAATAAAGCGTGAAGAATTTGAAGGAGATAGATATGAATAGAATCCTGATCCATTCCAATAGCAAAACGACTTCAGTTCAAGTCAAAACGGAGTTGATTGCTTTACTAGAGAAGAACGGAAAAAAAATAGTCAGAGAGAATCCGGATGTCATAGTGGTGATTGGCGGAGACGGCACAATGCTCAGCGCAATCCGTAGGTATAAAGAACTTGAAATTCCTTTCGTCGGAATTGATACTGGAACACTAGGGTTCCTCACAACCATCATGCCAGATCGTTTGGATAAGATCTTCGATGTTCTTGACAGCAAAAACTATAGAACAATGAATTATCCTCTTCTGATGGTCAACACAAAAACATTGAGTGGAGATGTATACACAGATTACGCATTCAATGAAATCATTATCAAACACGTTGAACCAAAATTGATGGAAGCAAAAGTCTATTTTAATGGAAGAGCGTTCAATTATTTCACAGGTGATGGCTTCATAGTATCCACGCCAATTGGGGCGACCGGTTATGCAATCTGGGCCGGAGGTGCAGTCATGCACGCCGATTTACCAGTTTATCAAATCACACCGCTGACTCCCAATGACAACAGCGTCAATAGACCTATGAGTTCAACAATGATTTTACCTCAAGAAACATTTATTGACATTAAAGTTGTCAATGCCCACAAAAGGAAAGTCATCGTGGCTTGTGATGGAATCAAGCTGTCCAACGAATATATTGAAGATATACACATCAAGGTCGCTGAAAATGTTCAAATTCATGTTATCAGATCAGATGAGTTTGATTATTTCGATTTATTCAAAAGAAAAATCATCGATAAAAATATACGTAGAATTCTGGAGTAAAATAAAGGAGGGGAAAAATGGCAACATATCAAGAGTTCCAAGCCAAATTGTTGGAGCGATTTCTCAGTGATATAGTATTCATCGAACTTAAACCAGGAAAAAATATGACAGTTGGTGACTATACTGTACCAGAAGGAATTCCAATTCCTGTCTATATGCTTGATTTGGCGAATCACATTAAAAATGAAGATATTGAGAATATCCCGGTTGTCGCAATTATTAAGGGACTTGTTTATTATTTGGGTGCGGATCAGGATGTAAAAGGTTATTCAGAATCATATGTCTCTTTACTTAATGCAATTGATCCTCAAATAACGGTCAGTATCAATTTGGATGCAATTAAACTGGCTGAAAACAGGGACTTTGTTCATGCTATATTGTATTTCAACGCTGTACTCAGCATCGATCCACATAATTTGGATGCTTTCTATAATATGGGTAGATGTTACTTGGATTTAGCTATCACCAAAGAAATTGATGAAATGTACTTGATGGCAAAACACTGTTTTGAAGAGAGCACTAAACTTAAGAACGATTTCGCTGAAGCATATTTCAGTCTAGGCGTTTGCTTATATAATGAAGATCTGTTTTTAGAGGCAGAAGAAGCATGGATCACAGCACTTCGTCTGGATCTTCCTGTTGAAATGAGGGATGAGGCGGTAGATGCATTAGGCCGTGTGAGAGACAAAGCTTTATTTGAAAGAGGCAGTGAACTCATAATGAATCATCGAATCACTGAAGGTCTTGAAATTTTAAGAACACTTGAGGATGATCATGATGATTGGTGGAATTTGCTGTTTTTCATAGGAGTGGGATATCGAGCCCAGGAACTATATGAAGAAGCAATTCCATATTTTCTGAAAGTGCTCACTTTGAACACTGGTCATATACAGACAATGAATGAGATAGGAATCTGTTTTTTATCAGTAGGAGACCTAAAAGCTGCTGGTAAATATTTCAAAGAAGCGCTCAGATTATCTCCGGATAATGCTGAACTTATATGTAATTTGGGAATTGTAGCCTTGAATGAAGGTGACATGGGTGAGGCACATAGCAGATTTTTAAAAGCTTATGAGTTGGCACCTGATGACGAGGTCGTAGCAATGTGGCTGAGCCATATCAATCAAAACCTGAACTAATTGATTTTGCTGTTTCTTATTGGAACAGCTTTTTTATTGTTTAAATTTTCACTTAAAACTATTGTTTGATGTGTGGATATGGTGTAGAATGAACATGGAATTCAAAAAAAAGTTGAACTCATACAAAAAAATGACAAAGGTGTGATTTTATGATTAAAAGTGTCAAAGATTTACTCAGCGCTGCCCAAAAAGGTTTGAAGATGAACCTGGTGGTCGCAGCGGCACAAGATGAGGATGTACTTTTCGCAGTCTGTAAAGCAGCGGAAGAAGGCCTTGTAAATCCAATTCTGGTAGGCGATGAAAATGCAATCAGAAAAATTGCAGGCGAACAATCACTCGATTTGAATCACTATGAAATCATTCATGTTGAAGATTTGACTGAAGCGGCACGCGTCTCTGTCAAATTGGTATCTGATGGAAAAGGGGATTTCTTGATGAAGGGGCTAATTGATACAGCTATATTGCTTAAAGCTGTACTCGACAAGGAAATCGGTCTGAGAACCGATCGACTGTTAAGTCACGTCATGATTTATGAAGTGCCTCATTATCACAAACTGATTTTCCTGACAGATGGTGGCATGAATATCGAACCGACATTTGAAGATAAGGTCAAAATTACCCAAAATGCTATTGATGCATGTAAAGCAATGGGTGTTGAAACAGTAAAAGTAGCCGCAATCGCAGCAAAAGAAAAAGTTAATGAAAAAATGCTCGCAACTGTAGACGCCAGAAAGCTGCAGGAAATGTCCGAAAGAGGCGAATTCGGAGAAGGTGTGATCGTTGAAGGACCACTTGCTATGGACCTTGCCGTTTCAGCTGAAGCAGCAAGAATCAAGAATTTCAAAAGTAATATCGCAGGTGAGACTGATGTTCTTCTTGTTCCTACGATTGAAGTTGGAAATGGTATAGGAAAGACATTGACTTATCTTGCGGGTGCAGAGTCAGCTGGAATCATCATGGGAGCAAAAGTGCCAGTGGTTCTTGTATCGAGAGCAGATAGTTATGAAGCTAAACTAAACTCAATTGCACTTGGTAGTGTAATTGCGGCGCATTCAAAATAGGGTTATGTTTTTATCGAGATAAGGAGAGTGTAGAATGAAACATTTAATGACAGGCAACGAGGCGGTCGCACGTGGAGCTTATGAAGCGGGTGTGACTTATGCAAGTGCTTATCCGGGCACGCCGAGTACAGAAATCAATGAAAATATGGCACAATACAAAGATGTACTCACTGCTGAGTGGGCATCCAATGAAAAAGTAGCGCTTGAAAACGTTATTGGTGCTTCTATGGCTGGTGCTAGAACTTTAGCTGCAATGAAACACGTTGGAGTAAACGTTGCTGCAGATCCGCTTTTCACCATCGGTTATACTGGAATCACTGGTGGTCTGGTACTTGTTTCAGCTGATGATCCAGGTTGCCATAGTTCACAGAATGAGCAAGACAACAGGTACTATGCAAAGTTTGCAAAGATTGCATGTGTCGAGCCAAGTGATTCACAAGAATCCAAAGATTATGTAAAAGCAGCGTTTGAAATATCTGAGCAATTCGATGTGCCTGTATTATTTAGAATGACAACACGTGTTTGTCACTCAAAGGGATTGGTTGAGCATGAAGAACGCGTTGAGTTCCCAATAATACCATATGTCAAAAAACCACAAAAATTCATCGCGGCACCAGCTCACGCAAAATTGTTGCATCCGATAGTTGAAGATAAATTAGTAAGAATGGAAGCTTTCTC
>JAIOSU010000061.1 GCA_021107455.1 Clostridiales bacterium | reverse complement strand
TTTAGTGGTATATCATGTACAACAAACTTTTCAATTACTAATCTCTGCAATTGTGGCCTCATATTTTCACCTCACAAATATATATTAATCTTCTTCATTGAGCATCCAAACTCTTTTAAGTGGAATTTCTGCTTTGATATTGTCACTCATTTTTTCATAGTTTTCAAATATTTCTTCAATTATTTTTTTTGAATCCCAAATCCTAACTTTAAAAAACTGTTTTGGAATCTCTTTTATCACACTACTCTTGAATCCGTTCCAGGATACTAGAAGCCCATATTCAGCATTATAATTGCTCATCGTTCCGATGAGCTGATCCATTACTGCACGCTCAATAGGATTATCTGTTGTCTTTATTTGAACACAGATTTTTGGCGATCCAAAACCTAAAGTGCTTGAAGAAGCAAGTAAATCGACACCATAGTCAGCACCTTCTGGACTGCGAAATGTAGTAAATCCTTTTGCTTTCAATATTTCTTCAATTAATTCTTCCATTTTATGCCCTTTAAACTTTTGAATAATTCGTTCTGATATTTTGTCAAAAATAAAATCATTCAAATCAACTGATACGGAGCTTTCAATTTCATCAGTTGATTCAAATTTCAATGAAGACTTCGGAACATTCCAATCATTATTGAACATTTCCTTAATTCTAGCCTCAGCATTATTTTTGTTTATTCTACATACTGTCATGAAAGCACCCAATGAGTACAAAATATCTTGATCAAACCGGTCTCTTGGAATATCTTGTGCAAACCACTTTACATCTCTGTAATGATAATAAGGACTGCCTAAATTTTTGTCGTACTTATAATCTCCAATAATCTCACCAAAATGAATAGTTCGGTTTATTTTAGATGGTAATACAATCCAATCTCCTTTTTGCATGGTATATGCTATAGGCCAAATTTGAGAAGCCCAGTTAATTGCTGTCTTTTCTTTCTCTAGCTTATAATCATCCATTAAGATTTTATATAAGTCTTCTTTATTCTTAACTGATTTCAGGTCAAAATCTAAATCATCCCATGTTAAATAAACTCTGTTATCTGTTAAAAATTTATGTTCATATTCACCTTTACTCCCCGCACGAAATAGCCATACGCTCATTGTTTTCCCCCTCAAAAATACTATTTTACAAAATAGCCGGACAAGTTATTGAAGAATTTTCATTGATTATTGTTAATAGTTGTTTCGGTGATCTTACAACATTAAATAAATTAAAAGTCGCAATTTCACCAGTCTGATTATTTGTTACACTCAAATTTGTATCAATTACATGGAAATCAAATTGATTTATTGAGAATCCATCAAGGACTGTTGAAATATTAAGATCGCTAGTGTTAATTTTAATTTTTACTCTGTCATGAATTCGTGAAAGCTCTTGCCAAATATAAAATTCTTCCATACTCTTAATACAAAGCTCTGAGATGAATTTAGTGTTCTTTAGTAAGAAGTATGATGTATACATACTTGTAATAACATTGAAGTCTCTTATTTGAATCTTTGGAGTAATCATTTCCCATTTCTTAATTTTAATTCTTACATACAGTTCATCACTATTACTTTGAATTTCTTTAATTTCACTCCGATTCACAATCTCAAATTTAGAAACCTCACCATAGTATTGGATTCCAGCTTCTTGTCCAAATTGCTTCTTTGATTGACTTAGTGCAACATATCTAATACATCTATTATTTATATCAATATTTTTCAATGGTAAATGATAGAAATTATAGTTTAGACAAACTTGTAACTGTTGAGGGTTTCTTAAAGAGCCAATGAGAACATTTCTTTCGGTAAAATCAACGTTTTTAACGTATTCGTTATCGCCTAACTGCATAATTTTTCCAGCATAATTTGATGATGCAGAAGATTTGATTAGACTTACTATGAAATTTTCAAATAAGTTAAATGTAGACGGTAATAATGGAAAAGCTCCTATATTTACTTTTTCAATACTCTTATGAAAGTGATGGGATTCAAACTCCTTTTCATTTGAATATGGAAACAATACAAAAGCACCAAATAGCAATCTGCTTTTTTGATTCAAATCATTATTATTTGACTCATAAATAATAGAATCTCTATATCTGTGCATTGTATTAATGTCATCCTCTGTTGGACCCGGTGTCTTATAATAATCGTAATATTTTGTTCCTTCCTCAGCATAATTTATTCTATACTTGGCATCAAACGCATAATGAAAGGTCACATCAGGAAATTTCTTTTCGATAATCAACACATTATCAGGTTTTTGGCTTAAAGTGTCACCATTATATTGAGGATTGTATGAAATAGTAAATATTTCCTTTGTAAATTTATTGAGATATTTCACTTTTGATGTTCTTCCCTTAGTTATGGTGAAAAAAATACCACTCCTATCAATTTTTATAAGATTCGATGATACAAGTTCAAAGTGTTTTTTTAATATTTTATTCATTTTTATGAAGCACCAATATTCATATAATGTTGCAAGATCTTTCTGAGATAACTTGAATAAATCGCTTTGAATATTAAGCCCATTTCTTAACATTTGTGAGTATTTGAAAAACTCTTTGTATCCTTGTGCATAGATAAAAACTAGAGAAAAACTGTCCTTAGGATAATAGCTCGACACCTCATATAAAAAGGAATGATTAACTTTATCCATCAATGATTTTTCACTTCGATCAAGAAATTTAATTACATCATTACTGTTGATGCTTCGTTGTGAAAGGATATATTTTTCTCGAAACGCTTTGATTTTTTTGCATATTCTTAAGATTTCATGTTTTAAAAATTGATTCTCATAAGTGTCATAGCTTGTATATTTATTAACACTTAAGCTTTTAGATGGAATGTTATTGCCATTTAACTTGTCAATATAATGAGTGTGAGAAATTATCCATTTTTCACATGTTCTATCAATTTTCTTAATCTTATGAAATGGTTTGATTTCTCGTGTAGTGGCAACTTTATGATGAGGAATTTTAATTATTTGATCAATTGACCTCTCAAGTTTGCTGATAATATGTTGTAATATAGAATAAAATTCCGAAAACGATTGATCATTAGATTTGATCATTCCCATGTTTAAATATGTTTGTCTTAGAAAATCAAAGGATAAGTTATATACTTCTTCATTAACCTCGCTCATAAGTTCAATGTAATCCTTTTGATAATCGATTTTCTGTGGAAATATCTCAAGTGTTAAGGTCCCAATGCAGTTACCATTGATTAATATTCTTAAATCTGACAAGCCAATATTACTTCTGAAATTCAAACTCGTTATATAGTATTTTGCGCCTTCATTTGTTTCATTCTCAATTGTAAATGGCTCTAATGATAAGTTTTCATGATGTAGAGTTAATGTTTCGTTCTTAGCTTTCAAATTAATGGTTATAGTGTAATTGGTATTTTCAAAAAAATATGGAGTAATCCCATCAACGAATTTTAATTTTCTGAGATTATTAGTGTTATAATCGCGATATACACTTATTGGATCAATTTGATTCTCAAAATGATTTAATCTTATCGGTCCAGATATTGATAAACTAAATTTTTCATCTTCAAAACTAATCATTTTTTTAAAATTACGACCAGAATGTTGCATAACCTTCAACCTCATATGATTTCATAATGTCTACAATTTTTTGAGTTGACACCGGGTATTTACCCATATTTTTCATCAAATCAGTTTCCATTTTCAAGTATTGATAACCGTCGCCATGATCGATAGAATTTTTTTTGTCAGAACAATATTCAAAAAGCGTATTGATTAACTCTTTTAATTGAAATCCACTGCCCTTTACTTTGGGCAATATCTTTTGATAAATACAAAAATCAATCGCTTCATCAAAATTCATCATGTTGTGATTAACAGATTGAGTTACAAAATAAATAATCTCATCTCTCACTCTATAACCAAATTGCAAATTCTGTTTTTTAAGAATTCCATTTATTTGAACCAATATCTCAATTACTTGATTTGCAGTCATCATGTTTTGACCATGATTTAGACACTCATCAAGCCTTATATAGTCACTTTTAATCAAACTAGTTTTTAATAAAGGCATTTGAAAATCTTTTTTAACCTCATTACTCGGAAGTGATCTCAAATCAATATGGTTAAATTCTATTGTGTTTGCACGATCAAGAACCTTGTTGCTAAATGGGTGCGTTGAATCATCCATATTTACAGTACCAAAAATAAAAACATTATCAGTCAGTCTAAGTTTTGAATACTTTTGTCGACTTGCATCATCAGATTTAAATATTTCATTACTGAATAGTAAATCTGTAGACACATTTTCATTGTCTCTTTTTCTTGTTTCAATTACAGAAAGTACATCGCTAAAATAATGTTCCACTCTAGCAAGATTCATTTCATCAAGACAAAGTATGCATGGTTCAATTGTATTATTAGCATGATACAAAAATTCTGCTAATGGTCCTGGATTAAATTTATCATTTAAGCCAACATAACCTAACAAATCAGATGGATCTGACCAGTCAGGTCGAACAGAAATCATTTTGTATCTATTATTTTCCATTGTTGCACTTAACGCATTAGCTATGCCTTCTACTATTTTGCTTTTACCAGTACCAGATAACCCTGCCAACAGCACCAACGGTTTTGTTTTCATTGACATTATTATACTTTTAAGAGATTCAATCGTATAATTGAGACTTCTACTCTCTAGATAATCTTTTAAATTGTTAGTCCAGATCAACAAATCCTCAACTCTCTTTTGATTATTGATCTCCTCTTGATTAATATCTATTATTGAATCTCCGTTCTTAATTTTCAAAGCCCTTTCATATATTTTCAATGCTTCAAATAAATCACTTCTTAATCTTTCATCATCATCCAAATCTGGATAACTATATGTTTTATACCAAATTGACGCCATTGCGTATTTTTTACCTAACACTTGCGTACCTAAATCAATTTCTTTATCCATCATCTGAATACCTAGTCTAGATTTATAATACTCTACGAGATCTTTCATTTTTACTTTAAACTCTTTTGTGCTTAAGTTTTTTGAAAAATCTGTTACTCCAAAAGCAAGTGATAAATATACAATCTTTGAATCTTTATTTATTAAATAGACTAAGTACATACCTTTTTGAGTTGATGTGGTTTCCTTTTTATCCATAATTGCAATCCATGGAACATTGCTCCAATTGCCAATTCCAACTGACCCATTAACCAAAAACTGATCATTAGTAATGATATCTTGTAAATTTGATACTGATTCCTTCGTAACAATTCTGTTAACTTCATGATTTGGATAACGAACTTTAATCGCATCGTTATAGTTATCTAAAACGAATTGAAGATTTTCACCTAATGTTCCAGTAACTTCTATAGATTTTTTCATAAAGTAAACCTCAATCTTTTTATCAATTATTTTTTCAAGTTCTTTAATGTTTGTATTTGTTAGTGAATTTTTCAAGTCCTTCGGGATAATTATGTTTTTCTTATTTCTATCAATCGAAAAAAAACCACTAAGCCCAAAAGCCGTCATTGGTGCATCAGTCATAATTGTTCTTACTCTATTACTACTTACTTCTAAACTGTTATTATCCTTCAGACTTTCTTCAACAGAATATCCTTTACTTAATAATTGTTTATAAATACTAAGTGCTTCAACAAACAAGTTTTCGAATGTAGTCGTTTTATGGGTTTTCAGTAAGTTAATGATGCTTTTTATCCATACTAATTTATATGATTTTTTATAATCATTAAAATTGATACTATCTTCCGGTCCAATGTAGCCTAATAATTCCTGCCATTTTTCAATCGATTCTCGATTATAAGGTTTACAATTTACGACATTTTTTTCGGTGTCAATTGAAAATTCCAAATACTCTTCTCTTGTATCAAAAGTTGTTAAATCATTGTTGTCATTATAAATAGCTTTAAAACATTTGTTTAGTTCAATTGCAAAGGGATTCGTTGGTGTATAGCGTATTTGATATAAGTGCTCTCTTTGACTACTCACTTTTTTTATGGGTAAAAGATAATCTTGATCATTCATGATGAATCTCACCTGGCTATATGTGTTTAGGCCGTTTTCATCTGATTTATCAGGGTTTTCCTCAGATATCACTAAAAAATCATTTACTAATTCAACAGGAATAGTAAATCCTTCCTTCAACAAAGACATGTCAATTTTCTTATTATAATATTTCATAGTTGGTCTCCCAAATTCTAATTCAGACACGACAAATCACCTTAACACATGATTCCTGTGAGAAGGCGAAATTGTATCTGCATATTAAATTGCATCCTTTTTCCAGTAAATCTAATATTCATCAGTTCCCCCAAAGTGTTCTGACTTCCATATTTACCAGTTGGGATCATTGTAACATAATATGATGAAATAACATTATGCAAATTGAATAATTATTCTGAAAACTCAATATTATCCATGAGTCTTTACTAGATTTATGATTCCATCTCCATATTTCTCAACTTTTACTGATCCAAATCCGCTGATCTTTAAGAGTTGATCATTATTGCGAGGTAATTTTTCGATAATTTCTTCCATTTGTGCATTGTTGAAAACAACATAAGCCTTAACATTCTCTGCTT
>JAIOSU010000160.1 GCA_021107455.1 Clostridiales bacterium | reverse complement strand
CGAGCAAGTCGGGAATTTGTCTGAATATCAGTGCGATAAATGCGATTCCTCCAAACTGAATGAGGAAGAATGCCAGAAATCCAATGAAAAAGTCTGCACGCGAATGCATGACCGCTTTGAGATACTGACTGAGAAACATGCCATAAAGTTTAAAATACCATTTGAGTTTTTTCATAGTGTCATCTCCATTACCCGCCCATGATGGTGAGGCGCTTTATTGCCTTGTGCCATACTACTTGCGTCAATACCATGAGTAAAACCACCCAGACAGCCTGAACAGCAATATTAAGAATGGCCGCATCAGCAGTGTATTTACCAAGATAGAGCATTGTCGGTGTATATACCAATCCAGCAAATGGCAAGAACTTAAACACCGCCAGCATTCCGGCAGGAAAGAAAGCCAGCGGAATCAATTGCCCTGAAAGCAATCTTAGTACGGCTTCCTTTGCAAATATAAATCCAAAAACATATTCAACGAAGAATGCCGCTAGTCCGAACAGATAATTGATATAAAAGAGAATCAATGAACTGAGCAGAACGCTTAACACATAAACAAGTATAGTGGACAGCTGTGGAAGTGCCCCGTTAGCAAAGAAGTCATATACCACATAACCACCCCAAAGTGGAATGAACAGGAATATGAAATTGACCACGAGATAACCGATTGATGAAAAATATTGTCTGAGTTGATAGCTTACCGGTTTGATGAGATTCATGGCGATGGTACCCGTTCTGACATCATTACTGATTTCCCAGTGGACCTCGTTTGTAATGAGCATACCGGTCAGTGTACTCATGACAACATAAACAATCATGTCATCAAAGGTAAAACCTTGAATCACATTTGATGCTGAACTGCTGAATATGGCGAACCAAATGTATAGCAGGACAACGGTTTGGAATAAATCACCAAGTATGTAAACGTAAAAATTTGCTCTATAGGCCATAAAGGCTTGAATCACACCTTTTGTAAATGGCAGATAGGTTCTAAGCATTCGTGTCATATGTTGCCTCCGATTGAAATAAGACATATTGTCTAATCCTTATAATAGCATAATTAGAAATGAATTTGGATAGCAGGAATATTTCATTCTATTTATAATTGTGTTAAGATATCATTATTATGAACAAAAGGAGAGCAAATGGAAACCTTGAAATTCAAATCGGTTGGACTGGCCATCATGGCAGCGGCTTTATACGGTATCAGTGCACCGGTATCCAAACTCCTGCTCGCTGAATTGTCACCAACGCTAATGGCTGCACTTCTTTACTTGGGAGCGGGAGCGGGAATGCTGGGAGTGAACCTGATCAACCAACTGTTTAAACGTGAACGCATGGAAGCGAAAATGACAAAGAAAGAACTCCCATTTATCATTGGTATGGTAGTTCTGGATATCATAGCTCCAATTTTTCTGATGACGGGTCTTCTTTTAACAACTTCATCAAATGCCTCACTGCTCAATAACTTTGAAATCGTGGCGACTTCCATGATAGCACTATTCATTTTCAAGGAGTCTATAGGCAAAAGAATGTGGGTGGCCATTGGACTTATAACTCTTTCAAGTATCATCTTATCCGTTCAGGATTTCAGTAGTTTCTCATTCTCAATTGGATCCGTGTTTGTACTATTGGCATGTATCAGTTGGGGATTTGAGAACAACTGCACCAGAATGCTTTCAATGAAGGATCCGCTTCAAATAGTTGTGATCAAAGGTTTTGGATCTGGAGTAGGTGCACTGATCATAGCACTTTTTTTGAAGGAAACAAGTGGACCAATTCTATATATGATGATGGCATTGTTGCTTGGATTTGTGGCTTATGGGCTTAGCATCTATTTTTATATCAAGGCTCAAAGAGAACTTGGAGCGGCAAGAACAAGTGCCTATTATGCAGCGGCGCCATTTATTGGTGTTGTAGTTTCTTGGATTGTTCTTCGTGAAGGCATAACAGGGTCATTTGGAGTTGCACTTATCATTATGTTGCTTGGAACCTATTATGCTGTGACAGAAGATCATAGGCACGACCATGTCCATCTTGAGGAAGTGCATGAGCATAAACACAATCATATGGATGGACATCACGATCATACTCATGATTATGAAGTCATTGGTGAGCACTCACATGAACATTTGCATACAAAGAAAGTTCACAAGCACGAACACACTCCGGATCTGCATCATAGGCACTCTCATTGATACTTAGCCAGCATGAAAAATATATTTTACTTCAGTTGTTTGGAAGGGTTTGAAGGTGTCACATCAGGGTAGAAATAAGCTGGATGTTTTGATCCCGCGAAGCACATTGGACGCCTTATTCGCGGAGGAACAAGTGGCGTAACCGACCTTTATGGTCGGTTTTTTTACGTTTGGGGGAAGAATTATGAGAGAAAAAAGAATGAGAAGGGTTTTGGTTTGGTTTTTGTTGTTGGCGCTCGTATTGGGTCAGGGGAATATGGCTTTTGCAGCAAAGCCTGTTAGGCCAGCTCCCGAGCCATCAAGTACGTTGGATATTACAACCGGTGATTTAACTCTGACTGTGCAAGAAGATCAGGCGATTAATTTTACTGTTAATGCATCTACAAAGGAAGAATATGCTATAATCTGGGGAACGACAACTTCCGATTATGGATTGTTGAGCTTAACTGACAAAACATCACCAATAGCAAAACCTGGCAAAAAAGTCACCGCATATTTACAAGATGCCACTTTTTTGTTTGAACCTTCTGATGTGGATAGTGATCAAACTGCAGTTTTCACTATCACTGCAGTAAAACCAGATGATTCGATCAATAAAGATCAAATTACAGTTACAATCACAGTGACACCGGTTGAAATTCAAATCAACACTCCACCAGATGCAGTTAATGATCAAGCACAAGGTGTTGTAGGTGAATTGTTATTAATTGAGCCCCTACTCAATGATTTTGACAAAGATGGAGACACAATCTCATTAGTTTCAGTACAAATTATTGAAGGTTCAGAAGCGATTGGACTTACTATAGATGGGGATAACATAATAATTACTCCTACTGAACCGGGAACAATAACTGTTCAATATGCAATTAGTGATGGTAAAATCACTTCAGTTGGTATTATTGTTATAGTTGTTAATGATATTGATTCTTCTATTGTTTACTTGGCACTTGGAGATTCAATTCCTTATGGTAAATATTATACGGATATCGCGGATTATTTATTTTTTGGTGGCACAGATACCACAAGTTATATTGAACAATTTGCGGCAGAGTTTAATGTTTCTAATTCAGATTATGATCAAAGTATCAGCGGTTTGAATACAGTAGATATCTATAACAAATTAACACCAGATGAAGTTGGTTATGATCCAATTCTTGAAAATCAAGTTCGACAAGCTGATGTTATTACTCTATGTATCGGTGCAAACGACATAATGGATGCTGTTCCTAGAAGTTTTTATGGACTTGAAAAATATAATATAGATTGGGCAATTGCAGATAGTGGTCGCCAAAATTTTGAAATTTACTGGCAGCAAGTGATTGATCGAATTCATGAACTAAATAATGATGTCACATTAGTAGTCATGACAGTTTACAATCCGTATCATAATAATGAATCGATTTATATGCAAGTGGATGAATACTTCTCGAGCGATGTTGACGGTGATTATGGGCTGAATTATATCATTAAGAACACTATGTCATTGTATGGTGCAGAATATTCCAACAAATTTACTTATCTTGTTGCTGATGTATATTATGAATTTAATAAAGTTACAAATAAAGATAGTTTGACAGGGTTTTATAGTTATTTTTCCGACCCGCACCCCAATCAATTAGGACAAAATTTGATCTACAATACTCATTTAAAATTATTTTACTAATTTTTGTCAATTTTTATAATAATGAAAAGCAAAAAAGAGATGTTCTCACTCAAAATGAGAACATCTCTTTTACTTTTCATTTTTTATATGGTAATTTTCTTTCATTAGCACTATTTGGATTCACTATTAATCGACCTTCATAATCGGTTAGCCATTTTAATTCAGAATTAACTTTCATTGTATACCTCCATATTGAACATGATACCGTTTTGTTATCCCTTACATCTATAGAACGTTTGAGAGGGTGAAAGTGTCCAAAAAAAATAAAAATTTTTTTAGAAATGTAACACAAACATTGAGATAACGGTTATTATAGAATAAGGAGGAACCTTGAAATGATAGACAGATGGATTGAAAAATTCGGCAAAAGAAAGCTGTTCTTCATGTTGCTCACTTCAATTCTGATTATCGGAATTATCATTGCAGGTGCAAAGGAATATTATTCCATGCGTTTTAAAATAGGTGATCAAGGATTTAAATATGATAGGACTGAAAATCGTAAAACCTATTTTGTTGATGATGAGGGTCAATCTTTGATCGCTTTTGCAGATGGTTATGGTACCTTTATCACTTCAAATCATCAAGATGTGATCATCCAGTATAAGAACCAGATCATAAAAAAAACTATTGATCATGATTCAGAAAGGCCAATCAAGATTTATCTTGATGAAGAGCTGATTCATGAGGGCGAGTGGAATGATGACGAAACCGCCTATTATAGGGCATTGATGACGAAAGTGATTGACAAGAGTATCTATTTCCAGAATGGACTGTTGACTTACAAAATTTTTATATTCATCATATTCGGTCTGATCATATCGGTTTCAATTGTGTATCCTGAAGCAATATGGTTGTTTCAATACATGCTGGTTGTCAAGAGTGGAGAGCCAACTGAATTTTATATTCTGACTCTTAGAATTACCGGAGTTGTACTCAGTTTTCTATTGATCAGGATTGCATTTCTATAAATTGGACAAGCGGTCGCTTATCTAATAAAATGGGGGGTATCAATAACACAAATATATAATAGGAGGTTTATATGCGTAATTTATTTCAAATTTCAAATCAAAGAGAAATTGAAAAGATGAAATCAGATTTTCACAAGAAGATTTGGTTGGCTTTTTTAGTAGGAACTGTTATCGCCTTGGCGTTTGGTTTATTGTTTGCACCGAAATCAGGGAAAGATTTGAGAGAACAGGTAAAGAAAATATGTAAAAATTATAGAAATAAAGTGGATAGTGAGCTATACGTCGGGAATGTTAATTCAGATGTTTTTCACTTGAGCTCGTGTGTTCATCTGCCAAACTCAGATAACAGAATCGTTTATAGAAACCGTGATGAAGCAATTGCATCCGGCAAGAACCCTTGCCATAGTTGTAATCCATAATATTTAAAACGGAGGAGTTAGAAATGAAACCAGTAGTCCTTTATACAACAAAATTTTGTCCGTACTGCCATAGAGCACTCAAAAAACTAGATCAAAAGGGTGTGGAATATACCAATATCAATGTATCAAAGAATAGGGAAGAATTTGATGAAATTATGAAAGAAACCGGTTGGGATTCAGTTCCCCAAATTTTCATTGATGGTGTTTTCATTGGTGGTTGCGATGATTTGTATGCACTCGATGATCAAGGCAAACTTGATGAACTATTGGGGGTGGGATAGTGAATAATGACATTAGAGTCGTTCACTTATACCACAGTGGTGTAATGGTCGAAACAAAAAACAGTCAATTATACTTTGATGTGATCAGTGATCAACGATCTTTTGTGGATGTAAACAAAAAACAATTTTATTTTGTATCTCATGCACACAACGATCATTATGACCCAAAAGTGTTTCAGGTATCTAATCACAATACATTTCTGATTTTTTCAGAAGATATTGATGATCACCCTATAGGGCATATTATTACAAGGGTTGAGCCTAACAAGAATTATGAGATTGATAATATCTCCATTAAAACATTCGATTCTACAGATTCTGGGGTCGCTTTTTTGGTTGCAATCGATGGCATGAATATCTTTCATTCTGGTGACCTTAATTGGTGGCACTGGGAGAATCGTCCTGTTCTGGAACAAAGAAATGAGGAAATGGCATACAAAGCCATTATATCCAATCTGGATGGAGAAAAAATTGATATCGCCTTTGTGCCTATAGATCCGAGACTAAAATCCGCAGCTTCTCTTGCCGTGCGTCATTTCATCGAAAAGGTAGATGTCAAAACCGTCTTTCCAATTCATTTTGGTGAATCTTTCAAAATTTTAAATGAAATCCTCGCAAATGAAATCAAAGATGAAAGGGTAAAACCCGTTACTAAACGAAATGAAAGTTTTGTTGTTTAAGACCAAGAGGAATTGTTATGGTTTTTGATAAAGTCAAATTTGAAATATTTATTCCTTGTGACTATTTGACTGTGTTACGTGATACGCTCCATGATGTGGGGGCTGGAAAAATCGGTAATTATGATCACTGTCTATCCGTATCTGAAGTAACTGGCTTTTGGAGACCACTTGATGGATCAGAGCCTTTTGATGGTACCATTGGAGAGGTGATCTCTGGTCATGAGTGTAAAGTAGAAGTCATTTGCAGCAGTAAGATTGTGGAAAATGTGATAGAGGCGATCAAGCTTATCCATCCATATGAGGAACCAGTCTTCAATATCATCCCACTGCTCAATTCGTTATATCCCTAAGATTAATCTATTATTAATGGTTTCTTAATTATTATGGTTTATAATGAGTTATAAACCAATATAAAGAGGTGCACAAAATGAAAAAAGGTTTAATAGTTTTAATTGTAATTGGAGTAATCATTGCTTCATTAGCTGGAATGGTAATCTCAAGATACAATCAATTGGTTGTTTTGGATGAAGAAGTCAGTATGTCGCTCAGTCAGATCGACAATCAACTTCAGAGAAGAAATGATTTGATACCTAATTTAGTAGAAACAGTCAAAGCATTTGCGACACAAGAAAGAGAAATATTTGAAAATGTTTCAAATGCTCGTGCGGCTATGATGAGTGCCGGAACAGTTGAAGAGAAAGATGCTGCGAATGCAGAGCTTACCGGGTCACTATCAAGATTAATTGCGATTTCAGAGAACTATCCGGACCTGAAGTCTGATGAGAATTTCAGACAACTTTCTGATGAACTTGCTGGTACAGAAAATAGAATTGCTACTGCAAGAATGGATTATAATAATGTAGCGAGAGATTTCAATAGTATAGCGAAACGCTTTCCAATGAATATATTTGCTGGAATGTTTGGGTTTGATGATGCTGTATACTTCGAAGCCAGTGAAGGTGCAGATCAGGTACCTACAGTAGATTTCGGAAATTAAAGGAGGTTGCGAGTTGAAAAAAAGTATTACGGCAATCTTGATGCTCATTGTCATCTTAGTAATGCCCGTGACTTTTGCAGCAACATATCCTAATCATACCAGAGATTTTTATGTCAACGATTTTGCAGACGTATTGTCAAGTGATACAGAACAGATGATTATGGAAACGTCTGTGGCGCTTTCAGAAGCTACTGGAGCACAGATCGTGGTAGTGACAATTGATTCACTTGACGGTCAGGATATTGAATCCTACTCTACGGGTTTGTTTAGAGAGTGGGGCATAGGAGAAGAGAAAAAAAACAACGGTCTACTCTTGCTTGTTGCCATTGAAGACAGACGCTCAAGAATCGAAGTGGGCTATGGTCTTGAGGGTGCGCTCAACGATGCGAAGACGGGAAGAATTCAGGATGAATATCTCATAGCAAATTTTCAGGCTGGAGATTATGATGCTGGAATCACAGGAACTTATTTGAGATTGGCTGAAGAAGTTTATGCTGAATATGATTTGAGTGTTGAGGATCTTCAAAGTTCCAAAGCATACTATAACCCGGTTGAAACAAAATCGGATTCAGAGTTTACAATCTTTCATCTTCTCATAGGCATTGTGGTTTTCATTCTGATGATATTGGATTTGATTTTTAACAGAGGTAGATTGACACGCCTTGCATTATACGCTTTGGCAAGAGGCTCCAAGGGTTCATCCAGAGGTGGTGGATTCGGAGGTGGCGGTGGAAGCAGTGGAGGCGGAGGAAGCTCAAGAAGCTGGTAAACGATATATATGAAACCACAAAAATATCGGGTCTTCCCACATATGAAGAATTGCTGGAATTGGCATTAAGTGAATAAAATAGTAAAATCATAAAAAACCCCCGTTACAGAATAAACTGTAACAGGGGTTTTTATAAGTTTGACCTAT
>JAIOSU010000078.1 GCA_021107455.1 Clostridiales bacterium | reverse complement strand
GTTTCAATCTGTCCATCTTCTTTTGCAATGCGTTCAAAAACAAAAGCCAAATCTGGACTGAGAAAATCCGTCATTTGTGGTTCAAAATACGTTTCTGCATCATTTAATTGATCAAGTGTCTTTAAAAAAACACCTTCAGAATCAATAAAATCCTTATAATAATTTAAAACACCTTGTTTGTTCATCAGAACCAACCAAGCACCATGGCACTTAGCATTTGGATGAGCAAAAGAGCAACCAATGGGCTAAAATCGATCATGTTGCCACCGATCTTCAATTTGATCAGCAGTGATCGGATTGGTCCAAGTATCGGTTCGGTGAGTGTCAACAACAATCTCATAAGTGGATTCTTAGGATCTCTTACAAACCAAGACAACATGGCTCTTGCAAATACGAGATACATGACAACTTGCAAAAAATAATATATGGTTACTCTCAATTCCAACATTTAAAGTCCTTCCTCTTCTATGTTTATTCTTCTTCTTTCAGCCACGCACTGACTGGGCTGTCTGATTTTCTCATGACATCACCTGTGATGTCCACATTTTGTGGCGCTAAAATAAAAATACCTTTGGCAACTTGTTGAATATGACCATCTACGGCATATAAAGCTCCAGAACAAAAATCAAATATCTTTCTTCCCAGCTCCTTATCAAGTTCAGAGATGTTCATAACCACAGGTCTACGGCTTTTTAGTGTGTCCACAATGCTTGTGGATTCATCAAAAGTCTTTGGATTATAAAGCACCACATTCATTTGCGAATTGGAATGAATATTTAAGATCTTATTTGAAGTCTTGATGGTATTGATTGACTTTTGTGAAGAATCAGTGACTGCCGAATAAGAATCATCGGTATCAAGATCTTTGTGTTTAAGTTCGTCGTAAAAATCTTCGGTGGTATCTTCTTCCTCTTGTGTGTCTACTCCCCAAAAAAACTTGATTTTGTCAATAAATTTATCACCCATATAGAGCCTCCTTAAATTTTCGTCGCCATTCGCTCACCATATATTTTGGTGCCTATCCTAATCATATTCGAACCTTCTTCAAGCGCTATCTCATAATCGCCTGACATACCCATTGATAAATGAATTGGTGTTACATTTGAATATGAGTAGGTCGATAATGAATCAAACAGTTTCTTCATCTCTCGAAAATCGTTTCTGAGCAGCTCAGGATCATCCACTAGAGGTGCTATATTCATAAGTCCACAAACTCTGATATTGGGCATTTTCGATAAAGCTTCCAAAACTTCTGGAAGATCTGTTTTAGGAATGCCATATTTTTGAATCTCATTTGCAACATTCACTTGAATCAGTACATCCTGGACCTTTTCGATTTTTGAAGCTCTGCTTTGAATTTCCTCAGCAAGTTTCACACTATCGACTGAGTGAATCAAATCAACTTTGTCTATAATATATTTTACTTTATTTGTCTGTAAATGTCCAATAAGATGCCAGCGGACTTTATAAACAATATCATCGAATTTTCTTGTGATTTCCTGCACCCTATTTTCAGCGATGTCTGTTATTCCATATTCAATAGATGCATTGATAATCTCCGGCTCATAAGTCTTGGTCACTCCAATAAAAGTTACATCATCGGGATTTCGCCCAAGTCTTTCGCATATTCTTCTAATGTCTTCGTTGACTTCCATAATATGTGTTTTCAAATATTCAAATGACACTTGGACCTCCTATTCAATACGGTCACCCGCTTTATATTTATGCGCATTTCTAACAACTTCCTGGTTGGTCTTTATACTTCTGACCAATCCTTGATCAATATCGTAAAACTGTGAATTGTATATGATTGCATTTTCATCGTCGTATCCCAAGATTTTGATGGGTACAAATTTAAGGCGTCGATCATTTTCCACCACATACACACCGAGTTGTCCTTCAATATTTACTATAGAGTCCACGTAGACTTTCAGACCACGATAATTCTCTCTAATGACATTGGCGTCCACCCATCGCTGATTATAAAAACCATCAAAAACTTCATTCATTCGTATTGCGACAACTGCTTTTTGATCATCTGTGAAAACATCATAAACCTCTCCAGAAAGCTTTTCAGCTCCAATTTCTACTGTGATCTTCTGAACATTCTTATAAGTTTCAACTTCCTCATTAGGTATGATTGCCACTAAATAATATGTGGCGTTGTCAACGATCTTAAAAAGCGTGCCGTCTTGACTTGTATTCTCTTTGATGATTGATGTGGCATTGATGTCCACTTTGCTGATTTCCTCATAATTGATATTATAAAGATTATCAATTGTTATAAACGATTCATACCCATCCAGTTTATAGGTCAATATGCCGCTTGCAGGAGCCAGTATGGCTTTTTTCTGTCCTTCAAGCAGCTTTCCTTCACCTATGGTTTGTTGTGAGTAGGACGCAATTCTATTCGATAGGAATTTGTTTTCGGATTGTAATTTATCCAGCCGTTCAAATTTAAGGATGAGGTCTCTCTTATAGGAAGAGATGGCATCAAAATTTTGATTGTGCAAATTGAAAAGGATTTGATTTTTGATGTTCTCAATATCATAAGCCAATGAATTGTAATCAAATTCAATTTGTTTTCTATTGAGCTCTCTTTCAGTAGCCTCTACAATTTCTGATGTCGATCCGTCATTGAATATTTCAGCGACTTGATCATTCTTTGTCACTACTGATCCTTCACTCGTGAAATAAGTGATTTGTCCTGCAATTGCGGTATCCACAACAAGCTCATTCCTTAAAATCAGTGTTTTATATTCTTTTTCGATATTAAGTGTGTCCACTTCAACCAAATAAGTCATGTGCTCTTTGAAAAACATGTCTATGCCAAGTTTGACCATAAAATAAACTATTAGCACAAAAAATATCAAACTAAAAAGAATGCGTCCATATTTGGGTCTTCGTTTTTTCTTTTTTCTGACCTTTTGTGCTGACATATCCTACCTCTTCTCAAAGCCAGTTGATCATTTTTGAAGCGTATTCGTCCATCTCATGTTTCTTGCTTCGTGTCATGAGATCCAGTACCGCTTCCCTTGCATTCTTGTCTTCATATAATACTCTATAAAGCTCTGTTGTTATTGGCATTTCGATATTATGTTTCTCTCTGAGCTGATAGGCCGACTTCACAGTGTATGCGCCTTCAACGACCATTCCGATAGTATCGATCGCTTCCTGAAGTTTCTTGCCTTTGCCAATCAAAATACCGCATCTTCTGTTTCGTGAATGCATGCTCGTACATGTGACAATCAAATCGCCGACTCCAGCAAGCCCTTTAAAAGTATCAGCCTCGGCACCCATTGCAATTCCGAGCTGTGCGATTTCGTTGATTCCTCTTGTGATAAGAGCTGCTTTTGCATTGTCACCAAAACCAAGCCCATCGCTGATTCCCGCACCCAGTGCGATTATATTCTTTAAAGCGCCACTGATTTCAACACCGATTACATCAGGATTCGTATATATTCTCATAAATTCATTTGAGAAAAGGTCCTGAACGAACTCCGCATTTTCTCTTGATCTGGACGCCGATACAAGTGCAGTAGGCAATTTTAATGCCACTTCTTCCGCATGTGATGGACCTGAAAGCACAACAAATTTTGCGTCAGGCAACAATCTTGAAGTGATTTGGGAAGGTGTCTCCAGTGTTTGCATGTCAATACCCTTGGAGACGTTTACAATAGTTACTTCAGGGTGAATAAGATCTTGATCGATCATCATCTGTAGGGTATTTGCGTAATGTTGTGAGGGTACTGTGAATAATAAGACCTGTGCACCTTCAACAGCTTTTTTTATGTCATTTGTAAAATCTATTCCATCAGGCAATACTAAACCGGGCAAGTACTTTTCATTTTTTCTTGTCCTGAGGATCACCTCAACTTGTTTTTCATCGCGAGCCCATGTGACCACATCATGTCCATTGGAGTCCAGGACCATTGATAATGCGGTTCCCCAGCTTCCAGAAGCTATTACAGCAATTTTCAATTTGTTCCTCCTACCTATTTGAATTCATTGATTCGTAAAAACTATACATCAACAGATATTATACCATATTTTCACGTCAAAGACCATCCTCAATAGGTGCAAAACCAAGGTCTTCGTCAACTCGATCTACTATTATACCCCATTTAACATACAAAAAAACCCAAGATATTCACTTGGGTTTCAATAGGTCAACCTCTCGCTTTCACATTGAAAACAATTGGGGTTCCTTCAAAGTTGAAATTTTTCCTGATTTGATTTTCCAAATAGCGAATATATGAAAAATGCGCCAATTCCTTATCATTAACAAATAGAACAAATGTAGGAGGTTTAACAGATGCTTGTGTAGCATAGTAAATTTTAAGTCTCTTACCTTTGTCAGATGGCGGTTGATTCAGTGCCATGGCTTCATTGAGTACATCGTTAAGGACTCCTGTTGAAATTCTAAGTGCATGGTTGTTGGATACATAAATTGCTTGGTCAAGCAATTGCATAACCCTCTGTCCAGTCACTGCCGATACAAACATAATAGTTGCATAAGGCATATATGCGAATTGCTCACGGATAACTCTTTGGAATTCATATAGAGTATCGTTGTCTTTGACAAGCAAGTCCCATTTGTTGACTACAAATACTGCGGCTCGACCAGCCTCATGAGCATAACCCGCAACTTTTTTGTCTTGATCGGTTATACCATCTTTGGCATCGATCATGATAAAGCAGACATCCGAGCGTTCAATTGCTGAAATAGTACGAATCACACTATATTTTTCTATATTTTCATTCACTTTATTCTGTCTTCTCAAACCTGCGGTGTCAATGAGTACAAACTTTTGTCCATTATATTCGAAAGGTGTGTCAATAGCATCCCTGGTCGTACCTGCAATATCGGAAACTATGACTCTGTTTTCTCCAATAATCTTATTGACCATTGAAGATTTACCGACATTCGGTTTTCCGATGAAACAAATTCTAATGGCATCGTCTTCTTCGACAAGTTCAGACTCTTCAGGGAACAACTTCACTATTTCATCCAGTAAATCGCCTATTCCAAGGACGTTCACAGATGAGATCATAATTGGCTCACCTAATCCCAGATTGTAATAGTCATAATAAAAATCAGGTTCTTTATACTGATCTATTTTATTGAGAACAAGGATTACAGGTTTTTTAGATCTACGAAGCATCTGGGCTATTTCTTCATCCGCAGTTGTGTAAGTGTTTTTGCCATCACATAAAAACAGGATGACATCTGCCGTATCTATTGCAATTTGTGCCTGATCGCGCATTTGAGATAATATGACATCAGAAGAGTTCGGTTCAATACCACCTGTGTCTATCAATGTGAAATTGTGCGTAAGCCATTCGCAATCCGCGTAAACCCTGTCACGTGTCACACCTGGTGTGTCTTCTACTATCGATATTCGTCTTCCTGCGATTCTATTAAAAAAGGTTGACTTGCCTACGTTCGGTCTACCAACCACGGCCACTATGGGATTTCTACTCATTGGATCCTCCATTCAAAATATGTTTCAATAAATCTTCTCCGTCCACTTTGACTTTCATGACGGGAACATTAAAATAATCTGTTAAATCATCTATCGTGACATCATCCAATAAAACAATATCTTCTGATTTAAAAATCGACTCTGGTAAAAGAATTCGATCATATCCATCTACTGAACCAAGTTGAGCTTTAATGTCAGTACCGGTCAAAAGTCCTACAACTGTGATCCGATGACCAAAAAATTCGTTGATCACTGTTTTGACATCAATTTGGACTTCAGGATATTTGCTCGTAATTTTTCCACAAATGGACTGTATATATGGACTTGCAGCTGTTCCGGTCACAACAAGAACTTTTTGTTTCGCTACTGGGTCTGACAATTCTTTTGAGAGCATTTCATCCACTTCTGTAATCAGCTTTCTGATCATACCAATACCATCTTCAAGCTGAATATATCCCTCATAGGATTCATCTTCCGGAAAATCACAACCTGCTTGAATATAGAACTCATCCGCAAGAAACGCAAATCTTGTTTCATGCGACTCAAGCACTTTATTTTGAAATGCATTCATGATGGCTATGGTTTCTAAAGCAACCTTTTGATCCACAGGTCTCATTTCAATCAATCCATCTCTATGGCTAGTCAGACCAATAGGTACTACAGCCACACTGTTAAGTGATGGATAAAAGCCGATAAGATCATTTAAGGTTTTATCAAGAGCTTCACCATCGTTATAGCCAGGGCATAGCACTATTTGAGCATTGACAACAATACCACTTTCAGTCAATTTTTCGAGACGTTCCATGATATTGCCCGCAAATCTATTTCCAAGCATTTTTTTTCTAAGTTCCGGATCAGTCGTATGTACTGAAACATTGATCGGACTGATATGGTATTCTATTATTCGATCAATATCCGCTTCTTTAAGATTGGTAAGAGTGACAAAATTTCCCTGTAAAAAGGACAATCTTGAATCGTCGTCCTTGAAATATAGAGTCTCCCTCATCCCTTTAGGTAACTGATCTATAAAGCAAAACACACAATTGTTGGAACATCTTTTGGCATGATCAATAATTGGATTGACAAAATCAATACCAAGAGGCTCATCATACTCTTTATCAATTTCAAGTGACCAGATTTCTCCAGATTTTTTTTGTATGTCAACTTCTATATATTCATCATGACACAAGTAAATAAAGTCCATGATATCAACGATTTCACGTCCATTGATTGACAATAGGACATCGCCCTCTTCGACTTCCAGTTCCTCTGCTATAGAGTTTTCATACACTTTTTTGATATGATTCATCCGATCACCTTTCCAGTCCTACAAAACTACAATCGTACAATAGATAATTGTAATACAATTCAGGCACAATTTCAACACTTATTATTATTTGAGTTGTACTATGCCACTCATCATACCGCGCTTTCCACCTTTTGCTCTCCTATGTGAATGGTATTTTTCCGGATTACAGATTGTACAATCTGGGTCAATCTCAATATGCTTTGGACTAATTCCTGCGTCCCTTAGAAGTTTGGCGTTCGCTTCTTTTAGGTCAATCATGTATTTTCCGTATCTTTTCGGTATGACAAAATCACGAATTGATTGTACTGAAAACTCCAATTTTAGAGCATCAATGACATCATCTCCAATTTCATAACAACAAATTCCTGCACTATGGCCTATTCCGACTTTAATGTCAGACACATTGGAGCCATAAACGGAAACCATTTTTCTAACGGCTTCAGCTCCAATCGCTTTTGCTGTCCCTACCCAACCGCTGTGAACCGCAGCCACCACATGTTTCACTGGATCATATAAGATCAGAGGAACACAGTCTGCATAAAAAGTGACCAAAATAACATCATTTCGATTGGTCATCAACCCATCTGTTTGCGCTGATATATACATTTCAAACCCTTTAAGAGGAGTGTTTTCAAGTTTGACTTT
>JAIOSU010000332.1 GCA_021107455.1 Clostridiales bacterium | reverse complement strand
GGGGTAGAGATATTGCCATTTTTCAAAGTGGCGATGCCACTTTTTTCACGTGACTTGAATTATAGAAATCATAGAAAAATTGCCATCATAGATGGAGTTGTAGGGTTTGTGGGTGGACTTAATATCGGTGATGAATACCTTGGACAATCCGATAAGTTTTCGTTTTGGAGAGACACCCATTTGGAAATCAAAGGCGAAGCGGTTTATGCGCTTCAAACCATATTTCTGAATGATTGGAATTTTGTATCTAATCAAACTGTGGAAGGAGCCGAGTACTTTCCTGAGAATATCGTTGACAACCAGTCGTTGGTTCAAATAGCCGCTTCTGGACCTGATTCTGAATGGAAATGTATATTACAGGCCTTTTATAAGATGATTGCGAGTGCAGAAGATAAGATTTGGATCACAACCCCTTATCTGGTTCCTGAGGAAAGTTTGATGATGGGACTGAAGACAGCTGCGCTCAGTGGTATTGATGTAAAAATCATCATACCCTCACAACCGGATCACTTTTTTGTGTACTGGGCTTCTCAGTCCAACATACAGAAACTTTTAGAGGCCGGAGTTAAGATCTATCAATATAAAAATGGATTCATCCACTCAAAAATAATGATTGTGGACAGGTTGTCCGCTACTGTTGGGACTGCAAATCTTGATATTCGCTCTATGGAAATCAATTTCGAGGTCAACGCATTTTTATATGATCAAGATGTCATCATAAGACTCGAGGAGGATTTCCTCAAAGATTTGGAAGACAGCAATGAGTTTGTTCTTGAGAATTTCAAAAAAAGAAAATTAAGACGAAAACTGCTGGAAGCATTGGGCCGTTTGGTTTCACCATTACAATAACAAGGAGGATCATTTGATATATTTTATTTCGATAGCGGCTTTGATCGCTGCAGACCAGTGGTCAAAATATTGGGCGATCGGTGCTTTGATGAATCAGCCATCGAGCGAATTCATCAAAGGGTTTTTAGGGTTTAGATACACTGAGAATACAGGAGCTGCTTTTAGCATATTGAGAGATCAGCAATTATTATTGATCTTATTGACATTTTTAATATTGGCAGGCATGACGGGCTATTTGATCAAAGCCATAAAAACCGATGCTCCAGTTGCAGTTAAAGTTGCTTTTGTACTTGTCATCGCTGGTGCGATAGGCAATTTCATTGACAGGGTGAGGCTTAATTTCGTTGTGGACTTCCTTGAGTTTAAGTTCATTGATTTTCCAATCTTCAACGTTGCCGATGTCTGTGTTGTAGCAGGCGTAATATTGCTCGCATTTTCAACTATATTCTTGAAATACGATTTTTAGAAAGGGGAGGACTATGAATCATTTGAAAATTGAAAGACGTGGCGCTGTTGGGATCGTTACGTTCAGTAGACCGGAAGCGCTCAATGCACTCAATAAGGAGACACTTTTGGAACTCGACAATTTACTCGATGAGATTGCTGTCGACGAGACACTACGAGTTGTGATTTTCACAGGAGAAGGAAAAGCTTTTATCGCAGGTGCTGACATAAAAGAAATGTCTGTGCTCAGTGCAGAAGAGGGCAGAGCATTCGGTGTTCTTGGTCAAAAAATATTTTACAAATTGGAAAGACTTGATCAAGTGACCATCGCTGCAATCAATGGATTCGCGCTTGGTGGTGGGTGTGAACTAGCACTCGCATGTGATTTGAGATATGCTGGAATCAAAGCCAAAATGGGCCAGCCAGAAGTGACGCTTGGAATCACCCCTGGATTTTCCGGTTCACAAAGGCTTCCTAAACTGATTGGAATTTCTCGTGCAAAAGAATTGATTTTCACTGGAAAGATGATTGGCGCTGTTGAAGCTGAACAAATAGGATTGGTTGGAAAAGTTGTTGATGGAGACGTTCTTGATTACGCATTGGAAGTCGCATCGGCAATAGAAGCGAATGCACCGTTGGCTGTTAAGTACAGCAAGAAAGCAATCGATTCGGGCTACGGACAAACTGTGAATGAAGGCAATGTGCTTGAGGCAGGATTTTTCGGACTTTGTTTTGCATCAAGTGATCAAAAGGAAGGTATGACAGCTTTTATTAACAAGCAAAAATCAAATTTTAGAGGGATTTAATAGGAGGACACGATGAAAATAGGCGTACTTGGCGCAGGAACAATGGGTTCAGGAATTGTTCAGACACTTGCACAAAATGGATTTGAAGTCGTAATGAGAGATATAGACAGTGCTATGCTTGAAAAGGGCAAATCAGGTATTGAAAAAGCTTATCAAAAGTTGGTCTCAAAAGAGAAAATGACAATGGAACAAATGAATGACGCTATGGGTAGAATAACAACTGCAGTTGAGCTTGAAGCCATTAAAGATTGCGCACTTATCATTGAAGCCGCAACAGAAAACATGGGACTTAAGAAGAAAATATTTAAGGAACTCGATGAATTTGTCAATCCTAAAGCAATTTTAGCGACGAACACATCATCTCTTTCAATAACTGAGATCGCCGCGGCCACAAATAGACCAGAGCTCGTGATTGGTATGCACTTTTTCAATCCTGTGCCCGTGATGAAACTTGTTGAGGTCATCAAAGGAATCGCAACATCTGAAGAAACTACTGAAACAGTCTTGGATATGTCCGTGAAATTGGGAAAAGAGCCAGTCAAAGTGGAAGAAGCTCCAGGTTTTGTCGTCAATAGAATATTGATACCGATGATCAATGAAGCTATCGGTATATACGCTGAGGGTGTTGCAAGCGCTGAAGATATTGACAAAGCGATGATGCTTGGTGCGAATCATCCAATTGGCCCCTTAGCTCTAGCTGATTTGATTGGAAATGATGTCAACCTTGCCATTATGGAAGTGCTTTTCGCTGAATTTGGTGATTCCAAATACAGAGCACATCCGCTTCTCAGAAAAATGGTAAGAGCCGGTCTGCTTGGCAGAAGATCAGGAAAAGGGTTTTACGATTATAAAAAGTAATGTTTTGGGGTGTAACAGAAATTTAAAATTGATGTGGGGTCAATTGTGATAGAATAGAAGCAATATGAAATGCAATTTTGTTGAAAGGAAAACTTTATGAATAAAACTTATCTCAAAATTTTCATCGTCGCATTTGTAGGATTTTTAGCAATGTTCGGAGGCGTTTTCTATGCTCTGGACACACTATACAATCCTTCCGATGCATCGACTGTCATAATTGATCCGATCATTGATCCCGACAATGGCACATCACCTGATGATCCATCCGGTGAAGAAGCGGTTGACCCTGAAGATGATGAACGTACAGAACTGGAAAAAATTACTGCGGAATCGTCTAGAATCAATGTCATTGCCTTTGGATTAAACGAATATCTTGCGGACACAATGATGTTCATCAGTTTCGACCCCGAAATTCCAAAACTAGACATTCTATCCATCCCAAGAGATACCTATTATCACGTTGAAGGTCATGATTATCCGGGACAAAAGAAGATGAACGCAATCTATGGCATGAAAGACATAGGTGGTGTGAATGGAATGAAAGAGTATGTATCGGATTTTCTTGGAGTACCAATCGATTACTATGTCAGAGTGGACTTTAAAGCTGTTGAGGCTATTGTTGATACTTTAGGTGGATACGATGTCAAAGTTCCATTTGATATGGTCTATGATGACATATATGATACACCTCCACTTCATATCAATATCAAGGCGGGACGTCAAACCTTAAATGGTGCGGAAGCGGTAAAATATTTGAGATTCAGACAAAACAACGATGGTTCCATTCGTGAAGGTGATATTCAAAGAATCCCAAGACAACAACATTTTGTGGATTACATGATGAACAAGGCGCTCAGTTTCAAATTGCCTTCTGTAATCAACACTATCATCAGCAGCAAATATGTAAAAACAGATCTTACTCTGGAGAATGCACTGGCCTATTCATTGAAAGCCGCCGTTCTTAAACCGGAGGATATCAAATTTTATACTGTTCCTGGAACCAATGACATGATGAAAGGTGTATCTTACTGGATTCACGACCCATATGAACTCGAAAAGATGTTGTTTTCGATTTACGGATTCGATTTTGATTAACAAAAAGCCAAGAGTGCTCGCACTCTTGGCTTTTATTATATGACATATTAACTACTTGATGAGCATCTTACCTAAATTGGTTACATCACCTGCACCCATTGTTATAACAAGATCTCCTGGTTTTGCATGACTGCGGATATATAAGGCGATCTCTTCGAAATTTTCAAAATGGATAGCGTTTATACCTTCTTTGATCAGGGATTTCACAAGATCCTTAGAATGAATATCGCCAGGATCCACTTCTCTGGCTGCATAGATATCGCAGACAATCACTTCGTTTGCTTGTCCGAATGCACCTGAAAATCCATGCAATAATTCTTTTGTTCTCGAATAAGTATGTGGCTGGAAAATAACTATGATTTTCTCGACCCCTTCAATTCTGGCTGCTGCATCCAGCGTGGCGCGGATCTCGTTTGGATGGTGGGCATAATCGTCAATGATTGTATAACCATCTACCTTGCCCACATATTCAAAACGTCTATTGGCATTTTTAAAACTATTGAGTCTTGATTGAAGCAAATCGACATCCGATGTGAATTGAAGACCTGCTACAAATGCGGCCATTGCATTATATACATTATGTTGACCAGGAACTTTGAGGTCTATGGAAGCAATTTTCTTTTCCCCGCCAAATATGTCGAAGGATGCGCATCCAAGGTTGTTGTACGTAACATTTTTTGCGATATAATCACAAGTATCGGATAAACCGAAAGTTTTAAGTTTGCCTTTATAGTATGGTTTTATTTTTCCGGCATTGTAATCGTCTCCATTGATGATTAAAAGCCCATCTTTAGGAATGTTTTTGGTGAATTTGACGAAAGCATTGACAATATGGTCAAGATCTTTGAAATAATCAAGATGGTCTTCGTCAATGTTAAGAATTATTCCAATCTTAGGGAAAAATGACAAGAAATTTTCTTTATATTCGCATGCTTCAGTAATGAACATGTCGCTTTTACCGATTTTGACATTGCTCTTGATATCTTCGAAATAGCCTCCAACCAGTGCTGTTGGATCAAACTGGGAATCATTGAACATGCGGGTGATCATGGATGTTGTAGTTGTCTTGCCGTGTGTTCCAGAAATTGCGATGCTGTTTTTATAAGATAGCATCAACTGACCCAACATTTCTGCCCGGCTGAGGCAAGGTATACCTTTTGAAATGGCTGCCATCAGTTCAGGATTGTCGTCACCGACCGCTGAAGTGTATACCACCAGTTCAGCATTCGAAATATGATCAGCACTGTGTCCAATGAATACTTCAATTCCTCTATCAGCAAGATGGTTGGAGAAATCCGACGCATGAAGATCCGACCCGCTGACATGGTACCCGCTTGTCAAAAGAATTTCTGCGATCGCACTGTTGCTAACACCGCCTATCCCAATAAAATGAATGTTCTTAACCGTGCTTATATCAATCATATCCAGACTCCTAACTATTTTTAAAATCATAATGATTATACCATATTTTGAAAAACATTAAAGAAAAAGTTGAAAGGGTATTGAAGAATTGGGAAAAAGCGAATAAAATAAAAATAAACAATATGAATATTCGGAGTGTGATGACGTGAGTAAATTGAAAAGAAATGAGAGAATTGGTGCAATCGTTAAAATTCTATGTGATTCACCCAACAAGGTTTTCACATTGAATTATTTTACCGAGTTGTTTGACTCGGCGAAATCAACTATTAGTGAAGATTTGGTCATCGTAAAAAAGATCATGGAAGAATTATCGCTTGGTAAAGTCATTACCATAGCCGGTGCGGCAGGAGGAGCAAAATATGTACCTGCCATGGGCAAATCCGAGAAGATTACATTAATAGAAAAAATTTGTGAAGATATGAGAAAACCCGAACGTGTGATGCCAGGAAAATTTCTGTACATGGCTGATGTGCTCTACAATCCTACATATACTAAGGGCATTGGCGATATTTTTGCTGAAAGGTTTTCTGATGATGACAAGAAAGTGGATTACGTACTCACCGTTGAGACGAAGGGAATCCCTATTGCCATGATGACAGCAAGAGGACTTAATGTTCCACTTGTGATTGCCAGACATGAAAACAAAGTAACGGAAGGTCCAAAACTCAGCATCAATTATATCTCTGGTTCAACCGGGAATCTTCAAACCATGTACATTTCAAAAAATGCCATAAAAAAGGGATCCAATATACTTATAGTGGATGACTTCATGAAAGCGGGGGGCAGTGCAAAAGGAATGACTCAACTCGTCAGTGAACTCGAGTGCAAAGTCGCAGGAATCTGCGTGTTGTTCGATACAATCACACCAAGTCAGAAACTGGTCGACAGGTATATTTCACTGATTCGATATGAAGGTATAGACACAGATGATCGTATAATGGTCTACCCAAATTTTGAAAATTTGGAATAATTCTAAAAAATTAAAAAAACTTAACAAAAAAAGAAGGAAAAAATTTTACTTTATAGAATAATTAATAGATACAGCAGAAGTTAGGGGGAAAATATGCAAATGAATATCACAGACGTCAGGATTAGAAAGCTAAAAGATGAAGGAAAAATGAAAGCAGTTGTTTCATTAACCTTCGACGATGCATTTGTTGTACATGATATTAAAGTGATCGAGGGACAAAACGGTCTTTTTGTTGCAATGCCAAGCCGCAAAGTAGGGGAAGCGGACTATAGGGATATTGCACATCCGATCAATCAAGAAACCAGAACAATGATTCAGGATATCATATTTGAAGAATACGAGAAGGCAAAAAATGTACCGGTTGAAGAACCAATTTTTGAGGAATAATAGCAATTCACAAAAAGATTGTCAAGAGACAATCTTTTTTTTATGAACGCTTTATCAATTTTTAGTAATAGATGTTTTGTTTTATAATGAAAAGTGATATAATTTTGCGTGTTGAAAGTCAAAGTATCGGGGAGTTGAAATCATGAATGGATTAACAACTGTCATTCTAGCGGCAGGTCATGGTAAAAGAATGAAATCAAAATTACCGAAAGTATTGCATAAGGTCAGTGGTTTACCAATGGTTAAACACGTCATCGACCTGGCAAACGCAGTCAATAGCGATCAAGTAATCTGTGTCGTGGGACATGGTAGAGAGACTGTAAAAGAAGTTTTGAGCACAGAGGAAGTCATTTTCGTTGAACAGCTGGAACAATTAGGGACGGGACATGCTGTAATGATGGCTGATAAATACCTGAGTGGTGGCGAAATTCTAGTGCTTTTCGGTGATGCACCTCTTTTGTCCCTTGAAACACTTGAGGCGTTTGTGGAATTCCATCGAGTAAGCGGGTACGGCGCAAGTTTAATATCAACGCATTTTATTGATCCATCGGGATATGGGAGAATCATCAGAAATTCAGACCAGGAATTCATAAAAATTGTAGAACATAAAGATGCAACGGAAGTAGAACGTAAAGTCACCGAGATCAATTCGGGAATTGGGCTTTTTAATTCGAAGCTCCTTAAAGACGCACTTGGAAAACTTAAAAATGAAAATAATCAGGGCGAGTATTATCTGACGGATGTTTTTGAAATCATCAGAAGTGATGGACATGGCATCGGAGCATTCATCACCAAAGATTCTGATGAGCTCATGGGAGTCAATGATAGATATTCACTATCTCTTGCAGAACAATATATGCAAAATAAAATTTTGAAAAATTGGATGATGTCTGGTGTGACCATTGTTTCACCTGCAACTACTTATATAGAAAAGAATGTTGTCATAGGTCAAGACACCATTTTATATCCTGGTACTTTGCTAAAAGGTATGACGATTGTCGGAGAGGATTGTCTTATTGGACCTGACGCGGATTTAACTGAGGTCACTGTTGATCCGGGAGTTCAGATCAAGCATTCAACCCTCATCAAATCACATGTTGGAGAAAATAGCGTAATCGGACCATACGCCTATTTGCGTCCAGGTTCCATGATTGGTAAAAATGTTAAAATTGGAGATTTTGTAGAAGTGAAAAACAGCACAATCGGTGATGATAGCAAGGTTTCACATCTGACATATGTAGGCGATGGCAAGGTGGGAAAAAATGTGAATCTCGGATGTGGTGTAGTTTTCGTGAACTATGATGGTTCGAAGAAACATTTGACCGAAATTGAAGATGATGTTTTTGTCGGCTGTAACAGCAATCTGATCGCACCGGTTAAAATCGGGAGCGGTGCTTATATTGCGGCCGGTTCGACAATTACTGACGATGTACCAAGTGAAGCTCTTGCCATAGCAAGACAAAGACAAGTGAACAAGACCGATTGGTCTAATAAATATTCAAAGAAGAAGTAGGAGGATTTGATGCATACAAGAGGAAGGAAAATAAAGGTTTTTTCGTGTAATGCGAATCAAGACTTGGCAAGAGCGATCTGTGGTGAACTAGGATTGCCACTCGGAGACAGTGTTGTGAAAACCTTTAGTGACGGTGAAATATCAGTCAATATCAATGAAAGTGTCAGAGGTGTTGATGTTTATGTGGTCCAATCCTTTTCATTGCCTAAAGTCAACGATTATCTGATGGAGCTTTTAATCATGATCGACGCACTTAAAAGAGCATCGGCAGGAAGGATTACAGCTGTGATTCCTTATTACGGCTATGCAAGACAAGACCGGAAAGCAAAAGCAAGAGATCCGATATCTGCAAAACTCGTTGCAAACCTAATAGTTGCAGCTGGAGCGGATAGAGTACTAACAATGGACCTTCATGCTTCTCAAATCCAAGGATACTTCGATATTCCAGTGGATCACCTTAAAGGCGCTCCAATATTAGCGGAGTATTTCAAACAAAAGAATATCACAGACCTTGTTGTTGTTGCACCAGACCTTGGAAGTGTCACAAGATCCAGAGACTTCTCTTATAAACTGGATGCCCCAATCGCAATAGTGGACAAAAGAAGACCTGAAGCCAATGTTTCTGAGATTATGAACATCATAGGCGATATCAAAGGTAAAAACGTCATCCTGATCGATGACATGATCGATACTGCAGGTACCATAGTAAACGCAGCAAAAGCACTTAAGGATTTGGGTGCCAAAGACGTATATGCATGCTGCACCCATGGGGTATTCTCAGGCCCTGCTGTAGAGAGAATCCAAAATTCTGAAATCAAGGAACTGGTGGTGCTGGACACAATCAATCTTTCTACTGATATCAGAAAACTTGAAAACATCACAATGCTTTCTGTAGCACCGATATTTGCTGAAGCGATCAGAAGAATTTTCAATAATGATTCTGTCAGCACAATGTTTGAAAACTAGGAACTCGAAAACGCTTAACGATTTTAATAATTGTTAAGCGTTTTTTTGTGGTATAATTGATTTGCAAAAAAAGCTGAAGGAGTATACCATGTATGTTATTGTCGGCCTGGGCAATCCGGGCAGCCGTTATGATAAAACACGTCACAACGTGGGCTTTGATGTCGTCGATCTTCTAGGGAAGAATCATGGAATCAAAATCAATAAAATCAAGTACAAGGCCGTCGTGGGTGAAGGGATGATCGGGGATGAAAAAGTTTTGCTAGTCAAACCACAAACATTTATGAATCTCAGCGGCGAGAGCGTTTCAAGAATTTGTGAGTACCACAAACTGCCTATGGACCGCTTAATAGTCATCTTTGATGATGTGGATACCGATCTTGGAAAGATCAGAGTTAGAAAAAAAGGTAGTGCAGGGACACATAACGGGATGCGCAACATAATCTTTATGCTTGGCAAGGATGAATTTCCAAGAGTGCGGATAGGCATCGGAAAATCTGATAGAATCCCTCTCAAAGATTATGTGCTTCAAAGGTTTAATGCCGAAGAGACTGTCTATATCACCGACTCCATCAAAAGATCCTCTGAAGCTGTGGAATGTATCATTAAAGAAGGAACCGACCGTGCGATGAATTTATTCAACGGTTGATGAGAGGAATATATGCTGAATTTGATGCTCGATTTATTCAACCATTCAACTGAATATCAGTCGCTTAAAAAAAGTTTGAATGACAGTGTATCACCGATATTGATTCATGGTTCAGATGTTGTTGCCCTGAAATGGGCACTTCAGAAATTGGCTATGGATTTGAACCGGAATATCATTGTATTTTTTGAGGATGAAAATAAAGCTAAGGTAGCCGCAGAAGAAATTGATGAGGCTATCTATTTACCGAGCCGTGAAATGGTATGGTTTGATTCCTTTGCGCACTCAAATCAGGTTTCCCTTGAGCGCATGGAAGCCCTTATCAGACTCGATCGAACCGAAAAGGGACTTTTATTCACTTCCATCAACAATCTTGCCTACAAATATCCATCTCGTACAGAATGGATTGAACAGGTCATTGAGCTCGATCTGGATACTGACATACCACTTGATGCCATTCAAAAGAGACTGTTTGAATTTGGGTATGAGCGGGTGGATATCGTCGAGGCAAAAGGACAGTATAGTCTTAGAGGTGGTATTTTGGATGTTTTTTCTCCAACGTATGAGACACCACATAGAGTAGAATTTTTTGGTGATGAAGTGGACTCCATCAGAACTTTTGATATTGAAAACCAAAAGTCCATTGAGAAACTGAAAACGTTAAAAATGTTTCCATGTAGTGAATTGGTGCTCACCGATGAGTTGATTGAACATACTGTCGACCGGTTGAAGGGAATCAGGGGAAAAATCAAGGCTCAAAAGCGTGAAAAAATTGATGAGATGATAGAACATCTTGAAACAGGAACCTATGTAGAAAACATAGATAAATATTTTTCGCTAATTTATGAAGACGGACAATTCATTTATGACCTATGCGATGCTCCGGTAATTTGCATTATTGGAAACAATCAGACGACTGGAAGACTTAAGCAATATGTGGATGAGTATGGAAGACAATTCGCCGATTACCTGGAACGGGGAGAAGTTGTTTCGGAACAATACGGACGAATCCATAACTTTGAGGAAATTATCTCTGGACTCAAAAGACAAGACCTGATTCTTGACGAGTTGCTTATAAAACGAGTTGATTATTTTGAGCCTGCTCAAATAATAAAAATGTCATCCCGCGAAATGAACAAGTATTATGGTAAATACGATCAGATCGCTCAAGATATTGTAAAATGGAAGGTTAAAGGATACCGCGTGTTGATTGCACTCAGCACGATGGATCGACTGGAAAGATTCAAGCGTACCATGGATGACTTTGAGGTGCTCATGGGAACGAGCGAAGAGTATGATCGTGTGCTCAGTGGTCAAGCCGTGGTCTTTGTTCACCCAATTAGACAAGGATTCTATTTTGATACTTTCAAGACGGTTTTATTGACGGAGAACGAACTGTTTGGTGAAGGAAGAAAGATTTCAAGGAAAGCACCGGCACAAGGAAAGGTCATAAAAGCATTCTCCGAGCTTTCAGTTGGTGATTTTGTCGTGCATGAAAGCCACGGTGTAGGCCAATATCTCGGTGTGGAACAAGTCAAGATAGATCAGACGCGCAAGGATTTCCTGAAAATCAGATATGCAAAAGATGATTATCTTTACATTCCGGTTGAAAGTGCCGGGCTGATTCAAAAATATCTCGGTACCGATCAAGACAAAATCAAGCTCAATCGCTTGGGAGGCACCGAATGGAAACGCACCAAGACCAGAGCAAAACGCGCCATAGAAGATATGACTGATGAGTTGATTGAACTCTATGCTCTTAGAAAAGAGAGAAAAGGTTTTGCATTCTCAGGTGATAGTGACTGGCAGCGTGAGTTCGAAGCTATGTTCCCATATCAGGAAACAGGGGATCAGCTCAAATGTATCGAGGAAATCAAACGTGATATGGAAAAACCAGCACCAATGGAGAGGTTGCTTTGTGGTGATGTCGGATATGGAAAGACAGAAGTCGCACTCCGGGCAGCCTTCAAAGCTGTGTTGAACTCAAAACAAGTGGCTATTTTGGTACCGACCACAATTTTGGCTCAACAACACTATAATAATATCGTGGAGCGGTTTTCGAAATATCCTGCCAATGTTCAAATGATTTCAAGATTCCGTTCAAAAGCAGAACAGGAGAAAATCATAAAAAATATTGGTAATGGAGTCGTTGATGTCGTTGTAGGGACACACCGCTTGCTTTCAGAGGATGTAAAATTCAAAGATTTAGGTCTTCTTGTGATAGATGAGGAGCAACGCTTCGGAGTCAAACATAAAGAGAAAATCAAACAGTTAAAGGAAAATATTGATGTATTGACGTTGTCAGCTACCCCGATTCCGAGAACACTGCATATGTCTATGATTGGAATCAGAGACATGAGTGTAATTGAAGATCCGCCGGAAGACCGATACCCGATTCAGACTTATGTGGTTGAATATGACGAAATGCTGGTAAGGGAAGCTATTGTGCGTGAACTCGAGAGAGGCGGACAAATTTATTTTGTTCACAATAGAGTCGCAGACATCGATCAAGTGGCTGCCAAGCTACAGGAGCTTGTCCCGGAAGCAGCTGTACAGTTCGCTCATGGTCAGATGAACGAGCACACTCTGGAAAAAGTCATGATTGATTTCATGAACAACAGTTTCAATGTTCTGGTCTGCACGACAATCATTGAAACCGGTCTGGATATTTCCAATGTCAACACTATTATCATAAACGATGGTGACCGTTTGGGATTGTCTCAACTCTACCAATTGAGAGGACGAGTCGGCAGAAGTAATCGATTGGCATATTGCTACATTTTTTATCAAGAAAATAAAGTGCTCAATGAGATTGCGGAAAAGAGATTGAAAGCCATAAAAGAGTTCACAGAACTTGGCGCGGGCTTCAAAATCGCGATGAGGGATCTTGAGATCAGAGGCTCTGGAAACGTTCTTGGAACTGCACAACATGGTCATATGGAAGCAATCGGATATGATCTTTATGTCAAACTCCTTGAAGAAAGTATGATGCGTAAAAAAGGAGAACATGTGAAAGAACGGATCCAAGCGAAAATCGATCTGGCGGTCAATGCCTATATTCCTGAGGGTTATATCGACAATCATCAGATCAAAATCGAGATATACAAAAAAATTGCATCCATTGATTCCAGGGCTGCTGTGGACGCTGTTTATGAAGAAATTGAAGACCGTTTCGGCACTGTGCCGACCTCAGTCAGCAATCTGATTTCCATAGCCTTGATCAAAACTTTATGTGAGGACATGTTTATCGAGGAGGTTTCAGAAGATGGTACAGATTTCATTCTGAAATTTATCGCAGATGCCCCAATCAGCCCGCTGTTTATCAGCAAAGTCATGGAATTCGATTCGAAAAACGTGAAGTTCATAGCGCGTAACCCTGCTCTAATGAAGTTCAAAATTACAAACAGATTAAGAAAAAAAGAACAACAATTGATTGCCCTTGAAAATTTTGTGGAAAAAATATATAGTTTTCATAGTGATTATGTTAATATATGATAGTATGACAGAATATCCCTACTAGTATGGGGAAAAGAGGATTGAGGAGAGAAAATTATGACAAAATTCAAAAAGTTTATCGCGTTTTCATTGGTGCTTGCTATGCTGCTATTGGCGGGTTGCGCAACTGAAACCGGGGAAAATGGTACAGAAAACGAACCAGCGAAGAACATAGATACAACCAACGCTATCGCATTGGTCAATGAAGAGGTTGTCGATATCAACACCTTCAATATATTCTATTCAATGCACGAAACTGTTTACAAGCAGTACTATGGTGAGGACATCATGGATCAAGAGTTTCAAGGTGTGAAATTTTCAGAAGTGATCAAAGAGGAAGTCGTTAATACATTAATTGAGGATTCTCTGATTAGAAGTTACATCCAATCAACAGGTTACTCCATTGATCCTGAGCTTTATGATACAAAGTTTGCCGAACTCAAGACTCTACTCGAAGAGGATGAGGAAAGCAAAGCAATGTATGATGAAATCGGAGTGGATGACGAATTCCTCAAAATGCAAGTTGAGAGTAGCATTATCCTTGAAGAATTCAGTAAAGTCATTGAAGAGATGATCGAAAGTGATCAAGAACAACTTGAGACTTTGTATGAGAATTTCGTTGTAGAAGTGAAAGCAAGCCATATTCTTGTGGAAGACGAAGCACTTGCACTTGAAATAAAATCAAAACTTGATGCTGGTGAAGACTTCGCGGCACTGGTAACTGAGTTCTCTACGGATACCGGATCTGTTGCGGCTGGAGGCAGCTTAGGATACTTTACACGTGGTGTCATGGTACCGGAATTTGAAGCAGTTGCATTTTCACAACCGGTAGGTGTGATCAGTGAACCTGTCGCATCACAATTCGGATATCACATCATCAAAGTTGAAGATATCAAAACAGTCAATCAGATGGTTGAAGCCGGTGATGATGAAGAACTTATTGTTCAGTATAAAGACACAGTAAAATCAACGCTTTTCAGCGAATTCTATGCTGAAAAAATTGAAGAACTAAAAGCAGCGGCTACAATCGAGACCTATCTCGAAAAAGTAGCACCTAAAACAGAAGAATAAACTTTGATGAGGTCGGCATATGCTGGCCTCATTACAATAGGAGAGCTTTATGAATCAGGAAAGGGAGCACAATCATTCGGAGTCCTTTGTAAGGGGTGCGGTACTATTGGGTATTTCTGGGATCTTTGTCAAGATTCTAGGTGCGTTTTTTAAAATCCCACTTGGAAATATTCTAGGACCGGAAGGCATGAGCTATTATGTCAGTGCTTATCCAATTTACAATTTTTTTATAGTGCTGGCTACTGCCGGTTTGCCTACCGCCCTTGCCAAGATCCTTTCAGAGCAGAGAGCCCTTGGTAATTATCGCAACATGGACAAGACTTTCAAATCCGGTATGATGCTGATGACTTCAATTGGTCTCGCTGGTGCATTGTTCATGTATTTTGGTGCGGAGTTCTTGGTTGCAGGAATAAAGAATCCTCAGGCGATCTACTCCTTCAAAGCTTTGGCACCAGCGATTTTTCTGGTTTCCATATTGGCGGTTTTTAGAGGATATTTTCAAGGATTTCAACATATGAAGCCATTTGCGATTTCCCAGATCATAGAACAACTCGGACGAGTGATAGTAGGCTATGGTCTAGCGGTGGCTCTACTTCGGACGAGTACTGCACTTTCAGCTGCAGGTGCGACATTTGGAGCCACTTCGGGTGCGTTTGCCGGCCTGATTGTAATTTTGTTCATGTATAGAAAGTTCAGGAAAAAGAATAATGAGCACTTCGACCTTCAATCTTCTGGAGAGGTGAGCTCATCATCAGAACTGATTAAGAGAATCGTTCTTATTGCAGTGCCGATTACACTCGGTGCGGCAGTAATGCCACTTATGAACACAATAGATGTCGTACTGGTCATGAACAGACTGAATGATATTGGAATTGTGGAACAGGCCAATGATCTTTACGGAATGCTTGTAGGTTATGCGGCAACACTGGTCAACTTACCTCAAGTGGTCACGGCTGCCATTCAGATCAGTATCGTTCCAGCTATTGCAGGACTTTATGTCAGAAAAAACGAAATTGATTTGAAAAAGACCATACAAAGTGGAGTTAGAATGGCTTTGATAGTGAGCCTTCCTGCAACTGCAGGATTGGTGGTGCTTGCCAGACCAATCATGGAGCTGCTTTATCCAAGACAGATAGAACACGCTGCAACGACCGGGACAATTCTTTCAATATTGGGACTTGGTGTGGTTTTCTTAGGATTGTTTCAAGTGACTACAGGCATTTTACAAGGACTTAGTCTTCAAAATCGACCAGCAATCAATCTGGCTATGGGAGCAGTATCGAAAATAATGTTGACTTACATTCTTGTAGGGATACCGTCTATCAACATATATGGAGCGGCGTTTTCAAGTGTTGTAGCTTATGCAGTGGCAGCAACGCTCAATGTACTGACTCTAAAACGCAGGGCAAATGTCGTTTTTGATGTGCGTCAGGTCCTGCTCAAGCCGCTTTTATCGGTTGTTGTGATGAGTATGGTGGTTCTTTTGATTTATCATGGATCCAATGTATTCTTACCTGGTAAATTTGCAACCGTTATAAGTATTGGAATCGGAATCATCGCATACTTTTTTATGCTGTTTTATACGAAAACCCTTGTGGAGGAGGATTTCAATATGCTTCCAGGAGGCAAAAAACTTAGAAAAATCAATGAACGTTTTTTTGATAAAAAATAATGGGAGGTCTAATAATGCATAAGATTACAATCGTTGGTATGGGACCGGGGAGTGAATCTTTCCTGACCATGGAAGCTTACAAAATTCTACTGGGTTCCGATTGTGTGCATCTCAGGACAGAGAATCATCCCATTGTGAGGACTCTCAAGGACCAAGGTATGGTCTACAAATCATTTGATCATCTGTATGAGAAATCTGAAAAATTTGATGATGTATATCAGTCTATCTCAGATTCCATTTTTGAACTCTGTGAAAACAACGAAGTTGTTTATGCTGTTCCGGGCAATCCGTTTGTTGCTGAAAAAACGGTATCCTTAATTCTTGAAAGAGCCAAAGCGGAAGATGTGGAAGTGGAAATTGTTCATGGTGTGAGTTTCATTGATGCCATAATAACCTCCCTGCACTATGATCCCGTGGTGGGAGTGAGTATTCTGGATGCTCTTGCACTGGATGTTGTTGAAGTACAGACAGGTCAGGATTATCTATGGATTCAAGTCTATAATTCTACGATTGCTTCCAATTTGAAACTGAAGTTGATGGAAAGTTATGAAGATGACCATATGGTGACCGTCATACAAGCCGCGGGGATTCCGGAGCTAGAAAGAATCGTTTCGAAGCATTTGTACGAAATGGATCATGAACCTGAACTGTTTGATCATTTGACGAGTGTATTTGTAAAGAGACCACTTAATCACAAATATGGAATGAGTGATTTGGTCAAGATCATGAGGACTTTAATGGGATCGTGAGCAAACACACGAATCATTGACGCCCTACCTAATTGAAGAAGCCTATGAAGTCCGTCATGCCGTCATGCATGAAGACGATCAATCTTTGGTGGACGAACTTGGTGATGTACTTTTACAAGTCGTTTTTCATGCAACAATCGCTGAAGAAGACGGTTATTTTGAATTATCGGATATTCTGTCAGCCATATGTGAAAAGATGATCAGGCGTCATCCTCATGTGTTTGGTGATGTCGACGTAAAGAATTCCGAAGAAGTACTTGCTAACTGGCAGGTCATCAAGGATGGAGAAAAGTCCATCAAATCCATATCAGATTCCATGGAATCTGTGACCAGCAGTCTTCCTGCGCTACTCAGAAGTCAGAAAGTTCAGAAGAAGGCATCCGATGTCGGTTTTGACTGGAAAGACACTGAGAGCTCGTTTGACAAGGTTACTGAAGAGATTTCTGAGCTCAAAGAAGCCATAAAAACAGGTGACATTCAACTGATTAAAGAGGAAATGGGCGATATCCTTTTGATTATCAGCAATATTGCGAAAAATCTTGGACTGGATGCAGAACTCACACTGAATGACGCTATCGATAAATTCATCAGGAGATTCCGATTTGTGGAAAATAAGATCACATCTGCCGGAAAGCTTATGAATACAGATGTTGTCGAAGATATGGAACGATTTTGGCAAGATTCAAAAAAAATCGAAAAATCATAAAAAAATAAGTAAAAGCACTTGTAAAAGTTGAAATTTCAACGTATACTAATAATAGTTAAAACAACTTAATAATTTAGAGGAGGTTTTATTGTGAATAAAGCTGAATTAGTAGCTAGCATGGCTGAAAAATCGGGTTTAACAAAAAAGGACGCTGAATTGGCATTGAACGCATTTATGAAAAGCGTTGAAGAAGAACTTGCTAAGAGCGGTAAAGTTCAATTGGTTGGCTTCGGTACTTTCGATGTTAGAGAGAGAAAAGAAAGAACTGGTAGAAATCCAAGAGATCCTAAACAAACAATTAACATTCCTGCATCAAAAGCTCCTGTTTTCAAAGCAGGTAAAGCATTAAAAGAAACTGTAAACAAATAATTTGAAAAGGCAGCCTAGCTGCTTTTTCTTGATTTATCCTCTAAGTTTCAGGAGGTAGGCATGAGAGTCGACAAATATTTAAAGAACGCCAGGTTGATCAAAAGAAGGACGGTTGCCAAAGATGCTTGTGACCACGGAAGGATATTGGTCAACGGTAAAGTGGCAAAACCAGGAACAGAAGTAGCTGTGGATGACGTGATTGATATGAATCTTGGCAACAAGACCATAACGATAAGAATAACAGGACTTGAAGAACATGTCACCAAAGAAATCTCCAAAAATTTGTATGAAGTGGTAACTGAAAAGCAAAGCATGTGATACGCCTTGGGGGTTTACATGAAAAGAAAAAGCAGATCTTTCTTCAGGCGCAATAAGTTTTTAGTATTGTTCTTGATTATGATCATAGGATACTATGGATATTCAACAGTTCAAACCAATAAAAAACTCGCAGAATACAGGGCCGTTCAGACCGAACTCAAGACTGAAATCGAATCGCTTGAAAGCGAAATTGAACAATTGAATGACACCTATGAATATACTCAAACACCAGAGGCGATTGAAAGAATTGCCCGCGAAAAATTGAAAATGGTCAAGCCCAATGAAATCATCTATTTGATTCGAACACTTAACGAGAAGGACAGTGATTAAATTGAAAAAATATGCGACGATAGATATCGGAACAAATTCAGTTCGTTTGTTGCTGTGTGCATATAATGAAGGTGAATTCCACGATGTACGAAAAAAGGTGGAAATGACTCGTCTTGGAAAAGGCGTCAATGAAACCAGAATGCTCGACACTGAAAGAATGCTTGAGACGGCAAGAGTAGTCGGAGAGTTTGTTGAGGAAAGCCGAAATTTTGGTGTGGAAGAACTATATATCATGGCGACCAGTGCCGTAAGAGATGCTCAAAATGCTTCTGAATTTACCGATAGGGTTTTAAAAGAGACTGGGATAGCAATCGATGTGATATCAGGTGAACAAGAGGCAGAAATAGGTTTTGCCGGAGTGCTTTCGGGTGTTAAAGATGAGAGTGGTCTAAACCTTGTCATTGATATCGGTGGCGGGTCGACTGAACTGATTGTAGGGAATCATGAGGGCATTTTATTTTCGATGAGTTTGGATGTCGGAGCAGTAAGAATGACAGGAGCTTTTCTGAACCATGATCCGGTAGATCAGGCTGAGTTTGAGCGGATGAGTCGTGCAATTGACGATATTACCGCATCAGTATACGAGACACTTTGTACTTTTGGAGTGAGTAAAGCCATTGGAATCGGTGGTACAGCTGCGTCCTATGCAACAATGCTTAAAAAAATGGAAGTCTATGATCGAGAAGACATACACGGAACCATAGTCACTATAGAAAACATTCGGGAAATCAATAATCGATTGATGAGAATGAACAATGTGGAAAGAAAAGAAATAATCGGACTTGAAGAAAAACGTGCGGATATCATATTTGCCGGTGGAATCATACTTGAAAAAATATTAAGTTCACTTAAGCTTGGAAGCTTTGAATTCAGTGACTTTGATAATCTTGAAGGATATTTGGTCCATTCACTGTCAAAAAAACAATAAAAGTTGTTGACAGTCATTTATAAATGCTGTAATATTAACCTTGTTGGAAAATGGTCCAGTAGTTCAGTTGGTTAGAACGCTAGCCTGTCACGCTAGAGGTCGAGGGTTCGAGTCCCTTCTGGATCGCCAATTTGCCGGCGTAGCTCAATTGGTAGAGCAACTGACTTGTAATCAGTAGGTCGCGGGTTCGAGTCCCATCGCCGGCTCCAATCCAAGTTTGAATATCCATGTTGGTCATGGATCAAAGAAGCATTGTAAAGATGCCCTGAATATGGGCAGATTTACAATGCTTCTTTATTTTTTTAGCGACATGATATTTCCGTTCCCGAAATAATTATTGAGTTCTCGGTTTAGATTGTGTACAATTGAATAAGATTGTATTGGAATCAATTAATAGAAAATTAACATTAATGCCTTAATTACGCTATGAATTAGAGATATGATGTTAGATAATGGAAAAAGAAGGTGAGGACCATTCATGTTGGAACAAGGCTTAGTCAGGGAAGTACTACTCGCGGCTCTTTCAAAGGGAGGCGATTTTGCGGAGATTTATGTTGAAGATCGGTTCAACACTTCTATAGAAATGATCAAAGGCAAAGTGGAAAAGACGCTCTCGGGTCGGGATTATGGAATTGGCATCAGAATCTTCAGCGGACTAAACAGCGTTTATACTTATACTAACAATTCAAATCCGCTCAATTTGGTGGATGTTGCTAAAAAGGCATCAATAGCATTGAAGGGTATACCCATGAATGCCAAAATCGACTTCGTACTTGATCCTTTGAACACTAAACATACTGTACGTACGAATCCGAAAACAGTATCAAAAAATGTCAAAGTAGATCTCATGAGAAAAGGTTTTGAGGCAGCTTATGGCTATGATTCAAGAGTGAACCAGGTCGTAGTCAACTATATAGATTACACCCAAAATGTTCTAATCGCCAACTCTGAAGGGAAATTTGTTGAGGATGAGCGCACAAGAACACGTTATACTGTCAGTGCGGTAGCTGAAAAGAATGGTGGAATGCAAACAGGGTCGATAAGCAAGGGTTCTGGAAAAGGATTTGAACTATATGATGAAATCGATGTGTCACATATCGGCAGGGAAGCGGCTCGTGTGGCTTGCACTATGCTTGAGGCAAGGCCTGCTCCGAGTGGAAAATTTCCGGTTGTGATTGATAACAAGTTTGGTGGTGTCATTTTCCATGAGGCTTGTGGACACGGTCTTGAAGCGACATCAGTGGCGAAAGGCAATAGTGTGTTTGCTGGCAAATTAGGTCAAAAAATCGCATCGGATGTAGTTACTGCTGTTGATGATGGAACTGTACTCAATGAGTGGGGATCAGCTAATTTTGATGATGAGGGTACACCAACCAGGCGAAATGTACTGATTGAAAATGGTGTGCTGAAGAGTTATATGATTGACAAATTAAATGGTAGACGTATGAATATGCCATCAACCGGTTCTGCCAGAAGGCAGTCCTATAAATTTGCACCAACATCCAGGATGACCAATACCTATATTTTAAATGGAAGTTCCAAATTTGAGGATATGATTCAATCCATTGAGAAAGGTCTTTATGCAAAATATCTTGGTGGCGGATCCGTAAATACTGCCTCAGGAGAGTTCAATTTTGCCGTTCAGGAAGGGTACATGATAGAGAATGGAAAAATTACAGTGCCGGTCAAAGGAGCTACTTTGATTGGTACTGGTGTGGATATACTCAACAGAATTGAGATGGTAAGTGACAATTTTGAGTCTGGTGAGGGAATGTGTGGTTCGATCAGTGGTTCAATCCCTGCCGGTCTTGGACAACCAGCTCTAAAGGTTTCCGAAATTACAGTTGGCGGAAGGGAGGAAGCTTAGTATGATTCGAGGTCAAATCCATAAACTATTTGAAAAAGGTAAGAATAAAGGATTTACTTCTCAGGAAGTTTATTATCAGGAAAGTAAAAAACTTGCTATATCTGTTTTTGATGGTCAAGTTGACAAATTTACATTGTCTGAAGATGGTGGCATGTCATATCGTGTGATTTATGATGGCAAGATGGGGTATGCGTACTCTGAGAGATTTGACGATGAGGCGATCGATATGCTCCTTGAGGAAGCTTTTGGAAACGCTGAAGTGATTGAATCGGAAGATGAAGTCTTTTTGCATGATGGAAGTGGAGTTTATACCAAAATCGACGATTTCAATCCGGAACTCTCAAAACAATCCATTGATGATAAGATAAAATTTCTGGTCGATGTGGAAAGCGATCTGAAGGCCTATGATTCCAGAATCAAAAGACTTTCATACAACAATTACGTTGAAGTTGAAAGCTCAAGATTGATCATCAATACTGAGGGGCTTGATGTTGAGGACAAAGGTAACTATTGTCTTGCTTATGCCATGCCTGTTGTACAGTCGGATGGAGATACAAGGACTGGACTAGGATACGACATAGGCAATGATTTTTATGCGCTCTCCAGCGAGAAAATCATAACGGATGCCGCCAAAGAATCACTTGGAATGCTCGGGGCAGAATCCATAGCCTCTACAACGTGTCCAGTGGTTGTTAAAAACGAAGCTTTTGCACAATTATTCAGTGCTTATATGGGAATATTTAGTGCTGACCGTGTTCAAAAGGATATTTCAGCACTTAAAGGTAAAATTGGACAAATGATTGCTTCTGAAACAATCACCTTGATAGAGGATCCGCATATGATTGGTGCGATGGCATCATCTTCATTTGATTCGGAAGGTGTTCCTACCGCTCCAAAAAGAATTATTGAAAATGGTGTTCTTAAAACATATTTATATAATTTGAAAACTGCTCATAAAGATGGGGTAAAATCAACTGGTAATGCCAGCAAGGGGTCTTACAAAGGTACAATTGGTACAGCGCCATCCAATATATATATTGAACCTGGAAAGGTTCCGGTTGAAGAATTGATTGGCAGTATTGAAGAGGGAGTCTTTATAGTTGGATTTCAAGGATTGCATGCTGGTCTTGATTCCATTTCAGGTGATTTTTCATTACAATGTCATGGATTTGAAGTGAAAAATGGAAAACTCGGAAAACCAGTGAGTCAAATTACAGTATCAGGCAATTTTTTTGAGATGCTCAATGCAATTGATACAATTGCTGATGATCTGAACTTCTCGATTATGGCTAATGATTTCATGGGAGCGCCTTCAATAAGAATCAATAAAATGGCGATTTCAGGTTAATAAGGAGATCAAATTGATCAAAACAATGCTTGTGACGATTGAAAAACACAATATGTTTGTGAAAGGTGACAAAGTGATTGTCGGATTATCAGGTGGACCTGATTCTCTGGCGTTGACACACGCCCTTTTTCACATTTCGGACAGTGTTGGATTTGAACTTGTCCCGGTGCATGTGAACCATTTGCTCAGAGGAGAATTTGCTGATGCGGATGAACAGTTTGTTATGGACTTTTGTTCGAATCTTGGATTGGAATGCCACACCTTCAGAGTCAATGTTTCTGAATATGCATCCGAACTCGGTATTTCCTTTGAGGAAGCTGGCAGAAGAGTGCGTTATGAGAAATTTGAGGAAGTCAGGTCAAAAGTCGGAGGCACGAAAATCGCTATAGGTCAGAACCGAAACGATTTGGTGGAGACTTTTTTTATCAATTTATTTAGAGGTTCAGGAATTGATGGACTTTCATCCATTGAATATGTCAGAGACAGTGTTTTCGTCAGACCGCTTCTCGAAGTGGATCGGACACAGATTGAAGACTACTGTGCTCAGAACAATCTTGTGGCAAGAAGAGACCATACCAATGATGAAAATGATTATGTCAGAAACAAAATTCGAAACGTACTAATCCCATATATCAAAGACAATTTTAATCCTTCTATCAACGACACTGTTTTCAAAACGACAGAAATAATGAAAGATGAAAGGATGTTTTGGAATAGTCATGTTGAAAAATTGTTCGATGAAATGTGTGTATCAGAAAAAGACAAAGTTCTCATTCGAGATTCATCATTTGTGGATTTGACTGTTTCAGAACAAAGACAGCTGATGAGATACTGCATCAGAAAAGTTCGAAAGCATTTGGTGGACATATCCTTAGATCAGTTGAACCAGATTCTAAAACTTACCAGAACCAATACCTCCATTCGATTGGATGAGCGATATGTAGTTTCATATGAATATGGAAATTATGTAGTATCAAAAATCGAACCGCAAACAAAGACTTTGATAGCACCAGAAATATACTCTTTTGACTTAGACCTGGACAGCTATACGAAATTTGAAACTAATGAATGGGTAGTGGCACTTGATGCGGATCAAGTAAAAGGCAAGTTGACGATTAGGACTAGAGAAAGTGGCGATCGATTCATCCCAATGGGAATGAGAGGTCACAAAAAAATCAAGGACTTCTTTATTGATGAAAAAGTACCGGTGGCAATGCGAGATGCGATATGGCTGATTTGCGATGACGAAAAGATTGTATGGGTCCACGGAATGCGTATCCACGACCATTGTAAAATAACAAAAGACACAAAAAACATTATGATAATAAGCTTACAAGATATTGTTGAAAAACGATAATTGTGCTAAAATAATGTGATGTACACTCGATAAGGGAGGATGCTATGAAGAAAGGTTTAAGAGGCGCATCAATTTATATTGCAATTTTCATTGGGATTTTGATATTGGTGACTATGTCTGGGGTTAATGCTCAGAAGTCAGTTGATTTTTCATATGATGAATTCATGGTTAAATTGGAGAATAATCAAATTAAGGAAGTTCAAATAGACGGCAACAGTATTACGGGGCTGTTGAATGATGACTCGAAGTTCACCAGTTATGTTCCAAGTATGTTGGCACAAAAGACAGGTGAGTTGCTCCTCGAGTTAAAGGATAGCGGCAATCTTGTTAAAGTGACAGGCATTCCGCCTGCTAACACACCCTTCCTGATTGAGATATTACCAACCATTATTATGATTTTGCTTCTTGTGGTATTTTGGTTTGTGTTTATGCAAAATTCGCAAGGTGGCGGTTCCAAAGTGATGTCATTTGGTAAAAGTAAAGCGAAAATTGTTAAAGATTCCGGTCGAAAAATCACATTTGCAGATGTTGCTGGACTCAAAGAAGAAAAAGAGGAAATGGAAGAAATTGTGGACTTCCTCAAATTGCCTAGACGTTACCTCGCACTTGGTGCAAGGATTCCTAAAGGTATATTGATGGTTGGCCCTCCAGGAACTGGTAAGACTTATCTTTCAAGAGCATGTGCCGGTGAAGCTGGAGTTCCCTTTTATACCATATCCGGTTCTGATTTCGTGGAGATGTTCGTTGGTGTTGGTGCTTCCAGAGTAAGAGATTTGTTCGAAGAAGCCAAGAAAAACGCACCTTGTATTGTTTTTATCGATGAAATTGATGCGGTTGGACGTAGAAGAGGCGCCGGTATGGGCGGTGGCCATGATGAAAGAGAACAGACCTTGAATCAACTATTGGTTGAGATGGATGGGTTTACAGATAATCAAGGTGTAATTATTATTGCAGCAACAAACCGACCTGACATACTGGATCCAGCATTACTCAGACCAGGTCGTTTCGATAGACAAGTCATGATTGGAATACCAGATGTCAGAGAAAGAGAACAAATTCTCAGAGTACATGCAAAAAACAAACCTGTCGCAGATGATGTGAATTATGCAAAGCTTGCACAAAGTACACCTGGATTCACACCAGCAGATCTAGAGAATGTTATGAACGAGGCAGCGCTCCTATCTGCTCGAATCAGTGATAAAATCATAAGAATGGAAACCATAAAGGATGCCATCATAAAGGTTATTGCAGGAGTTGAGAAGAAGAGTAGACTTGTCAGCGAAAAGGAAAGAAAGTTGACAGCCTATCATGAGGCTGGTCATGCTGTAATCGCTCAATCGCTACCAGAAACCGATCCAGTTCATCAAGTGACCATAATTCCTAGAGGTCGTTCAGGCGGATTTACGATGCAATTGCCTGAGGAAGATAGAAGTTATGCAACTAAAAAAGGTATGGAAAGAGAACTCATCATACTTCTTGGTGGTAGAGTTGCAGAAAGTTTGATTCTTGGTGATATCAGTACGGGAGCTCAAAACGACCTCGGAAGAGTTACTAAAATCGCTCGCGCCATGGTCACAAAGTATGCCATGAGTGATAACCTTGGATCAATGAGTTACGATACCGAAGATGAGGTATTCCTCGGAAGAGATTTCACATCGATGAAAAATTATTCGGAACACGTCGCTTCAGAAATAGATAGAGAAGTAAGAAATATAGTCGATAAAGCTTATGATAAAGCCAAAACATTGCTGGAAGAGCATGTGGACAAACTCCATGTCATAGCTGAAGCGCTTCTCAAATATGAGACCATCAGTGGTGAGGAATTTAAAATCGCTTATGATGAAGGTATAGAAGCCTTGACGGAAAAAGTCGAGAGCACCAAAGGGAAAATCGAAGAAGAAAGACGATTGACCAGAGAACAAGAAGAGAAAGAAAGAGTCGCATTTGAGAAATTGAATGAAAAACTCAATGAAGACTCAAATGAAACAGAAAAAGATGAAGCGCCAAAGAAAGATGATGAAAATCCTTTTGAAAGCAAAGCCTAATCAAAGTTCAATCAAACTCCGGGATGGATAGTCCCGGAGTTTTTTTGTTGTATACTTCTATTCACTGATGATATGATAGACTTAAACATATTAATGAAGGGAAGGAACTGAACTATGCAAAATTTAAATATTGGTGATACTTATACCTCTGAACTTGTTGTGGAAGAAAAGCACACTGCATCAGCATTCGGTAGTGGAAGTATTTTCGTCTTTTCAACTCCTATGATGATTGGACTTATGGAAAATGCCGCTCTAAAGTGTGCGCAAAAAAATCTCGATCCCGGTTACAGTACTGTAGGGATGTCTGTAGATATAGTCCATATAGCTGCCACGCCAATGGGACAGAAGGTCAAAGCAACCGCTGAACTCATAGGAATCGAAGGGAAGAAGTTGATTTTCAAGATTGAAGCATATGATGAAAACGAGAAAATCGGTGAAGGCAAACACGAACGCTATATTATCAATGTTGAAAAATTTATGAGCAAAGTTGAAGAAAAAAGAGGCGGAAATGCGTGAAGTTCATGTGGATGATGTCATCCAGAAAATTAGTCAAATGTGCATCGATTGCAATTATAATATAGGTCGAGATATAAAAGAGGCTCTCGTCAAAGCTGAAATAAGTGAAGTTTCACCGATTGGAAAGAGCATAATTGGCGATTTATTACTCAATTCTCAAATTGCGGGTGATCAACAAATGCCTATTTGCCAAGACACTGGGATGGTTGTGGTGTTTGTCGAAATCGGCCAGGAAGTCCACATTGTAGGTGGCTTGCTTGAGGATGCCATTCAAAGGGGTATTCGGGAAGGATACGAAAAAGGTTATCTAAGAAAATCGGTAGTCAGTGATCCTTTGATTCGTAAAAATTCAAAGGACAATACACCTGGAGTGGTGTATTACGATATTGTCGAGGGGGGCAAATTGAAGATTTCACTCGCTGCGAAAGGGTTTGGTAGTGAGAATATGTCAAAGCTCAAAATGTTGAAGCCATCTGATGGGATTGAAGGTGTGGAGGCTTTCGTTCTGAGTGTGGTGGAGGAAGCTGGTCCAAATCCATGTCCACCGATTGTGGTGGGTGTCGGTATAGGTGGGACGGTTGATAAAGCTGCACAAATAGCAAAAAAAGCGCTTTTCAGAAATATTGACGAATCCAGTCCGATTCCATATGTCGCTGATCTTGAGACCCGTCTTTTGGAAAAAATAAATCAACTCGGAATAGGGCCTCAAGGACTGGGCGGAGTCAATACGGCTCTTGGAGTCAACATCGAGCTCTTTCCGACGCATATCGCAGGACTTCCAGTAGTTGTAAATATCAATTGCCATGCATCCAGACATGCAGTGGCTTATTTGTAGGAGGTATAAATGGCACTGAAAAAAATTCAAACACCACTTACAGATGAATCGGTACTGGATCTTAAAGCAGGAGATAGGGTTGAACTTTCGGGAACCATTTTCACTGCTAGAGATGCAGCACACCAGAGATTGATTGAAACCATAAGAAAAGGAGAGGACTTACCATTTGAGCTAAATGGATCAATCATTTATTATTCAGGCTCCTCACCGGCTGCACCAGGAAAGGTCATTGGAGCTTGTGGACCGACGACCAGTTATCGAATGGACGAAATGACTTTGCCTCTTCTCGAATTGGGACTGAAAGGGATGATTGGAAAGGGCGAAAGAAGTCAAGAAGTCATTAATGCTATGCAAACACATAAAGCAGTCTATTTTGCCGCAATCGGCGGTGCTGGAGCACTTATTGCCAGAGCGGTCAAAAAAAATGATGTCATCGCGTATGACGATCTTGGTGCAGAAGCAATCAGGAAGCTTGAAGTAGAAGGATTCAAGGCTATTGTGGTCATTGATGCTCATGGCAACAATCTCTATGAAACCGAACCTTCCAAATACAAAACAACAACATAGTTGAAAGGAGATGTCATGTCTAAACAAATGATGAAGCAGTATTATAACACCCATGCGATGGATCTTTACAAAAATACTTTTGGGATTGACCTTGGCGGTATTTATTCTGTGTTCGAGAAGCATCTCAAACCTGGTGATAAAATCTTGGATGTCGGGTTTGGATCCGGACGGGACAGCCATTATTTCAATGATCAAAAATATGAAGTGGTTTCAATTGATTTTGCGAAGGAAGTGGTCGATAGAGGTAAAATACTTCTCAACAATGAAGTGCTTCAAGTCGACGTGATGAATATCAAGTATGAAAACGAATTTGACGGCATCTGGGCGAGCGCTATTCTTTTACATTTTCACACTGAAGAGATCATAGAAATTGTTTCCAAATTCAATAAAGCCTTGAAACCCGGTGGAGCACTTTATATGTCATTCAAATATGGGACCGATGAAAAATTGAGACATGGTCGTTTCTTCAATGATTTTGATGAATTAAAATTTACCGATCTAATGGGAAAACAAAATGATTTTGAAGTTGAAACATTGTGGAAAACTCAAGATGCCAGAGAAAGTCATCCACATCAATATTGGCTTAACGCTGTTTTAATCAAAAAGTGATGGATTTGACTTGAAGATGGTATTGCAAGAAATCTTGCAACAAAATTATTGGTCTTTTTTTGTTAGTTGATGCCAAATGGTTATGAAAGTATACAATTATACTTTAACAAAAACAATGATATTTGGTTGATTTTGTGATATTCTTATATAGGCAAAATGCCTTATGCGGTCAATAATTAAAGGAGGAGTTAATGATGTTTAACAAGGATCAGATTTCTATTCTTAAAGATGCTGTAGATAAAGAAAATGCTAAAACGCAAGAAAAATTGCAAAAACGCCCGGAAAGAAAGACAGAATTCACTACAGGATCGGGTTCAGTGGTGAATAGATTGTACACACCTGTTGATATTGCAGACATGGATTATGCAAACGATTTAGGATTTCCAGGTCAATACCCTTACACTAGAGGTGTTCAGCCGACCATGTACAGAGGTCAGTTTTGGACAATGAGAATGTATGCGGGATTCGCTACTGCAGAAGAATCGAACAAGCGCTACAAATTTTTGGTAGAGCAAGGATCAAGCGGTCTTTCAGTTGCATTTGACTTACCTACACAAATTGGTTATGACTCTGATCATCCATTATCAGAAGGAGAAGTCGGAAAGGTCGGCGTTGCAATCGACTCTTTGGCAGACATGGAAATTTTGTTCGATGGCATACCTCTTGACAAAGTGAGTACGTCAATGACCATCAATGCACCAGCTTCGGTACTTTTGGCTATGTATATTGCAGTTGCCGAGAAACAAGGTACATCATCTGAAAAACTCAGAGGTACCATTCAAAATGATATACTTAAAGAATACATCGCAAGAGGCACTTATATTTTTCCAACAGAGCCTTCCATGCGATTGATTACAGATATATTCGCATATTGTTCAAAAGAAGTGCCACAATGGAACACCATTTCCATTTCTGGTTACCACATAAGAGAAGCGGGATCGACAGCGGCTCAAGAAGTCGGATTTACACTTGCGGATGGTGTTGCATATGTGGAAGCGGCTATCAAAGCAGGTCTTGATGTCGATGAATTCGCTCCTCGTTTGTCATTCTTCTTCAACGCGCACAACGATTTGCTGGAAGAAGTTTCTAAGTATAGAGCAGCTAGAAGACTTTGGGCGCGTATCATGAAAGACAGATTCGGCGCAAAAGATCCAAAATCCATGCAACTCAAGTTTCATACTCAAACTGGTGGATCTACACTCACAGCACAACAACCGGATAACAACATCGTAAGAGTTGCCATCCAGACTCTTGCAGCTGTTCTTGGTGGAACTCAAAGTTTGCATACCAACTCCAGAGATGAAGCAATGGCTCTTCCAACTGAAGATTCAGTCAGAATCGCACTTAGGACTCAACAAATTGTTGCCAACGAAAGTGGTGTGACGGACATAGTCGACCCACTCGCAGGCTCCTACTATATTGAAGCTAAAACAAAAGAGATTGAAGATGAGGCATATGCTTATATCAAGAAGATCGATGATATCGGTGGAGCTACAAAAGCCATTGACTCGGGATACATCCAACAAGAAATCATGGATGCGGCATATGATTATCAGAAGAAAATTGAAAATAACGAGCTAATTGTTGTCGGTGTCAACAAATTCCAAATCGAAGAGGAAGCTCCAAAAGGATTGCTTCGTGTAGATCCAGCAGTTGGGGAAATGCAAAAACAGAAATTGGTTGAACTTAAGGCGAAAAGAGACAATACAAAAGTGGAAGAAACATTGTCAGCCCTCAAAAAAGCATGTGAAGGTTCTGAAAATGTAATGCCTTATGTACTTGACGCTGTTAAGACCTACGCGACACTCGGTGAAATTTGCGATGTCATGAGAGCAGTCTTCGGAGAATACCAACAAACGGTTAACTTATAGTTCTTAGTGGATATGAGGAGGAAAAGATGGACAGACCAATTAGAGTTTTAGTGGCTAAACCGGGCCTTGACGGTCATGACAGAGGTGCAAAGGTTATTGCTAGAGCGCTTCGTGACGCAGGTATGGAAGTAATATATACAGGACTTAGACAAACACCTGAGCAAATTGTCAATGCGGCGATTCAGGAAGATGTGGATTGTATTGCGATGAGCATCTTGTCAGGCGCACACAACACACTGTTACCAAGAGTTGTAGACCTTTTAAGAGCTGAAGAGGCAGAGGATATTCTAGTAATTGGTGGAGGAGTAATCCCTACGGATGATATCCCTGCATTAAAGGAAAAAGGAATCAAAGCAATTTTCACACCTGGAACGCCTACACAAGTTACAATAGACTACATTAGAGAAAATGTTGCTAAAAGATAGAAAAAAGTGACCTAAACACCCATGGTCAACCTGGGAGGATGGCAATATGGATATCGAGAAAAGACTGCTCGGAAAAGACAAACGCGCTGCGGCAAGGCTGATCTCATTGCTTGAAAACAAAGATCCTGAAGGTCTTGAAATTCTGAAAAAACTATACCACAAGAGTGGAAACGCTTTTGTCATAGGAATTACAGGACCTCCTGGAGCAGGAAAAAGCACACTAACTGACAAACTCGCCAAAGCACTAAGAAAACAAGATAAATCGGTTTCCATAATTGCTGTGGACCCAACCTCTCCCTTTACAGGCGGAGCCATACTCGGTGACAGGGTTCGCATGAACGATTTGAGTATGGATTCCGGCGTGTTTATAAGAAGCATGGGAGCGAGAGGCCATTTGGGTGGCATTTCAGAAGCGACATCGGCGGCAATAAAAGTACTTGACATCATGGGTTCAGACTATATATTTATTGAAACTGTCGGTGTCGGTCAATCTGAAATAGATATTGTTAAAAACTGTGATACAACTGTTATGGTTATGGTTCCAGGTTTAGGGGATGATATTCAAGCGATTAAAGCTGGAGTAATGGAGATTGGAGATGTGTTCGCGGTCAACAAATCGGATAGGGATGGAGCAAAAAGAACTGCCAGAGAAATTGAGATGATGCTCGACTTCAACAAGGACGTCAAATGGAGACCTCCTGTTAAAATGGTGGTAGCTGTAGATAATCAAGGGATTGATGAACTGTTGGAATCCATTCACATGCACCGGACATATATGATTGACAATGAATTATTCGATGAAAGAAGAGCCAACAATGCGAAAAATGAAGTTGTCGAGTTAATCAAAGAACGCATCGAACATACTATACTGGACAAATCGCAAAAAGAGGAGAAACTCGAATATTATGCAAAACGGGTCGCAGATCGCGAGATGGATCCATATTCAGCGGTAGATGCCGTTTTTGATGATGTCAAATCGGCACTTCAAGTGTAAGTTTTTAATAAATATATTAGGTCAATAAAAGACTTTAATAATAAAAGTCAAAACGTATAATCGTTTAATAAGTTAGTTTACTTGATTTTTTAGAATTGTTAGAATAGTAAAGGAAACAGCGGAGGGATATCAATGAAAACATTAAAAGTCGATCACATCGGTATAGCAGTAAAGAATTTGGATGAGTCCATAAAATTTTACCAGGACATACTCGGGCTCGAGTTACAGGGAACTGAAGTCGTTGATGAACAAAAGGTCCGTGTCGCTTTTTTACCGGTTGGTGATACTGAGATCGAATTGCTTGAATCCACATCTGAAGATGGACCAATAGCTAAATTCATTGAGAAAAATGGCGAAGGCGTTCAACATATCGCTTTCAAAGTGGACAATATTGAAGAAGCTATTGAATATATGCTTTCAAAAGGTATGAAGATGATCGATGAAAAACCAAGATATGGTGCCGGTGGAGCAAAGATTGCATTTGTTCACCCGAAAAGCTCAAATAGGGTTTTGGTGGAATTAAGCGAACGATCTGAATAAATAAAGGGTGGAGGGACAAAATGTCTGTAAACAAGTTGGATGATTTAAGACGAAGGAAAGAAGTAATCCTGGCAGGTGGTGGTGAAAAACGCATCGCTAAACAACATGATAGTGGAAAATTGACTGCAAGGGAACGTTTGGATTTACTTTTTGATGAAGGAACATTTGTTGAATTGGATGCATTTGTTAAACATCGTTGCACCAATTTTGGAATGGAAAGTGTCGAAGCACCTGCAGAGGGTGTTGTAACAGGTTATGGTAAAGTTGACGGCCGTTTGGTCTATGCTTACTCACAAGATTTTACTGTTGTTGGTGGATCGCTTGGTGAAATGCATGCAAACAAGATTTGCAAAGCAATGGACAATGCACTAAAAATGGGTGCACCAATAGTTGGAATCAATGATTCAGGTGGAGCAAGAATCCAAGAAGCAGTAGATGCATTATCCGGTTACGGAAAAATATTTTTCAAAAACACTATGGCATCTGGTGTAATTCCACAAATCACCGCAATTATGGGACCTTGTGCAGGTGGAGCAGTTTATTCGCCAGCACTTACAGACTTTGTTTTCATGGTGAACAAAACATCACAAATGTTTATTACAGGACCTCAAGTCATCAAGACTGTAACTGGTGAAGAAGTGACTGCGGAGGCATTAGGTGGAGCAATGACTCACAACTCGGTAAGTGGTGTTTCCCAATTCATGTCAGAAACTGACCAAGCATGTATCGAAGATATTAGAAGATTACTTGGTTTCCTTCCATCCAACAATATGGAGACTGCTCCTGAGTATGCATGCGAAGATGATATCAATGCACTTGAAGAAGCACTCAATTCAATTATGCCGGATAATCCAAACAAGCCATATGATATGCACGATGTGATTCGCGCAATTGTTGACGGTGGTGATTTCATGGAATATCTACCTTATTATGCAAAAAATATCATTACGGGTCTTGCCAGATTGAATGGAAAGACAATCGGTATCATAGCCAACCAACCAAAAGTATTGGCAGGTTGTCTAGACGTTAATGCTTCTGATAAGTCTGCACGTTTCATAAGAACATGTGATGCGTTCAATATTCCTTTATTAAATATCGTAGACGTCCCTGGTTTCTTACCTGGAACGGAACAAGAATACGGCGGAATCATTCGTCACGGAGCTAAAATGCTTTATGCTTATAGTGAAGCAACTGTACCAAAATTGACATTGATCGTTAGAAAAGCATATGGTGGAGCGTATCTTGCAATGTGCTCGAAAGACCTTGGAGCAGATCTCGTTTTGGCATGGCCATCAGCTGAGATTGCAGTCATGGGACCACAAGGCGCAGCAAACATCGTATTCAGAGGAGAGATTCAAAGCGCTGCGGATCCGGTGGAGACACGTGCTAGATTGATTCAAGAATACACCGATGAATTTGCTACACCTTACAAAGCGGCTGAACGTGGTTTTGTAGATGATGTCATTGAACCTGCGGCAACACGTCCAAGATTGATTGATGCATTTGATATGCTATCATCCAAACGTGAGACAAGACCTGCCAAAAAACACGGAAATCTACCGCTGTAGTTAGGAAGAGGTGACTAAATGGAAATTTTAGAACAGTTTAAACATGCTGAAACATTCGCTCAAATGCCGATGGGAGACAAACTTGTAGCAACAATGTATGTAATTCTTCTTGGTATGGGCATTACGTTTACCGCACTGATTTTGATATGGGCTTTGACAGCCTTGATGTCACAAATAATCATGGCTATGGATTCAAACAAGAAGCCTGAAATCAAAACAGTAAAACCTGTTGTGGCTGAAAAGCCTTTAGTGGAAACACCAAAGGAAGAAGATCAATCTGAACTCATTGCTGTAATCACAGCTGCGATTGCCGCTTCACTCAATACATCAATGCATAATATTGTTGTAAGCAATATCACCAGAGTTTCGGACAACACGCCTGTATGGGGTCAAACCGGAAGAAACGAAGTCATGGCTTCTAGATTTTAATTCGAATATTATTGGAGGATGAGTGTAATGAAAAAGTTTAATATAACGGTTAATGGAAAAGCATATGAAGTTGAAGTAGAAGAAGTGGGCGGTGTAGCTTCGCCAGTACAAAGAACAGCTCCAAGACCAGCAGCTCCAGCGGCATCTAGCGCACCTGCACCAGCAGCGGCTCCGAAAGCTGCAGCTCCAGCTCCAAGTGCACCAGTGGCAGAAGGTGGAGAAAAAGTAGTATCTCCAATGCCTGGAACAATATTCGATATCAAAGTTGCTGTAGGCGACACAGTAAGCCAAGGCGATGTGTTGTTGATCCTTGAAGCCATGAAAATGGAAAACGAAATCATGGCACCGGCAGGTGGCAAGGTACTTTCCATCAATACAAATAAAGGTGCATCAGTAAATTCAGGGGACGTTCTAGTAGTCATCGGATAATCCGATCATTACTGGTTATGAAAGGAGATGCACTATGCTTCAAACAATTAAAGATTTTTACATGTCCACTGGATTTTATCATATGACGGGTCCACAGTTGATTATGATCGGTGTATCGTTTTTACTCCTCTACTTGGCGATTCGCAAAGGTTTTGAACCATTATTGCTTGTTCCAATAGCATTTGGTATGTTCCTAACGAATTTGCCGGTTGCAGGACTCATGACTCCACCGGTCTATGCAGCTGATGGCCATCTAGACCAAGTTGGCGGACTACTTTACTATATTTACCAAGGTAACAAACTGGGGATATTTCCTCCTCTTATCTTTTTAGGTGTCGGAGCTATGACGGATTTTGGTCCACTTATCGCCAATCCTAAATCACTTTTACTAGGTGCTGCTGCGCAGTTTGGTATTTTCGTCACATTCTTTGGAGCGATTGCCTCTGGATTGTTTACACCTGCTGAAGCTGCATCAATCGGCATCATCGGCGGTGCGGATGGTCCGACTGCAATATTTCTATCATCAAAACTTGCACCACATATCATGGGTTCAATAGCAGTAGCGGCATATTCATATATGGCACTTGTACCTGTTATTCAACCGCCAATCATGAAATTACTGACAACCAAGGAAGAGCGTCAGATAAAAATGAAGCAGCTTCGACCAGTTTCTAAACTTGAAAAGATAGTATTCCCGATTTTGGGTACATTGATCGTATCGCTGATTGTTCCACCAGCTGGAGCGCTTGTAGGTATGTTGATGCTAGGTAATCTTTTCAAGGAATCAGGAGTTGTTGGCAGATTGACCGACACCGCTCAAAACGCTATGATGAACATCGTAACAATTTTCCTTGGAGTTACAGTTGGAGCAACAGCTTCAGCTGAAGCTTTCATCAAAGTTGAGACACTTGCAATTGTAGGGCTTGGTGTTGTGGCATTTGCTATCGGAACAGCAGCAGGTGTATTACTTGCTAAACTCATGAATGTATTTGTCAAAGAAAAAGTAAATCCACTGATTGGTTCTGCAGGAGTTTCTGCTGTCCCAATGGCAGCCAGAGTTTCACAAGTTGTCGGTCAAAAAGCCGATCCAAGCAACTTCTTGCTCATGCATGCCATGGGTCCAAACGTTGCGGGTGTTATCGGTTCCGCAGTTTCAGCTGGGGTATTGCTTTCATTGTTTGGTGGATTCTAGAGCTCAAAAATTTAAAATGTATGAGTTACCAAACCCTAAATCACATTTTCTATAGTGATTTAGGGTTTCTTTAATCATGTATCTTATAATTATGTTATAATGTTATCGAATTTATCGAGGATGGTAATCATATGAAGAACAAAATTTTAAAAGTATTGATTGACCAAAAAGAG
>JAIOSU010000328.1 GCA_021107455.1 Clostridiales bacterium | reverse complement strand
CTCGACTCCCCATATTGATGTGCTTGGATCTTGCATGATCGGAGCGACCCTGGTGGAGATGGTGTGATAAAAACCACCATAGTTGTCGTAGAGATACTGATGTGGTTGACAGAAAAATCAGAAAATACTACTATATCGATAATAGATATATCAATTATCGATATAGTTATTAGGAGGCGTATTCGATGGCAAGGGAACAACTAAAAACATTAACTGAGTCTATGTATTACATACTTTTGACGCTTCTCAAACCACAACATGGCTATGGCATCATGCAGGAGGTCGACTCCATAACGAAAGGCCGTGTGAAAGTAGGGGCAGGAACGCTTTATAACCTTTTGTCTAGATTTGAGGAAGAAGAAATCATCACTCAGGTCGTCGAAGACAATCGTAAGAAGGTCTATTTGATTTCAGAGAAAGGTCTAACGATATTAAGGGCTGAGCACCAGAGGCTAAATCAACTGGTTGAAGATGGCATGGTGTTGTTAGAAGAGGGGAGGCAATCAAATGAAACGTAAAAGCAAATGGGTTTTTTGGGGGTTTTTATCACTTGATTACAAAGCTATAGAGAAATATTTGGAGGAAATGGCGGCAAAAGGTTGGATGCTAGAGAAGATTAACCGTGTGTTTGCAAAGTTTATAGCAGTAGAACCAAGAAAACTCAAATTCTGTATAGATGTGTTTAAAAAGGGAGGACCACTGGCACCAGAAAATACTGAAGACGCAAAAGTGTACAGAGAACTTTGTAAAGAATCGGGGTGGCATTTTATTACGTCGCTCGATTATTTACAGTATTTTTATGCCGATAAAAACGATGATATTACGCCTATTCAAACAGATGAGGTGCTGGAACAGAAAATTGTGGCTTCAACTTTGTGGAAAAACGAGCTAATGGGATTGATGCTTTTTATGTTCATCGCAGGTTTGACTACTGTGTTACATTTTCCGATTAATTATAAAAATCTCCTCAGTTATGTAGGCGTATTTGGTACATATTTATTTCCAGTTTTATTTTTGGTCATTTTCATCTCTTCAAGCTATAATTTATCTTGGATTTTTAGAATGAGGCGTTCAGTAAAAAATGGGTATTCTCTCAGAGTACCCACATTAAAAGCAGCAAGGCGACGAGCACTTGCCATCAACATTCCGGCTCTCATCATCACTATGATTTTTGTGATAGTGATCTTGCTTGATGCTATTGTTAAGCCACAAGCTGTTATGGATGCAATGTTTGCGCCACTCCTTGGAGTGTGCGTTGGGCTTGGAGTGAGATATATGATCAAGAAAAAAGGGAAAGAAAAGAAAGACAGTGTTCTGTATATAACTTTAGCATTTTTGATTATTGTCGCTGTGATTGCGTTCACGAACAATTCAAACATAAATTTTTCTGAAGATGAGTATAACAAAATTGTCATAATACCGAGTGATTACCCTAAAATGGATTTTGGACAATCAGAAGAGGTGGGTCAGCTCATCAGAAGTGGGTTTAATCCTGGGAGGAGTCCGGTTGTACCAAAACATTATAATTACTGGGAAAATCGATTGATCGATGGCGAAGTAGTTGGGTTTACTGTTAATTTTTATCAATCAAATAGTGCGAACATTGCTAGGACTATATTCAAAGGAATCAATAAAGAATTAGAAAAAGGCATCAAGTGGAAAGGGTCGTACTACTTGGTTAAGGTGATGCGTTCTGATGAGACTTTGAGGAAATATTGGGATGTAGACAATCTGTCGATTTCAGAAGAACGCGATGAAATCGTGATCCAAAAGGGCGAGATAGTTGTTCATTTTCATGGAAAAGTTGATTTTGAAAATTCGAAAATAAGAGATTCGATTATGGAACGTTTGTTTAACGATGAATGATAATCGGAGTTGGACTAAGGGAGACTATTAAATGAAAAAAGCGTTGCTGATCTGGAGGCCACTGAAAATCCGGCTCTTTTTCAGTGGCCTCGCTAACGCATGGGCAAACTCTAGTCGGTACCCATTTTAAATTGACATATTCGTTCGTATGTGATAACGTATATACGAACAAGTATAACAAATGAGGTGATATGATGAGTCAAAAATATTTAGTGGACAAATTGCTAAAAGAAAAAAATGGAATTCTGACATCAGGAGAAGCTAGAGAGGCTGGTGTATCATATAAAACAATTCAAAGAATGAAGCAATCAGGTGAAATTCAAAAACTTGAACAAGGTTTGTATATGGATCCCAATCAAATGGAAGATGAGTTCTTTTTAACGCAGTACAGATGTAAAAAAGGTATCTTCTCCCACGAGACAGCACTATATTTTCATGATTTATCAGATAGAATGCCACTACAAATGATGTTGACCATACCGTCTGGGTATAACACTAGACTTCTAAAAGAAAAAGATAAATACAAGTTCTTTTATATCGATGAGAAGCTTCACATTATTGGTAAAACTACTACTGAAACACCTTATGGACATCAAGTCTTTGTTTACGATAAGGAAAGAACTATTTGTGATTGCATTAAAAAGAAAGATCAATTGGATGCTGATATTATAAACGAATCTCTCCGGAGGTATATGAAAATGCCTGGAGCGGACTATTCATTATTACTAGGATATGCTGAGATTTTCAAAATTAAAGATTTAGTTCGCAAATACATGGAGGTTCTAACATGAAAATTAACAGTCCAAGACAATTAAAAGACTGGATTAACAACATGGTAGCTAAAAACAATAGTCTGAATGCGAATAATCTGCTTCAAAATTTCATGATGGAAAGACTTCTTGAAAGAATTTCGGTATCAAACTATAAAGACAATTTCATATTGAAAGGTGGATTTCTAATTGCAGCAATGGTTGGAATAGATATGAGAAGCACGATGGATATGGACACAACGATTAAAGGTATCCCAATAGACAGAAGAGCTATAGAAAATATTATAAATGAAATATTATCTATAGCTATTGATGATAACGTATTTTTTATATTAAAAGATATTAAGAATATCCATGATATAAGTGATCACGATGATTTTAGAATTTCAGTTGAAGCTCATTTTTTTACAATCAAAGTGAATATGAAAATTGATATCACAACTGGAGATTTAATTATTCCAAGGGAAATAGAGTATTCTTTTAGGTTAATGTTTGAAGAGCGTGATTTATCGATTAAAGCTTATAATATATATACGATTCTCGCAGAAAAAATTGAATCAATTCTAGCACGAAACGTTGCCAATACTAGAGCGAGAGACTATTATGATGTGTATATACTGATGGCCCTTCGAAAAGATGAAATCGATTTTGAACGATTAATAGACGCAATTCAGAAAAAGGCAGAAGAGAGAAATACATTAATCTATGTAGAAAATCATGATAAATATTTAAGTGATATTGAGGTAAGTAAGGAAATGAAAAATATTTGGCAATCCTATACCAATAAATTTCCTTATGCTGAAAATATTCAATTCAGTGAAATTATGAATACTATAAACGAAATTTTTAAGAGAAGCTAAGCAAATTGAATGTTAAATACTGTTAAATGTTGGTGTTAGACGAAAGAATTGTTAAGAAAATCCTTTCGGAGATTGATATCTTAGATGATTTCAATGAGTTCTATGTTAATTTATCATATTCATCATAAACATAACACCGTGTAACGATTGCAACAGGCCACACCAGATTGGACGTGTATACGGACGGTGTTGGCCCATCTCCACCAATGAAATGGACCGCCTTAGGTGGTCTTTTTTCGTTGGTGGAGATGGGGGGAGTCGAACCCCGTAATTAATCCAAATCTCAAAAGTTATTCGAAATACAATGGCAAATAATTGCTCGATGAAGTAAACTATTGGTAGAGGTGAAAACACTGTCAAAACTGCGGAATGAAAGGTGAGTGATGGAATGGTTCAATATGCGAAACGTCGTGAATCAATGGATTACATCATAGAGTGCATGCATAATATTATGGAGTCTTTGACCAATAAAGAACTTACGTCCTTTGGGGGTGGTGCGCCGGCAAAGGAAGCTTATCCGATAGAATTGATTAGAGAATTAACGCAATCAGTCCTAAACGATGAAGAAAAAGCGATGCAAGCACTTTCTTATGGAGCGACCATTGGACTCACAACTTTGAGAAAAGCAGTACAGGAAAACCTTTTGATTCCAAATGGAATTAAAGCAAATATGGATGAGATCATGATTACAGCGGGTGGCATCCAAGCCCTTTATCTTGTGTGCAAATTGTATCTTGATCCGGGTGATGTGGTTCTTGTGGAATCCCCAACATTCGTCCACGCAAAGATGCTGTTTGATAGTTTTGAGGTCAAGTGTCAATCCTGTGCTATGGATGAAGATGGTTTGAATATGGAAGATCTTGAAGCAAAAATAAACAGATATCATCCGAAACTTATATATACGATGCCAACATTTCAAAATCCCACAGGAATTTCCATGTCAGCTCAGAAGAGAAAACATATGGCTTTACTTGCAGAAAAATATGACGTCATTATACTAGAAGATGATCCATACAGTGAAATTCGCTATAGCGGAGAACGATTGGATCCAATCAAAACATATACGGATAGCAAGAACGTCATTTATGCCAATAGTTTATCAAAGATTTTTTCTCCCGGTGCTAGACTTGGGTATATCGTTGCAGATTCTGAAATCATGAAAGACTTAGTAGATATGAAGCTTGCGATAGATACATGTACAAATGGGCTTACACAGGCCATCTGCGCTGAATTTTTCAATGGTGGTCATTATCCATCTCACTTAGGAAACCTTTGCAATATCTATCGATCGAGAAGAGATGTGATGAAAAAGGCAATTGAAAATCATTTCCCCGTAGGCACAAAGCAAACATCACCAGATGGCGGATATTATATTTGGGTTGAGCTCCCTCGAGGACTTGATGGGAGAGAGCTACTGCCTGTAGCCATTGAAGAGGTGAAAATCACTTATGGCTCAGGAAGTGACTTCTTTGTTGAAGAAAATCACGAAGGCAGTCAGTATTTGCGCTTATCTTTTGCAGGAATTAATGAACATGTGATTGAAGAATCCATGAAAAGTTTGGGCGAGTTCTTTAAATCTAAGCAATAATTAAACGTTTAATAAAGTAGAGGGGGATCAATGGATGAATAAAATCAAAGAAAAAATGCTTAAGAAAGAAAAACCTCTGGGCACATTTTTAGTGATGGCAACACAGAGTCACATAGAGTGTATGGGTGAGCTCGGGCTTGATTATGTGATTATAGATACAGAGCATGGACCTTATGATACCGAGAATATGATTAACTTGATTCGAGGTGCGGAGTGTGCTGGAATCACACCGTTTGTGCGTGTTGCGAATACAGATCACAAAGAAATTCAGCGCTGCCTGGATCAGGGTGCAAAAGGCATTATTGTCCCGATGCTGAATAAGATAGAGGATTTTAAAAGAGTTGTTTCATTTGCAAAATATAAACCACTAGGGAACAGAGGTTTTGCTGGTGTACGTTCAAATAACTACGGTTATGACGAGAACATTAGTGCTGGTATTGAAACTTTCATGAAAAAATGCAACGATGAGATTCTTGTTCTGCCGCAATGTGAAACTGTGAGTGCACTTGAAATCATAGAGGAAGTGGTTCAGCTGGATGGCATTGACGGCATATTTGTTGGACCATTTGATTTGTCAATTTCATTAGGCGTTCCAGTTCAGTTTGGTCATCCAATATTCATTGAAGCGATTGAGCGCATACTAAATGCCTGCAAAAAAGCAAATAAGCCTGCAATTATATATGCTGGCAGTATAGAGGCTGCGAAAGATGCCTTTGCAAAAGGATTTGACAGTGTTGCGTACAACATAGATGCGAGTGTATTTATTAACGGGTATAAGCGTGACATCAGCGAAATCAGATCATCAAAATAATATTAGGAGTTAAATAATTTGAAAATAAATCGTTGGGTTTCTTGGGGAATCTTGGTCTTTGGTTTTGTAATCGTGTTTTTTCATAGATTGGCAATTGGTTCTGTTGCAGATCAGTTGATGTTTGATTTGAATCTTGATAGTGTTCAGATTGCCAATCTGGCTGCAATGACCTTTTATGGTTATGCTTTGATGCAACTCCCTGTTGGTATCATGGTCGATACCATCGGTGTCAGAAAAATATGTACAATAGGCATGGCCGTTACAGCAGTCGGCTCATTTATCTTTGGATTTTCTCATCTGATCTATTTATCCTATTTTGCTAGATTGTTGGTTGGAATAGGGACATCTGTGATCATTGTTTCTGTTATGAAGTTACAAGCAACATTGTTTCCAAAAAATATGTATTCTACATTATCTGGATTGACATCACTTTTTGGAAATTTCGGTGCTTTTTTTGCGACCATCCCCTTAACATATATAGCACTCAATTTTGGGTGGCGAGATACCTTTGTGATTCTTGGCATTATAACAGTTCTTTTATCCATTGCAATTTTTCTGTTTGTAAAAGAGCAGCCACAAAGTGATCGAGGTAGTAGAATCAATATCAGAGAAGGCGTGAAATTTGTTTTAACCAATAAAAAAAATTATCCAAACTTTTTTATAATGGTATTCTTTGTGGGTTCATTGACTGCAGTTCTTGGACTCTGGGGTAACGGGTATCTCAAAACGGTTTATCGTATGAATGGTGAAAAAGCTGCCTATTACCTTTCCTTTATCACCTATGGGTTTATCGTCGGTGCTCCAATCGTTGGAAAAGTTTCAGATTTGCTTGGTGGAGAAATAAAGAAAATTTTGATTTTCGCAAGTTCTGGTTATGCCTTGCTATGGCTTTATATCATAGTCTTTTTTAAGGGGCAGCCACCCGTTAACCAATGGCCCGTTATATTCTTTTTAATGGGCATATTCATGATTTGCCATATCCTTGTTTTTTCTAATGTAAAAAATGTAAACCCTCTTAAATATACCGGTATTGCTATTTCAGTAGTGAACATAGGTGAATTTGTCGGAAGTGGGTTTATATCACTAAGCATGGGCTATCTGATCAAAAGATTGAATGCATCAGGATACAGTAGTGAAGAGGTTTTTAAAATTGCGATGATTCTCGTATTGGTTTCAGCACTTTTGAGTTTCATTTCAGTATTGTTCATGAATGGTAAAGAAAATGTTTATGAAGATATTGAGTATCAGGAATCAATTTTGCGGTAATTTGAAAAGAGGAGAGTAGAATGTCAAAGAGTGAAAATATCATCAAGGAATATCTTGATTATCGGAATAAAATAGGCAATAGAATTGAGCTTTACAGAGTGGTAACCAAAAGATTTGAAACACTAAGCGCGTTATATCCTGGAAGTCATATTGATATTTCACCTTCATTGGTTATTCCTAAGGTAATCTATATTGACAACTTTAATGGGGCGATTAAATTCTTTAAGAATATTGATTTAATCAAAGATTATATAGTTGAGAATAAAGAGTATGAAGAACAGTGTGATATAGCTTTTATTGGCCAGGACTATAATAAAGAATTGGATATCGAGCCAGTCGATTTAATTATTTCTCAATATGCAGGCTTTGTTGGTCAAGCAACAAAAAGATATTTGAAGGCTGGTGGTATTTTGTTGTGCAATGACAGTCATGGGGACGCCACTTTATCATATTTTGATGATGATTTTGAGTTCGTTGGCGTCATTGTCAATAATAGAATCATTGATACCAATTTGGAAAATTATTTTACTATGCCAAAAAGTAAAGACATTGATCTGATAAAAGTTAAAGAAAAGATGAAAGGTCCAAAATATGTTTCATCAGTTGAAAACTATCTGTTTCGTAAAATCAAGTAGTAAATATAAAGGAGTGCAATCATGATTTTAACATTGGCTATTTTATTATTCATTATCCTGGAAGCGGGAAATGTCATGATTTTGTATTTTGCACCCGATTCGAAAATGGGTAACGGTGTGGCAGTTTTTAATGCATGGGAAAAATCCAAGGAAAATCCAGACATGCATGAGTTTGTAAGGTATATGGTGTTCTGGGTCGCGGGAACTAAGTTGATTTTCATTTCCCTTTTAATTGTGGTTTTACTCACGGGATCGACAATGACAAAAATGCTATCCGTATTTGTATTGATTCTGTCAATTGCCTCTTATTTTTGGAGACTTCATCCCATTATTAAACTGCTGGATTCCAGAAATGAAATATCCCCTGGTGGATACTCAAAAACGCTGGGTAAAATGATTGCAGGTTTTATGGTGATGTTTATTTTGTCCTTATGCGTATATTTGATTTTTTTTAATTCGTAAATTCACACAACCAAATAAAATCCCAGTCAATACATAGATAACATGTATTGACTGGGATTTTATTATTTGGAAAAATTACTGATTAAATTACCATTTGGATCATATAACTCAGCAGGATCACCATCATTATTCCACATGTAACTTCCAGTCCACTTCAAATCGCCACTACCTTTTCCAGAATACACCGTCACGGTTTTACTACCGTCTAATAGATAATCAGGGAATATGAAAACTTGATTTCCTCTGACGCTTACTAGTGTATACCCTTTCATTTGAACGGATACTGATGAATCATTCTTAATGATAACTTGTTCAGACTCAAGTCCGACACTTAGTATAGATACTGAGCTTGAACCAGCAGATACAATTTTCTCATCGTTGTCATCTATGATAGCGTTTACTACATCAGGATTTACATTATCAAATTCATCATGAATAGCAAATCCATTTATAGTATAAGTATAGCTATAATGACTGGGTATCTGTGTAGCTGTATTTGGATACGTAATAACAGCAATTAAATCAGTGCAACCACCAGAGTCTTGAATGATTTTTTCCATATAAGCTTGATCACCACGACTATTTAGTACACTGTCTTGTGGAGTTATGTTATAGGCATTTGCTACGCCACCTAAACTATCCGCAATGATGTGTCCCTTATCGAGTGTTGAACTTTCAGTGCCAGGAACATTTGCCGCATTTTCGTAATATCTACCATTAGAAAGAACTGGTTCTCTAGTATCATCTTGAAGGATGATTTCATCCGCAGTTACTCTGACCAACTGTCCATACTCGTTTGTGAAGGCAAAATAGTTTCTAGAGCCAAATCCGATATCTACTACTACATTAGCTTCTCGATGACCTGAAAGGTCTCCGCCATCTACTTCTATAGACTTATATGAGGTATTGATAAGACCACTATTAGCAGAAAACGATTCATCAATAGATATAGTTCTTGTTGAACTATTCCAGCCAACTGTTGCACCGGTAGCCTCTGCTACAAATCTAGCTGGAACGAGTGTCCTACCACTTATAATAGTTGCGGGAACATCCAATATGAACTCTTTTCCATTTACAGTAGCATTCACTTGGTCAATTTGCAATTTGATTACAACGCCATTTCCAGTACCTGTAACAGTCTTCGTAGTGTCATCCCAACCCACCTCTAATCCTAGAGATTCAAAGATAGCTCTTACTGGTAAAACAGTACGTCCCTCAATAATCGTTGGATTAACATCAAATAAAAGAGGACTGTTGTTAACAAAAACATGAATATCATCGGAAGTGGATGCAAAGGTGGTGCTGCCAATCAGAAGCATTAGAGTTAATAGCATAACAATAAATTTCTTCATAAATCCTCCCATATTCGTTTTTATTATCGTCATCAGTATACGCCTTTTACAACTTAAGTTCAATTGATATAATATGGATATAAGTGTACAATCGCAGTAGTGAAGTATATTGTGAAGGGAGGATTGAGCATTGAATATAAAAACAGCAGTACAGTATTGTTTGAGCAAACCTCATGCTGAGGAAACATACCCTTTTGATGAGACTACGCTCGTACTAAAAGTTGGTGGTAAGATGTTCGGACTTGTGTATGATCGTGAAGATGAAATTGGTTTAAATCTGAAATGTGACCCGGCATCGGCTATTGCACTAAGAGAAAAATACAGTGGGATCATTCCCGGCTATCATATGAATAAGCAGCACTGGAATACAGTTATTTTCAATCGAGATGTGCCTGATGATGAAATTTATAAACTGATGGATTATTCTTATGAAATCGTATACAAATCACTTTCCAAGAAACAAAAGGCATTACTTGAACTTTGAATACATTTTTCTGGAGGCATGTTATGTTCAAAATAAAGGAAGTCATTTTAGATGACATCATCGATTTTAGACACAAAATATTGAGACCTCACCAATCGATTGAAGATTGTATTTATGATACCGACAAGCATATTGAGACTTTTCATGTTGGAGCATTTCACAAGGAGAAGTTGGTGAGCATTGCATCTTTCAATAGGGAGTGCAATGAAATTTTTCCAGAAATTGATCAGTTTAGATTGAGAGCAATGGCAACAAATCCCGATTATAGGAAACTCGGCGCGGGTAGATTTATAGTAAAATATGCTGAAGAAAAGTTGATTAAGTCAGGATGCAGTTTGTTGTGGTGTAAAGGACGAACCGATGTTATCGAATACTATTACAAACTAGGGTTTGAGTCATATGGAGATGTCTTTGATTATTTTCCCATTGGACCCCATATTATATTGTTCAAAAGAACCACTACAATTGCCCAGCACAAGGTATTTTGATCAGAAAAATGGAACTTTTTTGCTTTGTGTTGCGTCTAAATTAATATAACGTCAACATAATTGATTATTTTAAAAGGAGACATTTTTATGAATTACACTAAAGGTAAAATAGGAATATTGGTTTTAGTAGGGGTTGTTTTCCTATCAGGTTGTACAAAATTAGACGATCAAACTGCTAGTCAAGATGATCCAATCACAATGCCGGCGATTGAAGAACCAATTGAAAATCCGGATTCAAATGGAGATGAAACAATTGGCGAAACAACCCTCCGAGGTGCGGAGTTCTCAGCGAAAATTGATGGTATAGAAAGTATTGTCCTTAAAGATGTCGAAGGGAATATCATTGATAGAAACTTTACCGATGAAGAAATCGAAGAAATTAAAACCGCATTTAATGACAGTTTCATAATGGACACAGCATACATTGAGATGATTACTGGATACAATATGACTATTGAACTTGAAAATGGAGAAGAAGTTTTCATCACCAGTTATGGTGATCCAGTATTCATAGTTGCACGCATAGGTGACGAAACTTACCATTTAGGATGCGAAGCTATTGCAACAATTTTATTGGAAGGAATGAATTAAATTCTTAGAAATTAAAAACCCACATTGAAATTAGGTTCAATGTGGATTTTTTTTGCAAAGAATCAGCAATGGCTTATTTTGATAATTAACTTGGATTTAACACAACTAAGGCTTTGGTTTTACATGATAATGATATCCTTAATCATATAATAATTGTCTATACGATTTAAGTGAGAGGTGTCACATGGTTGAGAGAATTGTATTTATAACTGTGCTAGTAGTTATTCTAGGGCTTTTAGGTTATGTAAATTATAGAACAGTAATAATGCGAGGAAAACAATTGTATTGTGCTGTAAATTGTAAAGAAGACGATCAATGTGATTTTCTTAAAAAGGGGATGTGAAGGTCAATGAAGCCAATCAAATTATTATTTGTATGTGTGCATAACTCAGCGAGGAGTCAAATCGCAGAGGCGTTTCTAAATTACTACGGGGAAGGTAAGCTTATTGCAGAAAGTGCGGGTCTTGAAAAAGGGATACTCAATCCTTTGGCCGTAGAAGCAATGGCTGAAGTTGGGTTTGATATATCAAAAAATCAAGTTGACAGTGTCTTTGAATTCTATAAAAGTCACAAATTATATTCATATGTCATAACAGTATGCGATGAATCCAGTGGTCAGAAATGTCCGATTTTTCCTGGTGTCAGAGATATGATGTTTTGGATTTAGTCGGTTTACTTAAAAGCAGACATGATATTTAAACTATAAAATCAAGCCTATGTAAAGACTCGTTGTTATGAGTCTTTTTTTGATATCTTTATAGACAATATTATGGCAAACTGAGTAATAAAAGTTCATGAGGGTAAATAAATATATAGTCAAATAGGATTCAAATTCAAAGGAGAACGCATGAAAAAATATATGATTTTAATAGGTACCTTGCTGATAGTATCCATTATGGCTTTGGGATGCAGTAATGATAGTGAAGAAAGTGAAACTGGTGTCAACACGATAAACGCCGAAGTTGCGATGGAGATGATGTCATCGGGTGATGACTTCATTTTAGTGGATGTCAGAACTCAAGAAGAATATGATGAAGGGCATATAGAAGGTGCATTACTTTTGCCGCTTGATCAACTTGAAACCTTGTCTGAAGAACAACTAACCGACAAAGACGCGACCATTTTGGTATACTGTAGAAGCGGAAACCGCAGTGCCCAGGCCAGCCAGCTGTTGGTGGATTTGGGTTATCAGAATGTATATGATTTTGGTGGAATTGTTGATTGGCCAGGTGAAATTGTAAAATAATTATCTCTTTGAAGTGAACCGCCATTTGGGTACCCAAATGGCGGCTTTCAACTGCTTCATACTTATCGATCAAGTACATTAAAAGTTTCTCTCAAGCTTGAGGCGATCACCTTGCCTGAACGGATGACGTATCTTCGTTCTGGCTGTAGGCTGATGGCCTCATCTATATTTTTTGCATCTATGATGACGAGATTGGCTGAATTGCCGACGACAAGCCCATAATCATCAAGCTTTAGAATTCTTGCGGCATCTGAGGTAATCATATCAAATAATTTTTCACGTTCATGTGGGAGGCTCATTTGAGCGGCATGTGCAGTAATCAGTGCCACCTGAAGCATATCAGCGCTTCCAAATGGGTAGAATGTATCGCGTACGCAGTCTTGACCGAAACTCATTGTGATATCCCTGCTAAGGAGTTCCTTGACACGTGTGATGCCTCTTCGTATGGGTTGTTTGTCATTTCTACCTTGCAACATCAGGTTGGTCACTGGATTGGTGATCATGAACATACCTGCATCTTTTACCTTATCCATGACATAATTTGCATAGTGATCATCATAAGCGGCAAGTGCACAAGTATGTCCGGCAGTGACTCTTCCTTGCCAGTGATTCTTTATGGTAGCATCTGCAACCATTTCAAGTGTGCGATAAAATGGATCATCTGTTTCATCCACGTGCATGTCCACATCGACATTGAATGCCTTTGCGATTTTGAAAATGAGATCCACATGGTAATGGCTGTCCGTAGGGGATGCCTCGTTGGCAGGCATTCCTCCAATTATATCAGCACCCATTTCCATGGCTTGCCATAAAAGCTCTGCGCAGCCATGATTTTTAACGATGCCTTCCTGAGGAAAAGCTACAATTTGAAGATCAATCAAATGTTTGACTTGTTCCTTAAGAGCCAAAATGCCTTCAAGGGGTCTAAGTCCGCCGATGGTGTCCACATCCACATAGGTGCGCATGTGAAGTGTTCCGTTTTGAATGGCCTTTTGAATCACTTTCATAGAGCGTTCGACAACGTCTTCCACCGTATAATTTTTCTTTTTGTCCCATATGATTTCTATAGCTTCGGTTAAAGTTCCGCTGACATTTGGCCGAACCACATCGAGGATGTTCACTTTGTCCAAATGAATATGGGGTTCAATAAAGGGTGGGGTGACAAGCAAACCGGCCGCATCAATTTCCTCAGTGTCTTTCGATGAAATACTGGAAGCAATCTGTGATAATTTTCCGTCAGTGATACCGATATCCGTTAATTCACCTGTTCGTAAGCGTGCGTTTCTAATAATCAAGTCCATGTCTTACCTCCTTCTCTTTAAAGGTATTTACCCAATTTTCAAGTTATTGACCACACATCTGTAACCTTCGGTGTCTTCCTGTAGAGAATTTGATTCAAATAACGCTTCAACAATAGCTTTGTAATCACTCAAATCCTTACTCTTCCTAATCTGATCCGCAAACTTCGTATTGTCTTCAAAAATATGGATCATATAGAACCAGATTTCTTTCATTTTCGATAGAGCATATTGCTGTGTGCGCATTGTCTCAAGATAGTTATGGAATAATGTGTCATGAAAACTTTTGAAGACTGCCTTGTTTGCAAGCGTGGTCTTTTTAATGCTTCCAAGTAGCGCTGGATTGCCGATTATGCCTCTTCCAAGCATCAGATTCTGAACATCCGGATACTTTGAAATTATATTTTGGTGTTCACCTGGAGTGAAAATATCCCCGTTGTAACACACAGGTGCTTTGACTTCATCCAGGACTGTGCTGAAAACAGCCAGATTGGGAGTGTTTCTGTACATATCCTTTTGAATTCGAGGATGGATGATCAGTTCTTCCAAAGGGTACTTATTGAATATTTTCACTATTTCATAAAATTCTTCTGGATCATATTTGCCGAGTCGGGTTTTGATTGAAATTTTCATTTTGGCTTGGCTGTAGATCTCATCTAAAAAACGATCCAGCTGTGCGGTATGAAATAGAAACCCTGAGCCTTTGTTTTTTGCTACGACGGTATTTGAGGGACATCCTAGATTGAGGTTGATCTCATTGTACCCATATTCACATATGACATTAGCTGTACTAATGAAATCGTCGGAGTTGTTGCCTAGAATTTGAGGAACGGTGTATTGCCCTATGTTGTTATCAGGTAGAATTTCATCCAGTTCCTTCGCGGAAAGACGTGCATTGGAATTAGTTGAGATGAACGGAGTGAAATATTTGTCCATTTTCTCAAAATGATTGTGATAAGCATTTCTATATATATAATTGGTCACACCTTCAAGCGGTGCTAGGTAATACTTCATTTAAATTCTCCTTGATATTAGGTATTTGTATTCTATTATAGTGTATTATCCATCAAAAGAGAAAACAAACTGAAAAAATGGTATACTGTTTTATGGTATGGACAAATATATATATAAAAGTGTGAGAGGGCAATACATATGAAAAAAATAGGACTTTACTTACTAGGGATCATCGTGTTGTTTTCACTGGTTTCAATGGTGGTGAGCAAAATTATCTATGATGGACAATTTCCAAGATACGAGCGGCACGACGAAACAGTTTCTGCAAGTTTGAGATATGTAGATCTGGAAGCGGACTACCCAAGACAACTGGTGGATTTCAAATCAGGGGGCAATCTTTTAAAGGGTTATATTTATGGTTCTGAAAACTCTCTAGGACTCGTCGTGGTAGCACATGGTTTGGGTGGTGGCGCAGACAGTTATCTGCCTCAAATTACGTACTTTGTTGATCATGGTTGGCGTGTTTTTGCCTATGACGCAACTGGAAGTTTTGATAGTGAAGGGAAAACCACCAAAGGATTTCCCCAGGCACTTCTTGACATTGATGCCGCACTGACCTGCATCGACTCAGAGGAATCGTTTCAAGAGCTTCCGGTAGTACTTTTCGGTCATAGTTGGGGTGGTTATGCTGTCGCAAATGTGCTACATTTTGATCATGAAATAGCTGGAGTAGTCAGTGTTTCTGGAGCGAGCAGTGCAATGTTCATGATCATGGAACAAGGTGAGAGCATGATGGGTGGATTTATATATTCCCAGTACCCGTATTTGTGGCTCTATCAAAGAGTTTTATTTGGTGAGGCAGCATCATTTGATTCTGTGGAGGCCATCAATAATAAAGATGTTCCTGTATTGATTATTCATGGCACTGAAGACGATATGGTGGACTATAATGGGAGTGCAGTTATTGCAGGAGTGAATGAGATGACAAACCCAAAAGTTGAAACCATCGTTCAAAGCATTCCAGGACGAAATGGGCACAACAGCCTGTTCAAATCTGAAGCTGCAGTGATATATTGAAAAGGTTAATGTAGAGTATAAGGCATTATATGAACAATATGACGAAAATATCCCATATGAGATCAGACAGGAATTCTATTCGAAAATTGATAGAGCGTTGGCTCAAGATTTAGATGATGATCTCATGGGTGAAATTCAGCAGTTTTTCTTGAAATGTATGAGAGGACGTGACTCAATATGATTAAAAAAACAGCACTGAGAATCAACAAACATTTTTATTACGGGTGGATCGTTCTCGTGACAGCGACAATGGCGGCATTTTTTTCATCGCCGGGTCAGACCTATTCGATTTCAGCGTTTATAAATCACTATATCAGTGATTATGGCTATACAAGGACTTATATTTCCACCATATACTCCATAGCAACAGTCATTTCAGGTATTCTTATGATTTTTATGGGAAGAGCTGTGGATCGGTTTGGATCCAGGCGAATGCTCATTGTTGCTGGTATTGGTCTTGCCATGACAACTTTTTTCAATAGTGCTGTGATGAACATACCGATGATTTTTGTAGGATTTTTTTTCCTGAGGTTCTTTGGTCAAGGTTCATTGACACTTATTCCCGGTGCTCTTGTGCCACAGTGGTTTGAGAAAAGAAGGGCATTCGCACTCAGTATTGTAACTATGGGTAATATCCTCGGCAACCTTATTGTGCCTGTATTCACAACAATAATAATCGCAAGTAAAGGCTGGAGGTTTGCATGGCAAGTCTGGGGTGTTTTGCTCCTCGTGGTGTTCATCCCTTGGGTCATCGCTACTGTAATCAACAAACCAGAGGATATCGGTCTTTTACCCGACAACAGGGTAGCACTTGATGAGAATGAGACGAGAGCTGAACTGGAACGAATGGAACTGAGTTCATTTTCGCTGGACCAGGCCATCAAGACTTTGGCGTTTTGGGCCATTGGCTTCATCTCAATGATTGTACCGCTGATCAGCACAGGTATGATGTTTCATTTTTATTCACTAATGGGCACCAAGAATGTCATTCCAGAACAATCGGCTTTCGTTATAGGACTTGTGGCATTGCCTGGGCTCGTTTCACCGCTTGTTTCAAGATGGGTCATTGACCGTTACAGGCCAAGAATCATACTACTGTTTACGCTTTTCGCGATTGCTGCGGATTTGCTCTTCATGTTGACTGTCAAGTCAGTGATAGGGGCAGTAATCTTCATTTTGATCTATGGATTTGTAACCAGCATTCAAAATATTTCAATCAACGTACTTTGGGTTCAGTATTTCGGAAGAAAGCATCTTGGAAGTATTCGCGGCGCTGCGACGGTGTTTGCCGTGATTGGGTCAGCTTTTGGAACAGTACCTTTTGGACTCAGCTACGACCTCACTGGAAGCTATTCCACAGTTTTTGTTTCTATGGCAATTCTGGCATTCGGAGGAATGATCCTCGCTGGATCAGTACATCAACCTGTAAAAAAATGATAAATGGGGACAGGTCCAAATTGGTACAAAAGGGGGACGGGTCTGAATTGGTATCTAGCTTGCTAGGTACCAATTTGGACCTGTCCCCTTTTGTTTAAGTCTTTAAGTGAGCCGATTCCGGATTTCATGACAAGTTTACGGATATTCTTAGAGTACATTGCAGGACTTTTGAGATTCTTCAGAAAAATGTTACGCCTGATGCTATCACATGATAGTTCATATCTCAGTTCTGCAGATTCCAGTCCATGAGTTAGGGATTCATATAGTTTGAGAGATGTGTCAAGCGCATAGCTAAAGCCTTCAGCTGATGTGGGACTAGTTGCACCTGCAGCTTCTCCAAGCAGTGCCAGGGAGAGTTTTTTGCCGGTTGAAAGACCGAGCCTTGATGCAAATCTGAGTTGCCTTACAGAAGTAGACCGCTCGATGAATGCACCTTCCGTTTTAACCTCAGTCTCTAGTGAGATGCCTAAGTAATCGGCTGTTTTTTCTCTTAATAGATCGAATTTCGCGAGTCGTTCTTTTGGTGTGACTGCACGGGGTCCACTTAAAGGAAGTGCGGTGCCAAGAATGAGCCTGTTTCCTTTTTGTATGGTCCAAGAATAATAGTCTGTGATTTCACTGTCGAAAATGCCTGAGTAATACGGTGTTGTGGAGGAAGTCGGATACCATTTCTGTATGCTGATATATTTCTCAGGGCCAGCATATTCTCCCAAAACTGTGCGTCTCACAAATGAGTTTGCACCATCGGCCGCAACGAGAAATTTAGCTTTAAGTATGGTTTTTCCTTGATTCATATGAATCTCCCAGTGATTATCATTGATATGAATGGCACTCACCACTTCTCCAAGATGTTTTTCGACTTCGATAGGAATGAGGGAAAAGAGATAGCGATCGAATTTTTCACGGTCCATGTTGTAGTAATACCTTTGATAGTAGCGTTCCAATGAGTTGTCAAAGTCGATGGTTCTTACTTTGAAAATTTGAGGGTTCTCAAGAATGCCCGATGGTATGTTCAGATCGAGTTTGGCAAGCATCTTTTGCGCATCTGGTGAGAGCAGTCCACCGCAAGCCTTTTGTCTCAGCGGATCAACAGGCTTATCGAGCCTTCGTTTGTCAACCAGTCCAACTTTATATTGGTTTGATTTGTCGCCTGCAAGAAGCCTCGCCAGATTGGATCCTGCCGGTCCTGCTCCAATAATGAGTATGTCGTACATTTACATCTCACCTCCATAGGAACAGAATACCATACTATTTGTTGATAAACAATAAAATTTAGCCGCAAAAGAACAATATTAATTTTTTATGACATCAGCCTATCGGGATAAGTGTTGTGGTAAAATAACTAAGTCACTCTTTAATTTTCCATCATTTTACGGGGGGTAACATGAAGCAAGAAAACAAAGGGAAAAGGTCACTAATGAGCAACGCTTTTTATGTGTACCGGCACATGTTGAAATGGCATCCTGAATCCATCACTATGCTGGTACTCAACACCTTGGCAGTAGCTGTAGCACCTTTCATCTGGGTGGTGGTGCCAAAGCTGGTCATTGATGAACTTCAAGGGAATGCAAGGCTGGACTGGATCATAACCGTACTTGCAGTAACGCTTTTCATCACGGCAGTAGTCCATTTCACAAAGGAAGCCTGCATCGGCATCTACAGAATGAAAATGTCGAGGATCAGAATGTTGTTTGGTCTGGATCTGCATGAGAAAGCCATGAATCTGGATTATCATTATGCAGAGAACGTCGACACACAAAATCTCCTTCACAAGGCGACCAGGACCACTTCAAATCCGAATCATGGCATTGGTGGTGTCATGAAATATTCTTTTTCAATCGTTGGATACCTCATTGGATTCATTGGTTATACAGGAATAATTCTCAGACTTCATCCGGTAGTGCTCGCTTATCTGCTCGCCAGTGTTGTATTGGTTTACAGACTCAAGAGCAAATCCGATCAGTACAGATTGTCCAGAGAAGATGACATACGCCCGGTTGAGAGAAAAGCAGGATACATAGCAAGAGTTTTAACCGATTTTGAATTTGGAAAAGACACAAGAATCTATCAGTTCAAAAATATGCTTCTGAAGAAGATGGAGCATTTCAACATCGAAACGGAAGCAGTCGAAAAAGAGATCCACGCAAAACAACTGAAAGTTGAACTCGTGGACACAGGTCTGGTTCTACTGAGAGACGGTATGGTCTATGGCTACATCACTTACATGACACTGAGCGGAGGCATGTCTTTCGGAGATTTCATCCTTTATACCACTGCCATCAGCGGATTTGCCGTATGGATGCAGGAGCTGATGAGAGATTACACCGAACTCAGATTGACCACTAGGTATGTTGACGATTATCGTGATTTCATGGAGATCAAAAATGAGGAAATGAAAGTCGAACCTTCACCACTTCCGGTAGGCAATCGACTTTCCATCAACTTTGACAATGTGGATTTCGCATACCCTGGAACGGATAAAAAGGTGTTCAAAGCCTTGTCCCTTGACATTCCTGCCGGTCAAAAGCTGGCAGTGGTTGGTATCAATGGAGCCGGAAAGACCAGTCTCATCAAGCTGTTGACGGGACTTTACCGTCCGACACAAGGGAAAATCTCCATAGAGGGCACCGATATAACTACCATTCCGTTAACAGAACATTACAAACTGTTTTCCGTGGTTTATCAGGAAATCAAACCGCTCGCGGCAAACATTTCTGAAAATGTCGCAGCATCCGAAACTTATGATGAAAACTGGGTCTGGGATGCGGTTCACAGGGCAGGACTGAAAGACAAAGTCAATCGGCTCAGCAAGAAGCTGGACACACCGCTTCTCAAAGTCATTGAAGACGATGGACTCGAGCTCTCGGGTGGCGAAAATCAAAAGCTCGCCCTGGCAAGGGCGCTTTACAAAAATGGTCCTATCGTGATTCTTGATGAACCGACAGCCGCATTGGATCCTATAGCGGAAAAAGATATTTATGAAAGCTTCAGCGATATGATTGACGGCAGGACAGCCATTTTCATCTCACACCGTTTGTCCAGTACGAAGTTCTGTGACAAGGTCGCTTATTTTGAAAATGGAATCATTGAGGAGTACGGCACACATCATGAACTTATGGCGCTCGGTGGTAAATACGCCCATATGTTCAACACTCAAGCGAAATATTACCAGGAAAATGGGATGGAGGTGAGTGCCTGATGGAAAAGCATGAATTTTTAAACAGCAACCGGGCTGTTATTCAGTATTTTGTACGTTTGGTGGGTAGATTATCACCGAAGTACATGCCGACACTGCTCGTTCAGTCGCTTTTCAAAACCATGAGACCGCTCATATTCATCATTGGTCCAAAATTGATTGTCGATGAGCTCACCACGCTCCAAAGAGTGGATCGTCTGGTGATCATGATTGCCGCGATTGCCATCGGAAACTTTGTGATTGGTGCCATTGAGAAAGTTCTGAAAGCAAGGACTGAGCTCATGACCTATCAGTTCAACAATGCATTTGAAAGACACATTTCGAGAAAGACGGTTGAAATCGATTTTGAGAACGTTGAGGATCCAGAAATACTGAACCTCAAGGAACGTGCGCTGTTCGCCGTCAGAAACCACGGTCTCATGTATGCTATGGTTGAGGCGCTATCCAAGGTGGCGAACGAAGTCATATTGATTGCGGGTTTATCGGCCATCATATGGACATTCAGTCCATGGGTGTTGGTGCTACTCGTTGGCGTGGTTGTCATCAATAGCTTTATTTTCAAGAAAGTGCAAAAATACTATTATCTCGAATCCACTCAGACTGTGGGTGCGAACAGGGCATTCGTTTATTACATCACTCAGTCCTCTGATCTTGAGGTCGCAAAGGACCTTCGATTATATGACATGTCAGGGATGATGATTGATAAGATGAACCGCTACAATCTCAGAACTTACAAACTCTATCTTAAGATTTATGGTGCCATCAGCAGACTCAACGGTCTGGTGAGTGTCAATGTCCAGATCCAAACCGTTATCATCTATTATCTTCTGGCGGTGAGAACTCTTGCCGGAACCGTGACCATCGGTAATTTCATGATGTATGCCGGTGCTGTTGGCAAATTCAGTATGAGCATGAACACTTTTGTGAGCAGCATCATAGAAGTCAATCGTCTTTGTAGACAGCTTGAGCTTTTGGTGGAATATGAAAAGATTCCCGCATCCAAAGACAGCGGCAATCAGCCGATGCCGGCAGGTGAAAAATATGTGATTGAATTCCATGATGTGTCATTTAAATATCCGAGGGCGGATGACTTCACACTGAAAAATATTTCAGTAACCATTCATCCCGGTGAGAAAATATCGATCATCGGACTCAACGGTGCTGGAAAGACGACATTTGTCAAACTGCTCACGAGGCTCTATAAGCCAACAGAGGGGAAAATCACAATCAATGGCATCGACATTCAGGATGTGGATTACGAAACTTATATGTCAAAGATTGCAGCGGTATTCCAGGATTATAGGCTTTTTGGTCTAACGGTGGAGGAGAACATCACAAGCAAGATCTCTGCAGAAGATGAAAGTCCGGAACTTTTTGAGATTCTAAGGGAGGTGGGAGCATCTGGTGATATTGAAGCATTGCCTTTTGGTCTCAAAACCCCACTCGATAAAAGGTATGACAAAGAGGCGACTAAACTCTCGGGAGGTCAATCTCAAAAGATTGCCATAGCCAGAGCACTTTACAAAAATGCTCCGATTGTAGTTCTGGATGAACCAACCGCAGCGCTTGACCCACTTGCAGAACACGACGTGTATTTGCGTTTCGACCAGATGGTCCAGGACAAAACCGCTATCTATATCTCACACCGATTGTCCAGTTGCAGATTTTGCGACCGAATCCTGGTGTTTGACAAGGGGGAAATCATCCAAGTTGGCTCACATGATGAACTTATCAGACAGCGGGGATCCCAGTATGAACTAATGTTCAATGCACAGGCTACTTATTATTCTGCTTAAAGACAATGTTTTGTGAAACGAAACATTGGGCGTAGGTATGGTTCTCGCGAAGCGAAACTATACTAGCCTATGTGTCTATGTTCTTTACAGTACAAGTAGGAAAATCTATTGGTTTCCATAGTAACATCTCCAAATATCAACTGAGCCGCTAATAAGTTTCCTTTGGAAACTTAACTACGCGAAAGATAAGAGGGGGGAAGATGACATTGCCATCTTCCCCCCTCTTATCTTTTTAAAGCTTAGAAAACTCAACAGCCAATTGAGCTGCTACTTTCGCATTGTTGTAAACGAGCTCAATGTTTGAATCGAGGCTGTCTCCACCAGTGAGTTCTTTGACTTTTGCAAGCAGGAACGGAGTGGATTCTTTGCCTTTGATTCCAGCTTTTTCCGCTTCTGAGACTGCGATTTGGATAGCAGATGTGATTGCATCAAAGTCCATCTCATAAGCTTCAGGTATTGGATTGGCTACCACAAGACCGCCACCTAACCCAAGGTCCCATTTTGCTTTGAGTGCCTCTGCGAGTTCAAGAGGGGAGTCCACTCTGTAGTCCACTCCGAAACCACTTTTTCTTGTATAGAAGGCAGGAAGTTCATCGGTTTGATACCCAACTACCGGAACTCCGTTCGTTTCGAGGTATTCTAGGGTCAATCCGATGTCGAGGATTGATTTGGCGCCTGCGCAGACAACGGCTACGTTGGTGTGGGCCAGTTCTTGTAAATCGGCTGATATGTCAAAAGTTTCCTGAGCGCCACGATGTACACCGCCGATACCGCCGGTGGCAAACACTTTTACGCCAGCGAGTGCAGCTAGAATCATTGTTGAAGCCACAGTAGTAGCTCCATCGAGTTACTTGGCAACGATGAATGGAATATCTCTTCTCGAAGTTTTGACCACGTCTTTGGCTTTACCCAAATATTCGATCTGATCCTCAGAAAGACCCACTTTGAGTCTACCACCAAGAATCGCAATAGTTGCTGGAACCGCACCGTGCTCACGAATGATTTTCTCCACATTAAGTGCTGTTTCCACATTTCTCGGGTAT
>JAIOSU010000185.1 GCA_021107455.1 Clostridiales bacterium | reverse complement strand
GTTTCAATGATTGCCTCCAATTTTTCATTGAGAAGCCTTTCCTTATCCAGCAAATTCTCATTTCTGATGAAAAGTTGAATATATCCACTGATAAATTCATAGAGCATCATAATGATCATCAATAAAAGCAATATGGTCAACTCTAGAATTCCAGCAAAAACCATGACAATCGGCACGCCCATAAATATAAGTAGTCTATAAGAATTGCCTGTATTCTGCGGTTCTTTGACGAACGCAGGATTCTGAATTAAATTGGGTTTGTGGATATCATATAATGTTGCAATCCCGAACAAGCCAATAGAGAGAATGTAAAAAATATCTATAGCTTCATTAGGTTGATATTCTCCAATTGTATTAATGTAGATGTAATAGAAATCCGTCAAAATATACCCAAAATAACCTAAAATGACAATTTTCATTGTCGCACTGATCTTATTCACTCTAGCCGATGTGATCAGGATGACCATGACAGCAAGTGCAGTGGCATCTGTAAGGACATAGGATATAGTTGTAAAAAGTTCGTGGATCTCCATAGACTGAAAATCAAATTGATCAATCAGACTGTTCCAAAGCACCAATATGACCGTTAGAAAAACAGCTGCGGCGTCCACCAGTAACTGAAATCTGTGCCACTTTTTCATATTGGTGAAGAAATAACTGAGTCCAGCCATCATGAGCATTATGTTTGGCAGAAGATAAGTGTAAAGCAACAATACCGAATCCTCAGGATCCATAGAAGTATAATTTGCCATCCACATCCAAATAAGGTCTGATATGCTCCATGTCAAAGCTGTCAAACCTAAGAAAATCCAGCTTAGTTTGAAAACATTGACTTGCTTAAGATTGAGGTATATGACGACCGCGGTGGAAAGTGATACCATCGGTGATATCAGATTGCTGTAATTTTGATTACCCAGCAAAGAAGATATAAGGTATCCTGCAATCGAAAGCAGCAATACTGCACCTATAAGTACAAATCGCATATGTTTCACAGCATCACCACCTTCCATGTATTATAACCCTTTGTATTGTATTTTGGGTTTGTGTTTCGTCATTATGGAGATTGCCTTCTCTGGACATGCGTTCACACATTTATAGCAAATAGTACATTTCCCGTTTTGCCCAATTTTTGTCTCATCATTGAATAGATTTATAGCAGGACATCCATTTACACACACATTGCATAATGTGCATATTTTTGAATCTATTTTGACATTTTTTGCGAGTTTTCTCTCCCATTTGGAAAATGGGATGCGTTGTATGGCTCCAAGTAGAATGGAAGTTGCATTGTCTCCGATTTTCCTATGACGGCCATTGACGTAATCTATCGCAAAAAGTTCAATTTGTTGATTCAGTCTGACTCTTATCGAATCGTTGCTGGCGCCATTTTTTACTTTAAGAAATGAAACATCTGAAATATTGTTGTTGGTTTTAAAATGGTCTATCGCAATGACATCCATTTTGCATTTTCTGAGAATTCTGCCCAGATAAGCTCCACCATCACCAGAAAACATCCACTGAGTAGCGAGTACAATGCCTTTCTTTCCTTCAAAATAAGAAGCATACTTCTTGACGAATGACCACACCAGCATCGGTGCCATGGAACCATGGACGGGATAGGCGAATAGTATTACTTCTGCTTCTTCCATCAGGTGTGTTTGTGAATCTTCAAATTCATCCATGGCCACTGTCGTGTGATCAACGCCATGTTCTTTCCATTGTTCTTCCAGCTTCTGGATCAAATATTTGGTATTGCCTGTGCCTGAAAAATATAACATCAACATTTTCATTATAAATTTACCTCTTCTGTCTTCTTTTTATGCCATTTTGCATGTAAAACCTTCTCTACAAAGACCTTGACCAAGTTCTCGTCAAATTGGGTTCCGGAATTTCGGATCAATTCCTCGATGGCTTCATTGTCGCTCAGTGTCTCCTTATACAATCGATACTGGGTCATGGCGTCAAAGGCATCAGCGATTGCAAGGATTCTAGACTGAACCGGAATGTCATCTCCCCTGAGATTTCTAGGATAGCCAGTGCCATCTGTTCTTTCATGATGAGCTAAAATGAATTCTGCAATCTCTACGAATTCGTTTACTGATCTGAGAATTTGATATCCTATTTCTGGATGACGCTTGAGTTCAATCCACTCACTTGGGTTCAGTTCCCCTTCTTTACTCAGGAGTGTTTCATCGATACCAATTTTCCCTATATCGTGTAACATCCCCGCCAATCCCATATCTTTAACTTCTTCACTATTTAATCCATATGCCTTGGCAAGCGACTGGCTGAGACTGCTCACATTTTCACTATGGCTCTTTTCCATGCTATGCTTTTCATAAAGCGTCTTTACAATGATCTTTATCGTTTCGCTCCGCATGCTCTTGCTTTCAGTAAGTTTATCCCTATACATCGCATCTTCAGCGTATGCGAAAACATCGTTCATACATATATTCTCGTCTGATTTGACCCCAAGTCCAAATGAGACTGAAACAATAACTTTTGAGTTTTCAACGTGAACAAAGGCTTCTCTTAGCCTTTTGACAATCTGCTGCGCTTCATACTCATCCGTTTTTGGTAACAATAAAATAAATTCGTCACCACCAATTCTAGCGGCTATATCATCCGCTCTACAAACCTTTTTGAAAACCTCTGCTACTTCAATGAGCAACTCATCACCAGCTACGTGCCCAAATGCATCATTGGTCAGTTTAAGTCCGTTGACATCCGCCATGACTATTGAAATCGGAAGATTTCTTGGATGATCAAGTCTCTCGAGTTCCGCTTCATAAAATCTCCTGTTGAAAAGACCAGTGAGATGATCGTGAAAGCTCAAATATTCAATATGTTCCTGTTTGGATTTCAACTTTTCTTTTTCTAATGGTAACGCTTCCTGAATTTTCACTTGCTCGTTAATGTCAAATTCGATTCCATCCCAGACAATCGATCCATCATCCATTTGAGTAGGTGACGAAACAAAGGTGAACCAACGGACTTCACCTTTTGCTGTTCTTACCCTGATGTTACTCTTGAAAAGCGATAAGTTCCGTATGGCTTCATTCTCTGCTTCCATGAACATATTGAGGTCTTCATGCAATATATTTTCATACAGCAGATTATAATTATTATAGATCTGTTCTGGTGTAAAACCGATTATGTCTTCAACTGACTCACTGACAAAAGTGAATTTCTTGTTGCCACTTGGATCGACGACCACTTGATAAAGCATCCCTGATGTCAGATTGCTACTGATGGAACTGATCTGACTTTCCCTCAACTTTAGGATCTCATTGATTGAACTATTGTGTTCTGCGAGTTGCATACCAATACATGCGATGGAAACCGCCAGGAAAAGCGATACCATCAAACCGATCAACACATAACCATTGTTGACCACCAATATATTGATTGGGAAATCCTTGTCTATGAACACATGACTGAATACAATATAAACAACCCAAAAAGTGACCGACGACATTAATGTGGCAATAAAAATCCATCCGTTATATTTATAGCCCGATTTTCTATTCAGCCTTAAAATATGTCTGACAAAATTGATTCTTAAAAGCGAGTTCGCCAGAATAAGCACGAAAAAAATCAAAACGATTTCTTTGGCGATTATATTTTTAAGTACGCTGTCGGAGATCGTCATATGGGCAATGTCCGTCCAAAATGGTGGGTTACTTCTAAATGCAATCGGATAAAGGATGTAGGTTGAAAATGAATAGATCAACATAAAAGGCAAATATACAATTGCGGCTCGGTTCCAAAACGATGGCGATAGACCTCTTTTATTTTCAAAATATCCATGATAGGCATACAAAATCATATAAAAAGCAATCGTGATCAAATTGGCCCAGCCGTTGGATGGCCATAAAATCAAAGGAAAGAAAGCACCTAATCCGAATACACCGGATATCACCCCATATTTTCCTCCATAAGCCATAGCTGCCATAAGGGGAAATAAAAAACTCCAGTGTATTGTTATTGTGTAGATTTCAGATGAAAAATTCATCGATAGAAACGCACCGAAAAAACCCATCATGCCAAGTATTATTGAATTGATGATTTTGGTGGATTCCTTCAATGATTTCATAAGAATCTCCTCTATACTTTGTTACGTATATATTTGAGACTCACACTCGGATTGTTTGTCTTACGAGATCTGATCTCAAATTGCTTTAAGGATGAAACAAATGGTGTCAATTTCGAATAGCCATAATTCCTTGTGTCAAAATCCGCATAACGTTTATTCAGAACACTTCCAAGCTCTCCAAGAAACGCCCATCCGTCCTCGTCAGAGATTTCGTTGATGATATTTTTGATGACTTCAATCAGTTCTTCTTTGGTCACCATACCTGTTTTGTTGTTGTTGACGGGTTCACCTTTTGCGTTCTCAACAACTGGTGTTCCAGTCGGTACAGATGCAAGTACTTCCAGGTATTTGAATTTTTCACAAGCCGCAATAAACGGTGTCGGCGTCTTTTTCTCGCCCATTCCAAGTACATACATACCTGCTTCTCTTAGTCTTGATGCCAATTTGGTGAAATCACTGTCACTGGATACAATACAAAAACCGTCGACGTTATGTGAATATAAAATATCCATTGCATCGATGATCAGAGCAGCATCTGTGGCATTTTTGCCTGTCGTGTAGCTGTACTGCTGAATTGGTGATATGGAATAATTGAGAAGTACAGTCTTCCATGACGCGAGTTGGGGTTTGGTCCAATCGCCATAAATTCTTTTATAAGTCGGTGTGCCGTGATTTGAGATCTCATCGATTATATATTTGATATACTTGTCCGAAACGTTGTCGGCATCGATGAGAACTGCTATTTTCTTATCTTTTTGCTGATCCTTATCCATTGAAAACTCCTCATATAAATATTAAATTCTCTTAACTATATTATACACGAGATGCATAATATTAGCACTGATTGTTTTGAGTTAGTGATACCCCAAGATAGAGTCCGGAACCAAAATCTCCCATATTTCTCGTTTGCTCATCGATGCCAGTACCCGAAAACTGTGAATACATACGAAGCCCGATGTTCATGAGCACATCACCAGGAAGCGTTGCCCTTTGAACCTCCAGTTTATAGAGGTATCTATTTCCGATGACACTTTGCATGATGCCCCCATCTTTAATTTTGACAGGAATGTATGGATTGATCAGTTCGCCATAATCTCTCACATTCTGAAATTGTGTTCTGCTTTGAACACCGTATACTTCTTTATGATGGAGTCCTTCAAGTTCCAGCGTCTCAAGTGGAGGATTCGGTTTTTGAAGTTTCTGGTAATGTCCTGCGATAAATTTGTGTTTGTCTTCACTGACCACACTCCAAGACATGCTGTTGCCATCGAAAGGTGACTCGTGCCTATAAAAAGTACCGAATTGGAACAGCATCCGATGCAATTTGTAGTATTCAATCTGTTTTTTTATGACCTTCAGATCAAAACTGGACAATCGTGTCAAATCAAGCTCATAACCAAGCACACCAAAAGCCGATACATTGAATCTGGTTTCAATCGGCGTCGAACGCAGGACCTGATGGGAGGGTCTTCCGCTCACATGTGCTCCCATTGTGGATGGAGGGTAAACTATAGAAGTTCCATACTGGATTTCATACCGTTCGACCGCATCCGTATTGTCTGAAGTCCAGGTCTGAGGCATATAGTAAAGCATGCCCATATCAAATCGATTGCCCCCACTGCTGCAGGATTCAAACAAAATATCCGGAAATGTCTTAGTGAGGCGCTCCAGCAATTCATATAACCCCAGCACATACCGGTGGCTGATCTCGCTTTGTTGATCTATTTCCAAGTAATTGCTGTAGTCATATCCCATTTGACGTATGAAATATCAGCAGATTCGAAAACCGAAACAAGTGATTCGTACAGGTAGTCGACTACATCGGGATTAGTCAGATCTAGAATCAATTGATTTCTTCCAAGCGATGGCGTTCTGTCCCTTAGCTTTATTGCCCATTCAGGATGAGCCTTGTATAGGTCGCTGTCGATAGATACCATCTCAGGCTCCACCCATATTCCAAATTCCAGACCGAGTCCTTTTAAACGATCGGAGAGCGCTTTTAAACCACCAGGTAGTTTTTTCATGTCGCATGTCCAATCACCCAAACTACTTTTATCGTCATTGCGTCCCTTGAACCAACCATCATCTAGTACAAATAACTCGATACCAACACTTTTAGCCACTTTCGCAAGCTTTACCAGCTTTGCCATGTTGAAATCAAAGTACGTCGCTTCCCAATTGTTGATGAGCACGGGGCGTGGGGTGTTTTGCCATTTTTCACCTATTAAATGTTTATTGATCAAGCTATGAAAATTCTGACTCATTCGGTTTGTTCCCTCTTTCGAATAAGTCATTACAGCCTCAGGAGTGTCAAATGATGCGCCTGACTCGATTTTCCATCTGAAATCAAAATCACTGATTCCCATTTGAAGCCTGGTCATGCCATATGGGCTCACTTCCACGTTTCCGGAAAAATTGCCACTGTAAATAAGTGCAAAACCATAACAATCGCCACGTTTTTCATTGGTGCCTTGTCCCAACAATCCTATAAAAGGATTGTGATTGGCACCACTGACTCCTTTTTTGGAGTCGATGCTGATGACTCCAGGTCTGAGAGGTCCTTTATTGATTTGACGTTCTCTGATCCAAAGCCCATCCAGAGTCACTAGTTCAAATTTGGAATGATTGAAGTCCAGATTGAAACTATGAATCTTGTGGATAATGACCGTTTCATTCGAGTGATTGATCACCTCAAGTCGCCTAACGATGACATCTACTTGAGTTACAGGTGTATAATAGAGTTTCACCTCAATATTCTTAACTTTGTCGAATAAACTGATTTCCAGTGTTTCAAGTACTCCCTCAGCTTCTATGATGTGAGGCATGCCACTCGGATGGTTCTTTGAAACATGTCTTATGTGTTCTAGATATGTAAAATCGCTGACTCTTGATCCATCGTTGAATTCAAGTTCAATAGACGGTGTCCTGTAATCCCCTTTACCAAATGAAGACAGTTCCAGCATTGCAGTGTCCAGTGTCAACTTGCCCAGCCCATCATATAGTGTTGATGATCCCAGTTCAGTGGCGTAGTTCTGATACAATTCCAGAAGATGTTCACTGTCCTCAACCCTCTTACCATAATGCAGCTGGATCAAATGTCCTGTTTGATGGACCATCATTACATAACTTGTTGATATTGTCTGTATATGAAACAGCTTTTGCCCATTTTCAAATTCATGAATATAAATCATTGTTATCCTCCACATTCACCTTTTATATTGATTTTACAGCAGTCCCAAACAAATACCAAGGAAATTTGAAAAACAACACCCTTATTGATAACGATAATCATTTACAATCATTTTATTTTGTGATATAATTTCATACGCATAAACTATCGCGGCGAAAATTTATGTTATGGAGTGAAAAATTATGGCAAGAATGAGAGGACCACGTTTCAAACAATGTCGCAGATTGGATTTGAATGTTTGTGGACACCCGAAGGCGATGAAACGCGCGGGAAACGGTCAATCAAGAGCCGCTAAGAAATTATCTTCTTACGGCACACAATTACTTGAAAAACAACGCCTTAGAGGCTACTATGAAGTAATGGAAAAGCAGTTTAGACGATATGTAGGAGATGCTATGAACAGCAAGGAACAAACTGGTCATGCGCTCGTCAAACGTCTGGAGACAAGACTCGACAATATGGTTTATAGAATGGGCTTTGCAAGCTCGATTCGTCAAGCCAGGCAAATGGTGGTTCACGGACATTTCCTGGTGAACAACAAAAAAGTGGATATTCCATCTTATGATATTTCCGTTGGCGATCATATTCAGCTCCGAGAAAAATCACGACAGAATGAAATGTTCAAAGACAATATCATTAATCGAAGTATTTCATCACCAGCTTATGTAAGTGTGGATGAAGCCCAGTTTGAAGGTGAACTCATCAGAGTTCCTGAAATGGATGAGATTCCAATTGAAATCGATGTGCATTTGGTGGTTGAGTATTACTCGAAACTGAGTTGATAAAACAATAAGAGCTGTAATAAACTGATTGAACAGTTTTATTACAGCTCCTTTTTTTGTCTACTAAGATAATTACTGTAGGTTTTTTTCAAGTGTCGTCAAATATCTTTTGACCTGTTCACTGGTGTCAAGTGAAAGGACATGTGCTACAACTTCACCCATCTCGGATTTGCTGAGATGTCTAAGTCGCCATTTGATTTCTGCTATTTTACTTGGAGACATACTGAGTTCATGTATTCCAATACCCACGTAAAATGGTAAGAGATTTGGATCGGCTGCGGCTTCTCCGCAGATACCCACCCATATGCCGGCTTTTTCTCCAGCCATTGCAACCATTTAGATCATTTCAAGCAATCCTGGATGATACCATGAATAAAGGTGCGTCAGTTTTTCATTCATCCGGTCCACAGCAACTGTGTATTGAAGCAGATCATTGGTGCCGATGCTGAAAAAATCCACATATTTGGCAAATTTGTCAGCTTGCACTGCAACGGCTGGAATCTCTACCATCATACCAATCTCATAATCACCTATGGGGATATTTTCCTTCTCCATCTCTATTCTTACAGAATCGATAACTTCTCTTGTCTGAAGCAGTTCCTCAATAGATGAGATCATCGGGAACATGATTTTTAGATTTCCGTACGGACTTGCCATTAAAAGAGCTTTGATTTGAACTTTGAATAGTTCCTTACGATCCAGTGATATTCTAATAGCCCGATACCCTAAGAACGGGTTCATTTCTTCCTCTAAATTCAAGTAATCAATCCGTTTGTCACCACCGATATCAAATGTCCTGATGACCATCGGCTTGTCTCCAAATGCCTGAAGGGCTGTCTTATAGGCATTGTACTGCTCTTCCACGCTCGGCGGTGAAGTTCGATTCATGTATAAAAATTCCGTCCTGAAAAGCCCGACTCCATCAGCACCTTGTTCCAGTATATTTTTCAAATGATCCACACTGGCGATGTTGGCAGAAATTTCAACTTCATGTCCATCAAGCGTCTTAACTCGATCGAGCATTCCAACTTTGTAAACAGACTGTTCTTTGACAAAGTGATCTTTGATGTTCTGATAATGTGCAAGCTCTGATTCAGTGGGATTCACAATCAAAACCCCTTCAATGGCATCAAGAATCAATTTGTCTCCTGTCACTACATTGCCGGAATCCATTCTAACACTAGATATTGCTGGAATCGCAAGGCTCTTTGCGATAATCGCCGAATGGGATGTCTCGCCACCTTTTTCAGTGATGATGCCTGCAATTTTAGCCGGGTCCAGAGCTGCTGTGTCAGAAGGTTCCAGATCTTCGCAAATCAAGATTGTTCCCGCAGGCACATCGATGCTGTCCTCGATATTTAAGACGGCACGGATCAAACGGTTGCTCACGTCATTGATATCCGCGGCGCGTTCACGCATATAGGAATTGTCCATCCCGAGAAACATTGCTTCGAACATTTTTCTGGTCTGTTCAACTGCATAAGCTACGCACACATTTTCTTTGGTGATGATATTTTCTATGGATTTCACATATTCCGGATCATCGAGAATCAAACTGTGTGCGTTGAAAATTTTACTCTCTTTTTCCCCAATCTCCTCTTTGGTTTTTTTTACGATTGCCTTAAGCTGATCCTTTGACTTCTTAATTGCAGCGTGAAGCTCAATTATGGCAGTTTCAATATCTGTACATGTTTTGAAAGATACATCCACATGCTTCTTAATAAGCACAAATGCCGTACCAAAAGCAATCCCTTTTGAGGTTGTAATTCCCTTGATTTTCATAATTCACCTACTCATCAAATTGGCTGTCTATAAGCCTTTTGATTGCCGCAAGTGCGTCCACTTCATCTTCACCATCAACTTCGATCAAAAGGGTGTCACCTTTTGAAGCTGCAAGCATAAGAACACCAAGCATGCTTTTTCCATTCACTTTGACTTCGCCCTTGGTGATGTTCACTTCACTGTTATATCCGCTACAAGTCTCCACCATAAGACCTGCCGGTCTTGCGTGTAAGCCATGTTCATTTTCGAGTACGAATTCATACCTTTCCATTTTATCCTCCACTAATTACAATTTATTATAATACTCCAGCAAAAATCTTTCGGATTCCACATTCCAAAGGCCGTTATGCTTTTCGACCAATTCATGAAGCCCTTTGAAAAGAGGGTCGTTTTCCCCGAGTTTTTCAAAATCATCAATTGCAGTCAGAGGCATATCGATGTGATTGTATATTATTTTCTTGCCCCCTGGAATCTTTGGTAAATTTTCGATGGCACCAATAGCAGCATCCATACCTCCCACATGTGTCAACATGACAGATGGGTTGATGGAACCATTGGCTGACATTTCAAGTGCCTCTTTGAGGTCATCGGTGTTGCCGCCTGTAGATCCCATGATATGAGTGTTGCTGTAATGTACGTTATAGAGGTTGATTGGAGCGCTGAATTCATGATTGGTTGGTCCTGCGAAAAAGTTCATGCATCCGTCTTTAGCCAAGAGTTGATCTCCTTGGAGCACTAACGTCTCAACTGGAGCATATACAAAAACGTCATCATATCCATGTCCTTCAGTCAATGCTTTTAAATGAGCAATTGGATCTTCATAAGAAGCTGTATTCACATAATATAACTCAACTCCCAATTTTTCAGCTCTTTCAGGTGAAACGAACTTTTTTGCCCGATCCAAGCGATCTTCACTAATATCGGTTACTACGATTCGCTTCGGTCTTTGATCAATAGCAAGTGCATAATCGACTGCACCGAGACCCATTGGACCAGCCCCACCTAAAACGATCAGGTTGCCCCCAGCCTTTGTACCCATGATATGCTCATAAGCTCCAGGAACCGTATGGTAATTGGCATGGAATCCACCAATGATGCAAGACATCGGCTCGCCGAGCGATGCACCGAAATAACTGTCCCCGTCATAAGTCAACAAGCATCCAAGTTCCATGACTTCTTTCGGAATGACATTATATGTGGCATTGCCTCCAAAATACTCATAGGAATACCCTGGTGCGTATGGGCTGCCTTTGTAGTTGAGTGCCGGTTGAAGTGAGAACTTCTGCCCAGCTTTGAACTCACCTTCATAAGCCTTCCCGACTTCAATGATTTCCCCTGCCATCTCATGGCCAACAATAATCGGTCTAGCGTGGACATCATCCGGGACTCGTTTATGGTTAGGTCCTTGCTTCAGTGCTTTGTATGTGGACATGCAAACGCTGTCGCAGACAACTTTCACAAGAATTTCATCATCTTTGATCTCCGGCAATTCAAATTCCTCTAATCTCAAATCATCAGTACCATACATCCTTATGGCTCTTGTTTTCATGATTGACCTCCTCAATTGATCTTCTTCAATTTCACTTTATCAAAATGTGCTTCAATCCACCCATACTCAGGTGGTTTTGTTCCGATGGTTGTAACTGCGCCTGCGCTGGTTGCCACTGCAAGCTTCAACAAGCTCTCAATGTCAAGCTCTGTGCAGACGGCATGGACTACCGCACCCACAAAAGCGTCACCAGCTCCTACAGAACTGTGTGCGTCCACCTCAAGCGGTTCCATTTTGTAGATGGCTGAGTCTGATCCGAAATATGCCCCCTCTGTTCCCAGTGTGACAAAAACGTTTTCTATACCGAGCTCCAAAAAATACTGGATGGCACTTATCATCTTTTCATCATTATCGATCTTTTCTCCAAAATAGTGCTCAAGCTCAGATCTGTTGGGTTTGATGAAATCCGGTTTTGCTTTGATGCCTTGATTGAACCATTTTCCATCCACATCCAAAAATACCTTTGCTCCCAAAGACCTAGAATGGGATGTCAGTTTTTCATATACATCATCTCCAAGTGATTTGGGTGCGCTACCGGACAAAACGACTATTGTGTCTTTTGAAATATTGTCGTTTAAAACATCAATGAGTTTCAACAAGTTCTCTTCAGTGGCATTTGCACCAGGTTCATTGATCTCTGTGATTTCCTTTTCACTTTGATCGAAAATTTTCAGATTGGTTCTGGTTTCACCATCGATTTCTACAAAAGCTGTATCGATATCCATCTCCCTTAACTTGTCTTCAATGAATCTACCGGCTTGCCCGGCAATGAAACCGAGTGCCAAGCTATCTGTTCCAAGCATTCTTAAAACTCTGGAAACATTGATGCCCTTGCCACCAACATCCTGATGGGTGCATAGTACCTTATTGAGTGACCTTGGAACCAACTTTTCAAGTTCGATGGTCTTGTCAATAGCCGGATTGAGCGTTACAGTCAGAACCATTGCGTTACTCCCCTTCACTTGAAAAAACATCATAGATATAATCCACATCTGCAGAAGAAATCATTCGATTCAGTATGGTCTCATCTTCAATAGCTTCTGCTATATTGGCAAGGATCTGGATGTGTTCATTGCCAAGACCGGCGATACCAATCACCAATTTTGCGATTTTACCTTCTCCGAATTCAATGCCCTCCGGATATTGAACGACAACGATTCCCGAGTGGTTGATTTGATCTTTGACATCATTTTCTCCATGTGGAATCGCCACGGCATTGCCGATATATGTGCTGAATTTTTTTTCTCTTGCCAGCATACCCTCAATGTAAGGTTCATTGACGTATCCACTTTCAAATAGTAATTTGCCTGCATGAACTATAGCTTCTTCCTTTGAAATGCTCGCCTTGTTGAGCAATATGTTTGATTTTAATAAGATTGCATCCGGTGTACCCATAGACTTTACCTCCTCAATGATTTCAAAGCGCTCTTTTATGACGCTTAGCAGTTTTTCATACTCTTTCTTATCCAAAAAATCTTTGATTCCAAAATGAAATGCCTTAGGTGATCTCTTCTTTGCACGATCCAGCAAGTTGGTGAATGTGATCACAAATTCAGCATCTTCAGGAATTGAGTCTATAGCAACATTTTCAATACTCACATTGATTTGTTGCTCTTTCGCAAGTCTTCCCAGTAATGATGTTCCCATCGCACTCGATCCCATTCCTGCATCACATGCAAAATGGATTTTTGATAACTTGTAATCTCCTTTGTACGCTTCAAATAGATCGACTTCCTCGTCTTGTTCCCAGTCTTTTTTTCTGGAAAGGATCCATCCCGAAACTAAGAACGATACGATTGCAGATACACCAACACCAATAACCACACCAATCCAATCAAATCTTGTAGCTAATGCCAATATGGCAAAAATGCTACCTGGAGAAGGTGTCGCGGCAAGTCCGACTCCAAACAACTGAAAAATGAAAACTCCACTCATCCCTCCTAGGACAACAGCTATAAAAAGTATTGGATTCATAAGGACGTAAGGGAAATAGATTTCGTGGATTCCTCCAAAGAAGTGAATGATCATCGCGCTTGGAGTGGATTTTCTTACCATGCCTTTGCCGTAAGACCAATAAGCGAATAGTACACCAAGTCCAGGACCCGGGTTGGTCTCGAGCAAAAAGAAAATGGATTTTCCACTTTCGAGTGCTTCTTTGATCCCAAGTGGTCCCAATATACCATGATTGATGGCATTGTTTAAAAATAGGACTTTACCCGGTTCAATAAAAAGTGATGCCAGAAACAATATCTTCATTTCAACAACCACACTGACACCTTGCTCCAGGATGCCATTTAAAATCTCGATCACAGGGCCGACCATTTTAAATGAGATAATTGCCAGAACTGCACCAAGTATGCCTGCTGAAAAATTATTGGTCAGCATTTCAAATCCGGTTGGGACTCTATGTCTTAAGAACTCATCCAGTTTTTTTATACATAGTCCACTGAATGGTCCAATAAGCATAGCCCCAAGAAACATTGGGATATCTGATCCAACAATCAATCCCATAGTGGCAATTACAGCCACAACGCCGCCTCTTTTCTCATCTACGACTCTTCCCCCAGTATAAGCAATCAGAATCGGCAGGGCATAAATAATCATAGGACGGACAAGTTGGTTAATGGATTCGTTTGGGATCCACCCATTTGGATGAAAAAGTGTTGTAATGATTCCCCAAGCGATAAATGCTCCAATATTTGGCATAACCATTTTGCTGAGGAACCGACCGAACCTTTGAATCTTATAATTCATGGCTGTCACCTCGTTTGAGGAAGCGATTAAGGAATTGATGGAGAATTTTTTTCAGTTCCTTTTCAACTTCCACTTTGGTTCCTATTCTTAATACCTCCAAAAAACGGGGCTCTTCGATCAAAGATTTACTGAGTTTGCTCATGATTTCGAGATAGACAACCGGAACTTGTTTTCCAAGCAACATCACTATGGCTGTATCGATTTCCTCCCCTTCTGGGTGGGTCATTGGTTTTTCAAGTCTCCATATCGAAAAACTCGGCTGACTGACAGCTTCTGATTTAGTATGGATCAAAATGGTCTTCTCACCGTGCAGTATCGTACTACCAAGTTTTTCCCGATCTATCAGTTCCTTGAATAAAATCCTCTTGGCTTTGGTGTTCATGACCGAATCATCAGCGATATTTTTTATAAGTGCTTTCATGTTTGCTGTTTTTACAAGTTCGTGGATCTCAAATCCTGATTCAATCCCAAGAATTGCTTCTGTAAGCATGTGTAGTTTTTTTATATGTTCCGTTTCATCCACATAGACGTTTTGTTGTACTTTGGGATTTGGCTCCATTTTAGACTTTACCAGACTAAGTGTTTGTTGTATATGTTCCACATCATCACTCATAAGAAGTGGATTCACTCTTATGTTTGGAATGACTGTATGCTCGAGATAGATCGTAGACACCAGAAGCTCAATGCCCATTGCCTCGGGTTTTCCACTTGAAACATCATCTCTTGAAAGTTGGATGACTAGTTCCATTTCAGGAAACAATTTAGTCAACCTTGAATATAGTAGACTGGATGTCCCAATACCGCTGGCACACACCACACCCACTTTGATTCTTCTTTGCTGACCCATTTGTTTTCTGAGCCTTTCGATGGACGCACCAAAGTGCATCGCAATATATCCGATTTCACCTGGTGGCAGTTCAATTTCATATTTCTTCTCAATTATTTCAGAAACATCCTTTGACATGGCAAATATTTCAGGATACATTTCCTTGATTTTATCCAATAGTGGATTTCTAATTTCCATGTTGAGCTTGATCCGAGTGATAGCCGGTCTAAGATGAGCGACCAGGCCGATGAGCAACT
>JAIOSU010000002.1 GCA_021107455.1 Clostridiales bacterium | reverse complement strand
GCTCTTGCGTTAAAATACTCTCTATCAGAAGACATATTATTTTGCTCCTTCAAAAACGGCAAGGTTGGATTTGTTTAAGGCGATGACTACGATAGGGATGATGATCAGTTGTATGATGATGCCAGGAATTCCCGTGGTCACTGATGTCGTGATAAAAATAATTGCTGATGGCAATTTCGCTGCAAAGAAAGTCGAAAGCACAAAAACCATAAAGCCAGCTGCGACACGTCCGAGAATCATTGAAGCCAAAAGGGCGATATACGGATTTTTTGTCACATTATTTTTGACAACGCTTATGGTCAAGCCGTAAATGCCAAGTTCGAGCATCATTATAGGCATCATTGGAAATATTGGAGGCATGCCTGTTATTATTCCACTGAGCATTGGGGTAAGGACTCCAACAGAAAGTGCCAGCATCGGACTTAAAAAGAAGCCGCCAATGAGCACAGGAATGTGCATAGGTAAAAATATCGGACCTGCGCCACCGAACATGTGGAAAGCTATAGGAAGTACCAAACCAAGTGCTATGAAAACACCTGATAGAATTAATGAATGGGTCTTTTTATGCATATTGAACCTCTCTCTGTATAATTTGATTTGCACGACTATTATAGCAAGTTTTTGATGGAATTGTAAGTTCAATATGAACAACAAAAGACACAACCCGATTCATCATGATTCAAGTTGTGCCTTTATTCTTTTTTGAGTTCAATTTTCTTCATTTACTGTTACCTCTTCAGCTGCATTTATTTTTTTGTCTTTTTAGTTTGTGCGAGTTGATAAATATCCATCATTTCAGGCATCCTTGTGTCCTCCTTTGTTTTATTCTATGATTCGATTATAGACCTCGTATATTAAAGTGAAACCAAAGCTAAGTTAGAAAAAGGTTAAGCGTTCATAAAAGAATAGATTTTCCTATCAAAACCACTGAAAACAATGCAATTTGCACAGGATTTAAATTGTCAGAAAGTTTAGACTGGTAGTATGGGGAAGTCTAAATTTTGAATAGGGGATGTAGACATGACAGAGAATAGAAAGAGTCAAAAAAATATAAATCAGTTTTTAGGAAGCTTGATTGGGGGAGCGATTGGAGATGCACTCGGTTGGCCAGTTGAATTTCTGACGCTGCATGAGATCAATAGACGATTTGGACCAGAGGGAATCAATGATTTACCAAGGTATAATGGAGACAAAGCACAAATCACGGATGACACCCAAATGACGATGTTCACTGCAGAAGGATTGCTCAGGGCTGAGTCAAGGAGAATCAACAAAGGCATCTGCCATATGCCGACAGTGATCTATTTCTCTTATCAGAGATGGTTGGTCACACAAGGCTTCACAAGACAAGAAGAATTCGGATGGATTTATGACGGCTGGTTGATTGACGTGAAAGCTCTTCATGTATCGAGGGCACCAGGCAATTCTTGCATATCAGCTTTGGCCAGTGAAAGAATTGGGATCCCTGAAAAACCGATTAATAGCAGCAAAGGATGCGGAGCGGTCATGAGATCGGCACCCTTTGGACTATTTCTTGAAAAAGATGAGGCATACGACATGGCTGTAGAATCAGCGGCACTTACCCATGGTCACCCCATCGGGTTTATTGCTGCAGGTGCAATGGCATATTTGATCGCAGAAATCATATCTGGAGTGACACTGGAGCAAGCTGTTCGTAGCACAGTTAAAAAGATCGAGTCCGTCAAAGATGGCGCTGAATGTGCCGCAAAACTTAAGCAGGCTCAGCGACTTGCATGGGATCAGGTTAGTGATATCAATGCAATAAAAGCCATTGGTGAAGGATGGATTGCTGAAGAGGCACTGGGAATCGCCGTATATTGCGCTCTGAGACATCAAAGTGATTTCAAGAAGGCACTCATAACCGCAGTCAATCATGACGGTGACAGCGACAGTTCAGGTTCAATTACTGGTAATATTCTTGGCGCATTCATTGGCATAGAACACATCCCAGAGGAATGGATCCATGCCATTGAACTCAAAGATGAACTGGAAATACTGGCAGAAGATCTCTTAATCGGTTATGATGAAAGAGATGAATGGCAGCATAAGTATCCAGGATATTGATGAGAAGGTGATTGCATGAAAGATATAAAGAGTTATGATACATTTTTAAAGATTGAACCGGTCGATAAGGGCTGGTCAAGTGACAAGAAATATTGCATCCAAACTATAGATGGAAAGAGTTTGCTACTAAGGGTTGCGGATGCATCATTATATGAACAGAAAAAGGCCGAGTTCGAGATCATGAAAAAGGTCGCGGCACTCGGCGTTCCCATGTCACAACCTATAGAGTTTGGGACATGTGACGGTGGAAAAAATGTCTATTCACTGCTTTCTTGGTGCGATGGTGAAGATGCCGAGGTAGTTTTGCCACCATTAACAGAGAATGAGCAATATAAGCTTGGAGTTGAATCCGGTAAAATACTGAAAACGATCCATTCCATCGATGCCCCAAAGGATCAAGAAGAATGGGGGGAACGGTTCAATAGAAAAACGAATATTAAAATTGAAAAGTATAAGGCATGTGGCATCAGGTTTGATGGTGACGAGCATATCTTAGAATACATTGAGAACAATAGACGCCTGCTCTCTGGCAGACCACAATGTTATCAACATGGCGACTATCATGTAGGCAATATGATTCTCTCATCCGACCACAAACTTTCGATCATAGACTTCAACAGACCAGACTTTGGCGACCCATGGGAAGAATTCAACCGGATCGTATGGAGTGCTGCAGTCAGTCCACACTTTGCATCTGGACAACTCAACGGCTATTTTGGAGGGCAGCCTCCTATGGATTTTTTCAAGCTGTTGGCATTTTACATTGCGAGCAATACACTTTCTTCGATTTACTGGGCAATTCAGTTTGGGGATGAGGAAGTGGCTGTGATGAAGAGGCAGGCTAAGGATGTTTTGGGGTGGTATGGGGATATGAAGAGTGTGGTGCCGGGATGGTATTTGGGGGACTATTAGTTGTCCTAACCATCGTACAACAAACGTCTGTTTCTGTTGCATAATCTTGTATTAAAGACTAAAATAGTAGTTGGTAATACTTGTTGAGATATTATATGTAAATACATTGCAATTATTGTGATACGAGAAGAGAAAACATGTATAAATTAGGTGAAATTTATAGCCTTAAAAAATACCCTTATGTTATTCCAAGAGGTTATTATAAATAATGGAGGTATTCAAATGTCGAATGCAGCACAACGTAAAGAATTACAAGGTCAAATCTGGAAAATAGCCAATGATGTCCGTGGATCAGTAGATGGATGGGATTTCAAACAATACGTTTTAGGAACGCTTTTTTATCGTTTTATTAGTGAGAACTTTTCTAGTTACATTGAAGCGGGTGACGAAAGTATCAAATATGCAGAACTTAAAGATGAAGTGATAACTGAAGAAATTAAAGATGATGCAATCAAAACAAAAGGGTACTTTATATATCCTACTCAATTGTTTACTAATATTGCGAAGACAGCCAATACAAATGAAAGTTTGAACACAGATTTAGCAGCAATATTTTCAGCTATTGAAAGTTCGGCTAACGGTTATCCATCTGAACTAGATATTAAAGGCCTATTCGCTGATTTTGACACCACAAGTAATAGACTTGGAAATACTGTAAAAGATAAAAATAGTCGCTTGGCTGCTGTCATTAAAGGTGTTGATGGACTTAAATTTGGTAAATTTGAAGAGAACCATATTGATCTTTTTGGTGATGCTTATGAATTTCTAATATCTAATTATGCTGCTAATGCGGGAAAATCTGGTGGAGAATTTTTTACACCACAAAGTGTATCAAGTTTGATTTCCCAATTAGCTATACACAAGCAAACAACAATTAATAAAATTTACGATCCAGCAGCGGGTTCTGGTTCACTGCTTTTACAAGCAAAAAAACAGTTTGATGCTCATATTATCGAAGATGGATTTTATGGACAGGAGATTAATCATACAACTTACAACCTTGCTCGTATGAATATGTTTTTACACAATATTAACTATGATAAGTTTAATCTTGCTTTAGGCAATACTCTTATGGACCCTCACTATGGAGATGAGAAACCTTTTGATGCCATTGTATCCAATCCACCTTATTCAGTAAATTGGATTGGAAGCGATGACCCAACTCTTATTAATGATGAACGTTTTGCTCCTGCAGGCGTATTAGCACCAAAGTCAAAAGCCGACTTTGCGTTTGTACTTCATGCACTTAGTTATCTTTCTAGTAAAGGTCGTGCAGCAATAGTTTGTTTCCCTGGTATCTTTTACCGTGGTGGTGCTGAACAAAAAATCAGAAAGTACCTAATTGATAATAACTTTGTTGAAACCGTTATTTCATTAGCTCCTAATCTTTTTTTTGGAACTTCAATAGCTGTTAATATTTTGGTTCTTTCTAAGCATAAAAGTGATAATAAAACCCAGTTTATTGATGCAAGTGGCGAAGAATTTTATAAGAAGGAAACTAACAATAACATATTAACTGATAAACATATTGAAGAAATTATGAAAATGTTTGACAGTAAAGAAGATATTGATCATATCTCAATATCTGTTGATTATGATGAAGTCGTTCAAAATGATTATACTCTATCTGTAAGTTCTTACGTAGAAGCCAAAGACACAAAAGAAGTTGTTGATATAAATGATCTGAATGCTGAGATAAAAACGACTGTAGCAAAGATAGATAAACTTCGTGCCGAAATTGATGAGATTATTGAGGTGATTGAATCATGATAAAGCAGAATTTTATGGATAAATTGCTTGATGGGGTTGAAGTTCAGTGGTTACCATTAGGAGAAGTAGCAGATTATGAACAACCAACAAAATATTTGGTAAATTCAAAAAATTATAGTGCTGATTTTAATACACCAGTTTTAACAGCAGGTAAAACTTTCATACTTGGATATACAGATGAAATAGAAGGTATTTATAATGCATCAGAGAATCCTGTTATTATTTTTGATGACTTTACAACGGCTAATAAATGGGTTGATTTTGATTTTAAAGCTAAATCATCAGCTATGAAGATGATTACATCAAAAAATAAATCAGAAATTACATTGAGGTATATTTATCATTGGATAAATACTTTGCCTAATGATTTGAATGACGGAGATCATAAACGTCAATGGATTAGCAATTATTCTTATAAATCAATCCCAATTCCCTGCCCAGAAAACCTAGAGAAATCTCTTGAAATTCAAGCGGAAATAGTCCGAATCTTAGACACCTTCACAGAGCATACAGCAGAGCTTACAGCAGAGCTTACAGCAGAGCTTACAGCTCGTAAAAAGCAATATACCTATTATCGTGATAAGTTGTTGACTTTTGAAGAGGGTGAAGTTGAGTGGAAGACGTTGGGGGAAATAGGTGAGTTTGTGCGAGGTAACGGATTGCAGAAAAATGATTTTGTAGAAAGTGGTGTAGGCTGTATCCATTACGGACAAATATATACTTACTATGGAAATTTTGCATATCAAACAAAATCTTTTGTTTCGCCAGCATTGGCAACTAAGCTTAGAAAAGCTCAGAAAGGTGATTTGATTATTGCAACTACAAGCGAAAATATAGAAGATGTTTGTAAGCCACTAGTTTGGCTAGGTGAGGATGAGGTATGTGTAAGTGGAGAGACTTATGTTTTTAAGCATAATCAAAACCCAAAGTATTTGGCTTATTATCTGCAAACCCCGATGTTTTTTGACTATAAAAAGAAAAATAGAACAGGAACAAAAGTTATTAGAGTACATGGAGATAAGTTGGCGAAATTTGAAGTCCCTCTACCATCTATTTCTGAACAAGTGCGCATTGTATCTATTTTAGACAAATTTCATGCATTGACATCTTCAATTACTGAAGGCTTACCTCGAGAAATTGAATTGCGCCAAAAACAATATGAGTATTACCGAAACATGCTTCTTAGTTTTCCTAAAGAGGAGGTAGAGGAGTAATATGGGGGTATCTTTAACTGAAATTGCTAGGCAATTAGAGAATAATGATAAAAAAGTGCAATTAATCTATGCCTTTAACGGAAATGGTAAAACTAGGCTTTCAAGAGAATTTAAGTTATTAGTAGATCCTAAGATTGACGATGAGTTCATTGATGAAGGATTGGCAAGTAAAAAAATAATTTATTACAATGCCTTTACTGAAGATTTGTTTTATTGGGATAATGACTTAAATAACGATATTGAGTTAAAGCTAAAAATACATTCAAATTCCTTTACAGAATGGGTGCTCACAGAACAAGGTCAAGATCGAAATGTTATAGGTCATTTTCAAAATTATACTAATCGAGCATTAACACCTAGATTTAGTCCTGATTTTAGTGAAGTCACGTTTTCTTTAGAACAAGGCGATGACTCCTCTTTTAATAATATCAAGATTTCAAAAGGTGAAGAAAGTAGCTTCGTTTGGAGTATTTTTTATAGCTTACTCGATCAAGTTATTAATGTATTGAATGTACTTGATCCAATTGAGCGAGAGACGGACAGATTTAATCAGCTAAAATATGTGTTCATTGATGATCCGGTTACCTCCTTAGATGATAACCATTTAATTCAGTTAGCTGTGGATTTAGCTCAACTCATTAAGAAAAGTGATTCAGCATCTGGATTAAGGTTTGTAATTACAACACATAACCCGATATTTTATAATGTTTTACACAATGAGATAAACCAAAAAAATTGTTTTATGTTAGATAAAGATGAAGATGGCACGTTTGAACTACAGGTAAAACCAGGTGATTCAAAT
>JAIOSU010000212.1 GCA_021107455.1 Clostridiales bacterium | reverse complement strand
TAGACATGCAACCCTTTGGCATTCATTATAACACCTCTTTCTTCTTTGGAGTTGGTATAAATTGGCAAACTATACATGTCCATTCACATCAAATAAACTATACCACTTTTGCTATTTTATAATCAAGTCGAGATAATACAACGCTTTGGTAATTCTCAGCGTTTTCAATTAATTCAGTGCATATTCATCCATTGAATAATATGGTATTATATGGTTATTGATTCCCGCGCCAATTGACAACACACAACATTGTACGTATTAAATTACTGAATAATCAGAATTGTTTGAATTAAAATGAATATAATTTCATAAACATCTTTTTGAGCAAAAAAAAATAAGGCTTAACCTTATTTTAAGAAACTTGTATTGCGTCTGCGGTACCAATCACTGTCACTTCGACCGCTTCCGTTAAAATATCCGAATAACTAAAAGACATCGTTCTCTCTGCGTCGGTTCCCTGATCTATTCTCACTGTGAATATACACGGAAAAACATTTTCAATAGTGCCTTCACGAACTTTGACTTTTCTTTTACCCTTATTGGTTCTAAGGATGACCTTTTTGCCTAAACATTCCATCACATTGCTTTTAATAGTGTCTAATGTCTGTCGCGTCGCCAAATACACCACCATCCTCTCAATCGCTATTACAATTGTAACATCAATTCCATAAAAAGTCAATTATTATACAATCATTTACAACGGTTGTCAATACTTAACTCTTTAAATTTTATTTTGATATTTAATTATTATTTAATAATTTCTTAAGAGTTTTTATCGCGTAAATTGTTAAAATGAGAATAGCCACATTCTTTATACATATTGTTTCTTAAAATGTGAAGGGATTGATTATATATGATTAAATTATCGAGTATTGTTTTTGTAGGTTTGTTGGCTACCCTGTTTCTAATGAGCTTTTTGACCATATTTTTGCCTGCTTCGGGTCTATTGACTGTGCTTATAAACATTTTTGCTGTACTATTATTGATTACGGGTATAATATTAATTATATCCCTGATTGTTGATCGCTATAAGGATTCAAAGAACGAAGGGGATGACTATAAAAAATATTGAGTCAGATTGGGAGGTTCATTATGTTGCTTGTCACTACACCCGATATCCCTGGTGTTAAGATTTTGAAGACGATCGGCCTTGTAAGAGGTAGTACGATTAGAGCGAAACACATTGGCAAAGATATCTCTTCAGCTTTTCGGCATCTAGTCGGTGGCGAAATGAAAGAATACAGTGAAATGTTACAAGAGGCCAGACAAATCGCAACCAAACTTATGGTGGATGAAGCAGAAAGTCTAGGAGCCAATGCAATTATCAACATGAGATACACAACATCGTCGGTCATGCAAGGAGCAGCTGAAATCATGGCATATGGTACCGCTGTAATCATAGAGGAATAGAATTTGATAAAAACGCTAATTAGCGTTTTTATTTTTTATGTTAATTTAATGTCAACATTATGGAATTCTGTTGAATTTATCAATGGTTTTGGTTATAATATGGTGTAGGTTGTTTGCAAAACACTTAGGAGGTGGCTTATGAGGAAATTATTAAGCTTAATGCTCGTTTTGGTATTGACGGGAAGCTTATTTATCGGATGTGCAAAAGAAGAAGAACCAGTAGTTGAAACACCTGTTGAAGAAACACCAGTTACAGAAGAGCCTGCTACAGAAGAGCCTGCTGTTGACGGAGAGTATGCTGATGGCATTTACTTCGCAACTGAAGACGTATTCGCAGAAGGTTCAGGATGGAAAGGTGTTTTAACACTTGAAGTTGCTGGTGGCAAAATTGCATCTGTAGACTGGAATGCAGCACATATTTCAGCTGGTAAAGACAAGAAAACATCATCAATCGATGGCGACTATGGTATGGTCGCTAAAGCAAACGCTCAAGCTGAATGGCATGAACAAGCTGCTTTGGTTGAAGCTTACTTGATTGAAAACCAAACATTGGCTGGCATCAATTACACTGACGAAGAAGGTCACACAGACACTATCGCAGGCGTATCTGTTCATGTTAATGACTTTGAAGCATTAGTTGAAAAAGCACTCTCTACTGGTCCAGTTGGAACTGGTATGTACAAAGATGGCTATTTTTATGCTGAGCAAGCTGACTTCAGCGATTCAGGTTGGAAAGATACAGTATCATTCACTGTGATCAACGGTAATATCGTTGCAGCTAACTGGAATGGTATCAGTAATGACGGCGACAAAGATAAGAAAACAGCTTCTATCGATGGAGATTACGGCATGGTAGCATACGGTAAAGCTTCTTCAGAGTGGCATGAACAAGCCATGGAAGTTGAAAACTTCTTACTCAACACTCAAGAAGTAGATGCAATCGTTGCTGATGCAGTAGCTGGCGTATCAATCGGCGTTGATGGATTTACAGAACTTGCTAAAGAGGCACTTGAATTAAGATAATCAATTATTAGATAGAGACTGCAAACAACAATCAAACAAAATATTTAGGAGCCTTCTCAGTTGAGAAGGCTCCTTTTTATTGTCTTATTATTTGGTTTTGATTTCGTATTTGTTATTTGTGAGCATAAATCTGGATTCTATTCCAGAAGTCATATAGATTGAACCATCATCGAGTATAAATAGAGCATCTACGCCTTCAATGGATTCAATAAAATCAAATCCCTTCTCAAAACTCATCAAAAATGCTGATGTTGAAAGTGCGTCTCCATCCACAGATGCAGCTGTGACGATTGATATGGACAGTAAATTGCTTTGCTCCGGGTAACCTGTCATTGGATTGATCAAATGGTGATATCTCACGTTATCTTCAATAAAGAATCTCTCATAAACACCTGATGAGACGATTGCATTGTCTTCAAGGTTCAAGATGCCCACGAGTCCACCCATTTCAGACTGGGGATCCCTAACACCTACAGACCAATGATCGCTATTTGGTTTTAGACCCACAGTCAATACATTACCACCTAAATTGATAATGGCACTTTCAAAACCATTGTTTTGTATGACCTTCTTGATCTCATCTGCAATATAGCCTTTGGCAACAGCACCCAAGTCCATCACCATGCCTTCTTCAGGCAAATAAACTGTTTTTTTGTCAGGATCAAGTTCTATCTTTCTATAATCCACTTTTTCCATAGCCGCCTTCAGATCCTCATCAGAAGGAATTGCTGCGTCATCAGATCCTATCCCCCAAAGGTTGACCACTGGTCCGATTGAGACGTCAAATAGTCCATTCGACATATCCCCATAACGCAAGGAAAGAACTATCAAATCATATAGTGCTTCCGGTACCTCAACAGGAGCAACTCCGGCGTTGTCATTGATTTGATCGACATTTGTCTGTTCTATATTTTTGGACATCATCTTCTCAAAATCATAGATAGTATAAAATATCTCATCAAACACATCAGATGGAACTTCTTCATCATCATATATACTAATTGTGATATAGGTACCAATCTGATAGCTTTCCTGAGATGTAATCGTGCTTTTTGTCTTTTCATCCTCGACAACTTTTGATGCCGATCTGACAAAAGGTACTTCGTCATCATCAGGAGTGACTTCTTCAGGTGGATTCTCAACCTTTTGACACCCCACCACAATGAGCATCATAACCAAAAGCAACATGATCCCTTTAAAAATCTTCATTTTTCTCTCCTTCTATTTGTCTTTCCTATTCATCATTTTCAATTGAGCAGTACTATTATACCATAAATGTTTGTTAATCATGACACAAAAAAATTCCAATTCTGTGAACTGGAATTTTTTTGTCATCACGCTAAAACTTCATGGACTTTTCTATGCCCTACCCTGTAAATCTGATCATATTTTTTCTTGGTTTCATCAAAAATAACGTGACTTACATTGATTACAGTAATATCTTTAAGGCTTAGTAACGTCATCTCAATTTCTTTTGCAACAGTTTCATCCAAACTGGCGAAAGCCTCATCCAGAAGAATGATTTGTGCTTCCTGCAGCAAACCTCTCGCTATAGCAATTCTACTTCTCTCTCCTCCAGAAATGTTTTTGCCGTTGTCCAGAATCATTCTGTTCACACCATCTGGGTGATTAAGGACAAAGTCATCCAAACCAGCTCGATGAATAGCTCTTTCAAGCGCTTCATCAGTACATTCTTTGTGGAGGGCGATATTGTTTTTAAGAGTATCTTCAAACAAGAACACTTGTTGCTCAACATTGGAGATCAATTTGTAAAAAGAAGCTTTCTTGATGTGTGCAATGTCATTTCCATCGAGTAACATCCTGCCACCGTTAGGTTTCACATATTTCCTGAACAATCTAAGCAAGGTGGATTTCCCCCCACCACTTGGTCCAACCAAAAGATACTTGCCGCCTTTTTTGAATTCGAGATCAACATCTTCGAATATGCTTTTTTCATCATATCCAAAAGCGACAGATTCAAATCTGAATGACTCTCTGAAAGCATCAACTTCCAGAATCTCATCATTGTGCTCCTCACGTTTCAATCCTTGATCAAGTTTCTCAAACAACCCTTTGGTCGAAATGATCTTGGGCATCCACTCGCCAATTTGTGAAAGTGGGAACATGGTTTTTTCCATATTGTTCACTACCAATATCACTCCACCAAACGTGATTTCGCCTTTTAAGGCCATATAAACCGAGAAGCCCACAATACCGAACATCAATAAAGTCATCATTAGATTTTGTAGCGCGCTAATGAAAGTGAAAATCTTATCGATCACATAGCCTTTATCTTGAATGGCTTTACTTTTCACTTCAAAATCGGATTTTACTTTAGAAGACAGATTGTTGGCCTTGATAATCTGAAATGCTCCTAAAAATTCTTTGATGTAGACAGTATAATTGCCAAACAGGATACTCCGCTGTGAATGATGCTTCTGTACAGGTTTTCCAAGCAAACTCGATAGTACTGCACTCAAAACGCCAAATCCCGCACCGACGACGAGTATAACAGGGTTGACATATGCGATGACCGCAATCCCAACAAGGAAAGATGCCACTCCATATGCGACTTCATAAACACCTTCAACATAGTTGTTTTCAATTGTATTGACATCATTGGTCATGGCTGAGATGTGATTGGCGGCGTTTTCTGAATGAAATGAACTGATGTCTTGATAAAACACCTCGTTGATATAGTACCACTTCAAATTGGTGATGGCTTTCCTTTTGTACATGGCTTTAGAAAACACCAACAAAAGCTGAAATGGTAATACCAAAAGAGTAATCATCAAAAGATACTTCACTTCATCCAAAAGTAATTCTCGGTTCCCACCAAGCGCCGCATCTATAGTTTTCATCATCTTGATTGAAAGTAATCCTTCGACAGAAAGAGCAAAAATTGCAACAATAATTGTGCCCGCAAGATAAGGCAGTACCTTCCAATATGCTTTTTTCATCAGGCCACGACCTCCTCAAAATACTCAAATCCCGAATAAGTCGTCAAATGCCCATTTTTCAGTTCAAGCACAAAGTCATACATTTCAGATACTTCCTCATAGGTTCTATGGGAGACTGCAATCAATGTACACTCCATTGTCAGCAGCGTCTCCTCAATTTTTCTCCCCAGTTCAGCATCAAGACTGGAAGTGGCTTCGTCCGCAAATAGCACATCCACATCTTTTGCTATGGCTCTAGCAATTGAAATCCTTTGTCGCTGGCCACCGGATAAATTTTTTCCATTTTCACTCAAATCCATATTTATGAAATTCAGGTTCCGTTCCGCCAAATCACTCAGACCGGATTTTTTTACAGCTTCTTTGACACGCTCTTCATAATCTGGCTTGAATAGTGCAATGTTGTTGTATAAAGTGTCTTCAAATAAAAAGACATCTTGAAAAATAAATGAGACTTTATCATTGAACTCAGAAATTTTGATATCCTTTAAATTCACACCGTCAATTTCAATTGTTCCCTCATAATCGTCGTATACTTTGGACAAAAGCTTGATGAGTGTCGATTTTCCCGATCCGCTTGAACCTTTTAGGAGATACTTTTTGCCCTTTTCAATCTTCAGATTGATATCACTCAACACCTTTCTATCCTCAAAATGAAAAGAAAGATTCTTGATTTCAATACACTCATTGAATACGAAGGGCAATTGACCTTCAACCGCAGTACTTTCACCGACATCGTTACCGGCAATCTTATCATAGATTTTAACTGAGGCTTTTAGTTCATTAATCATAGGCATGACCTGCTCAAGAGGCCAAACACATCCATTTGCAAGTTGGATCATGAACGTCATTCTTGTGATGGATAGTCCCTGGTTCAATTGTTCCAGCATATAAATCAATATGACTACAAAAATACCTGTTCCAAGCAGTCTAGTAATACTCCTTTGTCCTTCTGCGAAAATGCCGTAATGCATTTTTTTACTTTCTACTCGATCAATCATTTTCAGTGTCTTATCAAGAAAGGTTTCTTCAATATTATTGAGCTTCAATATCTCGAGTCCATTGAATGTATTTGCAACATTGACAGTAAACGCTTCATTTCGTCCGGAAACATCCTCTTGAAGATCTATGGTTTTCTTTTCAAAACGCTTGGAAATCAAGAAAATAACTACAGATACAGCAAATATAGCCAGTGCGAATCTTGGATCAAGAATCAGAAGCACAACGAGGGAAACAACATATACGCCTCCTCTGAAAATGATGTTGATGAGTTTGAAAAAGAAGTTCTGCTCAAACAGATTGATATCATTGATCAAATTGGAGACATACACATCTTTGGATTTCTTTCCGAATCTTTCCAAATTGTATCTCAGTATTTTGTCAAATGCCTGAAGCCTTATATCAAGTATCGTGTCCCTCATGAAACGGATTCTAAGAAATCGTGACAGGATATAAAGCAATGTGGAAAGAATCACAAAACTTGCTGCAATGTAAATGGCTATATAAAATTCTCTCATGTTTTGCGATTCGACACTTCCAAGCAATCTGGCAAAAACATAGTTGTTCATCATTTGAGTGATCACTGGAATCAAACAGGCGGCAACATACACTGCAAACGCCTTTTTTCTTTTGTTTAGCAAGTCTTTCATATGGTTCCGCCTTTTGATTACTTCTTATCCAGTAGTATTTTTCCCGATATGGTGCCTATTTTTATGGTTTTGTGATCTGAACGGTTATCAATCGAAATATGTTTCTTCCCTGCGATGTTTTTATCCACTACAGCAAATCCACTCGTATCAATTGATCCCGAAACCGAATCAAAGAAAAGATTGTAAAGCTCAGGTTCAGGAACATAAACAGAAATTTTTCCAGATACACTATTGAGTGTGATCTCATCCAAAGTTTCACTGCCATCTAATTCTATATTGCCAGAAATGGTCTTACATTCCGCTTTATTGTAAATGCCAGAAGTCTTTACTTTCCCAGATGTGGAATTCAGATAAATACGCGCAGCCTTTATATGATCTGCAATGACATTTCCAGATGTGGACTTCAGTTGAATGACTTTTGCCTTGAGGTCAGTCGCCACAATTTTACCACTGACGCTTTTCGCCTCAAGATCAATTGCTCTTAGACCTATCAAGGAAATATTACCGGAGACAGTTGAAAATTTCCCCCTATCCACATCGTACTCAAGTGGGACTTTGACATTGATGAAAATTGGACTGAGACCGCCTGTACCACTCTTGAAAAAATCAAATATATCTGTAAGATTCGTTACCCTCGTCTCTTTGATGGATATATAATGTGCTTCCTCATAAAAGTGCAGCCACTCTGGTTTTGCAACCAGTTCTCTTGTCTTGTCGTCAAACAGTTCAATGGTGACATCATCAACATTTGATCTTTCAATGTTGATTTTACATGTGGTCAGGGCAACATCAAAACTCATCATCACAGATTGCTCTACGCGGTCGGATTCCTTTTCATATACTTCTGACTCATCTCTGATATCGCCTTCGATCCTTTCGGTCTGTTCAAGGGCTTCAATCAGTTCAAGACCTTGCTCCACTGAAATTTTGCCGGCTTCTATCATTTTTAATATCTCAAGTTTGCTGCTCATTAGACACCTCCTACACAAGTGAAATTTCTACTATTTGTCCATCATCTGTTTCAATATTGATGACCTCACCTGCACCACCCTCTTTAATCGCTTCCAAAATCTTTTGAAAATCACCTGGATCCAAATTTGTTCCAAAATTCCCAGAGAATTTCTCACCGATTTTCATTCCAATCTTGATCAGACTCATTGGCAACTTTATATTGACATCTTTGTTGACTCTTTTGGGATCTGAAACCTTTATTCGTACCCATTCCACAGATTCATTTTTAGCACTTTCATTAACTTCTGGCTCATCACTGATTGCTTCAAGCAATTTCATTCCATCCGCCGCAGTAATTACACCATCCTCAATCATTTTCAAGATCTTCATTTGTTCTTCTTTCATCTGGCCCTCCTATTCTTCACCACGAAGAAGCTTAAGGGCTTCTTCTGAGCTCATTTCACCTTTACTGAGTTTTTCAAGGATTTCCTTCTTGTCCACTTTTGGATCTTCATTCTCAACCTTCACGCTGTATCCGAGCGCTTCAATTACTTGGTCCAGGCTTCTCCTGACTGTTGGATACGATATTCCAAGATCTCTTTCAATCTCTTTTATATTGCCCCTGTTCTTGATGAATATTTCAATAAAATGCTTTTGTTCCTTACTGAGATAAGTGAACTTATCTAATTCAAAATGGCCTTCAATGGTCGTATTACATCGATCGCAGTTCAATTTGACGACTTTCAATTTCGAATCACAAACAGGACACTTTCCGATGACTTCTTTTCTCATCCGCAACTCCTTTCACATTGTTTATAATTATAAAATACGCTTCCCTATAAACAATGTCAATCTAAAACACATAATTCTAACCATTTTCTAACTTTTAAGTTAAATATATTAATCAGAGTATTGATTATATTAAAATAAAAAGCCGAGGAATCAATCCTCGGCTCATTCAAATCTTAATTATTCAGTTTTTTCTTTGCTGAATCCAGAAACTTCAGAAATACTAGCCACCAAATTTGCTACACTTCCAAGATCTGATGGAATAATCATCTTGGTCGCGTTGCCATTTGCAACTTTTACGAGTGCTTCAAAACTTTTGATTGTCAAGACCGCTTGATTTGCGTCAGCTTTCTTGATCATTTCAAGACCATGTGCTGTCGCTTGTTGAACTTTAAGGATAGCTTCAGCTTCACCTTCAGCCTCTCTGATTTGTGCTTCTTTCTTCGCTTCGGCTCTTAAGATTGCAGAACGTTTATCCGCTTCAGCATCCAGGATCACCGCTTCTTTACGACCTTCAGCCGTTAAGATGGCTGCTCTTTTTTCACCTTCAGCTCTAAGTATGGATTCTCTTCTCTCACGTTCAGCACGCATTTGTTTTTCCATTGCTTCTTGAATGTCTTTCGGAGGAAGTATGTTTTTGACTTCAACACGATTGACTTTGATGCCCCATGGATCTGTTGCTTCATCTAATATACTTCTCATTTGGGTGTTGATCAAATCTCTGGAGGTCAACGTCTCATCCAGTTCCAGCTGACCGATGATATTTCTGAGAGTTGTCGCTGTGAGATTCTCGATGGCAACAATCGGTTGAGCGACTCCATAAGTATAGAGTTTTGCGTCTGTGATTTGATAGTACACTACCGTGTCGATTTTCATAGTAACGTTATCTTTGGTGATTACGGGTTGAGGTGGAAAATCGACAACCAATTCTTTCAAGGTAACTTTTTTGGCTATTCTATCGAACAGCGGAATCTTGAGATGTAATCCGGTTTCCCAAGTGGTGTGATATGCTCCAAGACGTTCAACGACGTACGCATTGGATTGTGGTACGATTTTGATGTTGAGCACAACCAACAACAACGCTAAAATGGCGAGCACTGCTCCAATAATGAATTCCATAAAAACCTCCTATTTATATTATATTTATTTATCCACTTTCCTGACGATCAACTTTACACCTTCAATTGCCAGTACTTCAACTTTTTCATCCACTTCGAAAGTTTCTTGTCCTGGGCCTTTGGCTGTCCATATCTGCCCACCAAGTTTTACTTGTCCTACGGATTTTGACTCTATACTTTTAACCACATAGCCATACTGACCAATCAATGCATCGATATTGGTCTTATTATGACCTACTTTGAGCACTTTTTTTGCTATTGGTCTAGTATATACCAATAAAATGACGGCCACGATCACAAATACTATAATTTGTACTGGTAACCCAAAACCCAATGATGCAGTAATAAGTGCTGCCAGCGAGCCCACTGCAAACCAGATGGAAGTGAGTCCCAGTGTCAAAGCTTCGATAATCGTGAAAACTACAATAAGTACTGCCCAAGTGATAGTTGCAATATCCAGGGTCATAAAATGCCTCCTTACATAATTCAAAAGAATCCATTCCGGACACTTTCTTTGGTATCTTTAATATTGTATAATTAAATATACAATATCTATTCAATCATTTATTCATGTGTTAATTTAGTTATACACCATAATTATTAAGAAACCCTTAAAAAACACACAATATATTATAACTTTGTAACCTGAAAGGAAATCTCATGTCAAATCACAAGTTTTATCTGACCCTTTTGATTCCAAGTTTATTTGCGATTCTAAGTACAATACTCTTCAACCAGATCTTCATCATAAACTCGCTGATGGGGTATATTTTTCTAGCAGTGATTCTTTGGATCAGCGCTTATTTTGCCTTCGTGAAAGCTGATAAGCTTAGGAAATATAAAAGAATAAGTGATTTTAAGAATCATACGCTTGATACGGTTTTGAAAGTCAGTCACTTGTTCATGGATATGGATCAAAATGAAGATTACTACAATTTCATTCTGAAATCTGCCATCGATGTGGTCGAAAAAGCAAGTAGAGGCAGTTTTCTGATTCACAATCCTCTTTCCGGAAGATATGAATTCAAAACCTGCGTAGGATATCCACTGGATCAACTTCAAAAAATCAGTTTTACACTTGAAGAAACCTTTTTATATATGAATGCCGGCGGTCAGTATGATCAGCCAATCATAATAAAGGATATCGCCGCTTACGATTCTAAATCACTTGATCCTTCAACCAATCTGACTCTTGGAGCAGCCGGTGGTCTAGATCCAAAAGAATCACTGTCTGCACCAATTATCATCGAAGGTAAAATCGTTGGTATACTCAATATTGATAGTGAAGTCTCCGGAGCATTTGATGAAGTGGACCGGCAGCTTATTCATTTCTTTTCCACACAAATCGCCATTGCTCTAAAAAATAAAAAACTCGTCGACGAAACCCTCAATATGTCTCGATACGACAGTTTGACAGGTATTTACAACCGTAATTATTTCGAGAAAATTTTCAATGCCTATAGATCTTATGCACTGGAAAATATGGAATCCTATGCTTTGGTCATGTGCGACCTCAACGATCTTAAAATCATCAATGACCGCTTTGGACATTCTGTAGGTGATTTGGTCCTTATGGAGTTCACCAAAATTGTCAAGGAGTCCATACGCGAGTCCGATGTTTTCGCCAGAATTGGAGGCGATGAATTCGCACTTCTTTTTAGAAATACCGATGCACAAAAAGCTGAGGAGAAAATGACGGGTTTGATCGATAAGATTGAATCAGCAAAACTTGAACATCAACGAATTAAAATTCCTATGAGTTTTAGTTATGGTACAGCAATTTCACCTGATGATTCAATGGTTTATGATGTTTTAGTACGGATTGCAGATGTCAGGATGTACCAGTATAAAGACAAGAACAAAAAAGCATTGATGTTTTAAAAATCCTGGAACGGAAGCCGTGCAGGATTTTTTTTATGAATATTTTGAATATTCATGTTATAATAATCTTGAAAATCATTTCGATAATCTAAAGAAATTAGGAGGCAATAATGATCAAAACCTGGTCCTTGGACGAACTGTATAAAAGCTTCGACTCAGCGGAGTATAGAGCCGATTATGAACTACTGGAACACCTGATTAAATCATTGGATTCAATTTCAGAGACCATTCAATCAGATAACTCTCTCGAAGAATATTTTAAAACCTTAGAAAAAATCCAACAAACGGGAGTCAAACTGATCAGTTACTCCAGTCTAACATTTTCAGTAGATACAAGCCATGAAAAAGCATTGCAATGGAGAAGCAAACTTCAACAACTCCTTTCTAAAACAACTGCTTCAGAAACCAGGTTGACTGTTTATCTTAACTCCATTCAAAACATCGATGCTCTGATTTCAAAATCTGAGTATCTAAAGTCTCTCACTTTTATAATCAGAGAACAAAAAAACAAATCAAGATATATGCTTTCAGAGCCTGAAGAATTGCTTCTGTCTGAACTCAGCATCACCGGTTCAAAATCGTGGAATACTCTTCAGAGCAAACTGGTTTCAAAGTTGACCGCTCCAATCACAATAGATGGTGAAACAAAAGAACTCCCTATAACCACTATAAGGAATTATGCCTATGATTCTTCACCAGAAGTACGCAAAATGGCCTATGAGACAGAACTGTCTGCATATAAAAACATATCCGAAGCCGTGGCAATGGCGCTAAACAGCATCAAAGGCGAGGTAATAACCACCAGTAAAATGAGAGGTTACGACTCGCCCCTTCATATGACTCTCACCGAGTCCAGGATGACCAAAGGTACACTCGACGCCATGATGGAGGCAATTGAGAATTCACTTCCCGAATTTCAAAAATACCTGAAAAAGAAATCAGAAGTACTCGGACACAAAGGCAGTTTACCTTTTTATGATTTGTTCGCACCAGTGGGTTCTTTTTCCAAACAATATTCATTTGAAGAGGGCAGTCGATTTGTTGTAGACAATTTCAGAAGTTTCTCAGACAAACTCGCTGATGTCGCACAGATGGCTCTAGATAATCACTGGATCGATGTTGAGCCTAGACAAGGTAAAGTCAGTGGCGCATTTTGTGCCTCACTTCACCCGCTTGGACAGTTCAGGGTTATGCTCAACTATACAGGAAACTTAAGCGATGTGACTACAATGGCCCATGAACTCGGCCATGGCTATCATGCCATCTGTACGAATGACGAGCATATATTGAACACTCATTATCCAATGCCACTTGCAGAAACAGCATCGACATTCTGTGAGACAATTGTCAACAATGCAGCTCTTAAGATTGCTTCTGTTGATGAATCGATCACTATCCTTGAGAGCAGCTTGCAAGATGCCACACAAGTCATTTGCGATATTTTTTCGAGATATACTTTTGAGACCAATTTGTTTGAAAACAGATCTGATCATCCACTCTCGGTTGCAGAACTGAACGAGTTGATGATGGAAGCACAAAAAAGAGCTTATGGCGAAGGTATTGATTCGGATATCCTCCATCCTTACATGTGGTTGATTAAGCCTCATTATTATTCGGCCGAGCGAAATTTCTACAATTTCCCTTATGCTTTCGGACTTTTGTTTGCTAAAGGATTATACGCAAAATACCTCGAAAACCCTGAGTACTTCAAAGCAAACTATGATAATCTTTTAGCCGTATCGGGCAGATTATCCATTGTTGATGTCTGCAAAACAATGTCAATTGATGTTGAATCAGTAGATTTCTGGGACGCTTCTTTAAGCATCATAAAAAAAGATATTGATTTGTTTATAAAACTCACATCAGAGGAGGCGTTATGAAAAACACATGGAACCTCGATGCACTATATAAAGGATTTGACTCTCCGGAACTTCAAACTGATTTGAGTGCCATAGATCGGTTAAATGAAAAATACTTGAAATGGATTGAGGACATAAGTGACAAATCCATTGATAGAACCAAACTAATAGAAATATTTTTGAATTATTTGATAGAGGACACCACGAGACTTAGACGTTTGCAAGCCTTTGGACATTTAAGTTTTACCGTGGACTCCAGATCAGAAAAAGCAACCTCTTTAGTCAGTAAAATTCAGAGCAAGCAGAGCGAATTGACTGAGCCGATGGTTGTTTTCAAAACACTTCTCAAAGAAGTGGATTTGGATGAATTATGTAGTCGTTCAGAGCTTATTGCCACCCATAGATTCTTTCTTGAAGAAGCACTTGCATCCACTAAGCATATGCTTTCATTGAATGAGGAAGTCTTGATTTCAAAACTCAAGTTGACTGGATCCAGCGCTTGGGAAACTCTACAAAGCAAAGTATCCTCTCAATTGACTGGTACTGTAGTAATCGATAACAAAATTGAAAACTGGCCAATTATGAAAATTCGAAATCTTGCGTTTTCAAAAGATCCACAAATGAGACGTCTTGGTTATGAATCAGAACTGATTGCCTATAATAAACATGCTGAGATTTCTGCGGCGGCTCTGAATGGAATCAAGGGAGAGGTGCTCACAGTAAGCAAACTCAGAGGATTTGATTCACCACTTGACGAAACTTTGTGGAATTCAAGGATGAATCGCGAAATACTAAGTGCAATGATTGGAACCATGGAAGATTATCTACCCGTGTTCAGGCGCTACGTGCTCCTAAAGGCTAAACTCATCGGTCACCAAGGTCCAATGCCTTTTTACGATTTATTTGCCCCTGTCTCGGATTTGGACCAAGAATTCACTATTGATGAAGCTAAGGCATTTATCATCAAATATTTTGGAGATTTTAGTGAAGAACTCTCAAGTTTTGCACGCAAAAGCTTTGATAATGACTGGATTGATTTTGAGCCTCGCGAGGGTAAAGTCGGTGGAGCATTCTGTTCCAACATTCCTAGCATAAAAGAAAGCCGAATCCTCACGAATTTCACCGGAAAACTCAAAAATGTGCTGACGCTTGCCCACGAGCTGGGACATGGTTTCCACGGCGACAGAATCATGAGCGAAAGCATTCTTAACACTACCTACCCGATGCCACTCGCCGAAACCGCTTCAATATTCTGCGAAACAATCGTTAGGAATGCGGTCTTAAAAGATGCAAACGAAGATTTGGCTCTTTCCATACTTGAAAACAGCCTACAAGGAGCTACAGGTGTTGTCGTAGATATTCTTTCAAGATTCTATTTTGAATCTCAGGTTTTTGAAACCAGAAAAGATCACCCGCTTTCAGTCAACGAACTGAACAACCTGATGCTGGACTCACAAAAAAAAGCTTACGGCGATTGCCTTGACCCTGAATATCTGCATCCATATATGTGGCTCAATAAAACTCATTACTATTATGCATCCAGAAATTTCTATAACTTCCCTTATGCTTTCGGGCTATTATTTGCTCGTGGACTTTATGCCATTTACCTTGAAAAAGGCGAGTCATTCATACCGGAATATGATGCACTACTCAAAGCAACCGGTAAAATGAGCATATACGATGTATGTAAACTCGTTGGTATCGATCCGACTCAAAAATCATTTTGGAAGGCTTCACTTGAGCAAATAAAAAGTGATGTGGACGCATTCGAAGCAATTGTAACAGCTAAAACCCAATAACCAAACGGATGTTTGCCCACACTATCCACAGTTTTATCCACAATTACCTGTTTTACTTGTTGAAATCATGTTAATTTAAACCCTTTACAGTGGGGATAAGAAAAGTTATACACAATAAAAGGGGAAATTTCAAAACTTTGAACCATCTAGTTTTGAAATTTCCCCTATTAATTTAATCATAAGTTTCTAATCAAATCTCTAATAATTTCAGGAACAGTCTCCACGACATCAGGAATATAAACGCGTTCTGTGATTTTGTGAAGATCCTTTCCCCAAGGTCCTATATTGATCACTTCTATCCCCAGTTCATCAATCACATCAAAATGAATCGTAAAATCAACAGGCATCAGATTCCTTATTCTTTGATTTTTATTTTTTGTGTTCTTAATGAAACTCATATCCGATATGCCCATGAAGTATGATTCTTTCTGGAGTTCCAACTGAAGGTCATCAACACTTTTTTCAAGAATTCCTTTGATTACGGATTCATAGTGATCGCCGCTGTCCACCACTGGATAATAAGGTGCCAGGAGTCCAATGACAATCATGGGTTCCGGACTTTTTATGGCTTCAAGCAATCCTTTTGTGATCAAAAGTGACAAATCCTGTGTGGACAAATCAGTATGATCAGATGTGATTCTCTCTATCAAAGCTTTCGTGTCCACATGTTGCGATGCGACTTCCATAAGTTCATCATAAAACAGGACTTCGACATCAATCTGATGACAACACTCATAACTAGGCAATCCTTGTTTTCTAAGGAATTCATTATAGGAATAATTGTATTGATTGATAGCATCTTCTGCAGACCATACACAAAGACTTTTGAGTTGATTCATCTTTTTATCTAAATCATCTTTCAAAAAAAGCCAATTAAAATATGATGCAGTAAATTCAGGCATGGTCACATCGTAATTGTTTTTCATGGATTTGATACCAAGAAAAATTGGAGGAGGTGACATCTTACGCTCTACAATATCTCCCATTTCAGTATTGAATTCAATGGCTTTTATGATCTCATTCATCAGACCCACGGAACTCAACCCCGAAAAAGGGATTCCAGCATGCGATGGTGATCCTTTGGTCATAATGAATGGCAACATTTTTCCGACCGAACCGGTATGCACTTTGAAGACCTGATTATCATCTTTTTGTTGAGGTTCTGAAAGTATCGCCAATTTATAGGACAGTTTGAATTGCTTCTTCAGTCTCTTAAGAAGCATAGAGGCGCTACGCATTCCTACTGACATACCTTCTTCATCAGGTACACTGATTAAAATCAAATTGGGACAATCAGTGCTCTCTATCTTCTCCATGAGTCGAAGTTGTATTGCAAGCCCCGCTTTCATATCGCAGCTTCCCCTACCGTATAGCCAGTCTTCATCCTCATCATAATCGTAATTCTCATACATTTCCAGACCCACTGTATCATAATGGCCGAAAAGCACAACCGTCTTTTCACTGGAATTATCTTTGAATGCCCAAACAATGCGCCTTCCCATCAAATCATCCTCAATCGATTCCGATCCGAAGTGATTGGGATTTTGTACAAAGTAATCCATATTCTTTATAATAGACAGAATGGTCTGTTCAAATTTCTTCTCAAAAACGGTTCCATTGTCACTCCGAACCGCTATCAACTTTTTTAGCAGATCCAATATTTGCATATCTCGCATATAGTCATCATCCTTAAATAATCAATAGTTTGGTGTTAACATATTATCTCATTATCTTTAGGCTTTTACAACGTCAAATGCGGATTTTTTTAGTTGTTCAGGTGGGATCTACAAATCATAATATGCCATGAACTCCCTTGGTGAAGGCATGGTACTCTCGGCTGCAGCTTCCTTTCTGAGATATTTGATCTGGTTATCAAGAAGTTCCCTTGTGAAAACATCACCTCTTAACAGATAGTCGGAATCCGTCTCCAGAGCACTTATGGTTTCATATAGATTTTTAGGTAAACCTTTGATCTTGTGCTTCTGGTCCTCCGGCAAGTCAAAAACGTTGATATCATATGGTCCAAAACCTTCATCAGTAGGATCAATTTTTTCAATGATGCCATCAATAGCAGCCATTACAAGTGCTGAAAATGCAAGATAAGGGTTTGCAGTTGCATCAGATGGTCTAAACTCAAATCTTTTCTCAGAAGGCTCAGTAGCATAGCCTGGAATTCTGATGACCGAGCTTCTGTTCGCAGTACCAAAGCATATACTTACAGGCGCTTCATAACCTGGTACAAGTCTTTTAAATGCATTTGTACTCGGATTTGTGAACGCCATAAGAGATGCCGAGTGTTTCAGAATACCACCGATGGCATAGAGCCCAATTTTACTCATATCCGAATATCCACCTTTTTCATAGAAAAGCGGTGTCTCACCGTCAAAGAGTTGTATATGGACATGCATTCCATTTCCCGCTTCTCCAAATATCGGTTTCGGCATGAATGTCGCTGTCTTGCCATGTGATGCTGCAACGTTTTTAACGACATATTTGACCAGCATGGTTCGATCTCCCATGACTAAGGTATTGTCAAAGTCGAGTTCAATTTCCTGTTGACCGGGACCACCAACTTCCGGATGGTGGTATTTTACTGGCACGCATAGGTTTTCAAGCATTAGAACCATCTCATTACGCATATCAAAATTGATATCTTTAGGAAGATCCACGTGATACCCACCATGATGTCCAACGATATAACCATTATTGTTGTCTTCCGTATCCGAATTCCAATGCGCCTGTTTGGCATCTAGTTTATAACCGTATGATTCAGGTTTCATACTAAAATGCATTGAATCGAATGTATAATACTCAAATTCAGGACCAAGCATCACTCTGGTTGCAATTTTCTTTTCTTTGATATAGGCTTCTGCTTTCTCACAAACAAATCTTGGATCACTTTCAAATCTGGTATGGACATCGCCCAATTTATAAACTTTTGTCATGAACACCAATGTCTTGATTTCAGCAAAAGGATCTATGAAATAAGAGGTAAGGTCCGGTTTGAAAACCATATCGGATTTCTCGACAGTCAAAAATCCATAACTTGAACCATCAAACCCGATCCCATGCTCGATTGTTTCCGATGTAAATCTTCTAGGTGTGATAGTCAAGTGGTGCCAACGACCAGCCAAGTCCAATATCTTGAAATCTATCAACTTGATTTGATTCTTTTTGCAAAATTCCTGTACTTCGAGATAATTTTTAAACATCCACATGCCCTCCAAGACAAATTTTATGTATTGCACTTTAATCATACCAAAATTCATGTGATTTGTGCGAAAATTCTGACTCTTAGGCTTTGATTGAAATGCTTACTTGAGATTGGTATAATAACGATGAGGTGACTTATGAAAAACGTTATAATATTCTGCGACGGTGCCTGCTCCGGTAATGGTCAGGCTGAAAATGTCGGCGGATGGGGAGCAGTACTGAAATCTGGTGATCAGGTAAAAGAAATTTTTGGTGGATCCGATCAAACAACAAACAATATAATGGAGCTTACTGCGGCAATTGAGGCACTTAAGCAACTCAAGACAAAAAACCTGAAAGTTGATATCTATTCGGATAGTGCTTACGTTGTGAATTGTTTCAGAAATGGATGGTATCACAAATGGATGATCAACGGTTGGCAGACATCAAAAAAAGAGCCTGTTGAAAACAAGCTCTTATGGCAAACTTTAATTGAACTGGTAAATTCTTTTGCTCAGGTGACTTTTTACAAAATCAAAGGCCATCTTGATGTTAAAAAGACTGCTGATGTATCCAAATGGCACAATAAATTCAATGCGGACAATAAGACAAACTTGAGCCTGGAAGAGTTCAAATCTCTCATCGAACTGAATCATTTGGCCGACGCACTCGCAAATAAAGGTATGGAACCTTTCAAGAAATAATCAGTGGGTTGAGCCATCGGCAACAGCTATATCATTAGTCACTGTGCAACTGATCCTAATTGCAGTCTCTATTGCACTTACGATGTTTTCAACTGACATGGATGGTTGACCTGGATTTTTCACCACTTGCTCTGGAGCAAATGGAACATGCATGAAACCACCCTTAATATCCAACGAACTAGAGGCTATTAAGTCACAAAGACCATAAAGCACATGATTGCAGACGTAAGTACCTGCTGAATTTGAAATATTTGCTGGAATGCCACTTTCATTGATAGCACTAACAATTGCTTTGATTGGTAACGAAGAAAAATATGCATCTGGACCATTAGGATTAATCTTTTGATCCACAGGTGTGTTGCCTTCGTTATCAGGTATACGCGCATCATCGACATTTATTCCAACTCGTTCCAGCGTGATGGATGTCCGCCCACCAGCTTGACCGACACAAATGACTACAGTTGGTTTGTGCAACTCTATCAACTGCCTTAAGATACTGATGGATTGATGAAACACTACTGGTAATTTCGCTTTGATCACATCTATGTGATTGAGCTTATTATCTATTTTCATCACGGCTTCCAGCGCAGGATTCACAATTTCTCCACCAAAAGGTTCAAATCCAGTAATAAGAACTCTCATATCAAAGACAGCCCTTCTTTTTCAAGTTCACTTTCACGAGTTCTAAGTGCTTCTATCACATTTTCTATATGTTCAGTAAAATCCACGCCTAGTTCTTCTGCACTTTGAAGCACTCCTTCTCTATTCACAGCACGGGCAAATGCCTTATCCTTCAATTTTTTCTTCACCGATTTTGATGCCAATCCTTCAAACTTGTCTGGTCTGACAAGCGCAACAGCAATTATGAAACTTGACATTTCATCCACAGCATATAATACTTTCGCCATCAGGGTTTCTCTCGGAGTATTCGTATAATCTCCATGTCCTTTTACGGCAAGAGCAAAATCCTCATCAAATCCTTTTTCTCTCAACCATTCTGTGCCTACAAAGGGATGTTCATCGGGATGCTTTTCAAAATCTATATCATGAAGCAAACCACAAAGCCCCCATCTTTCTTCATCTTCTCCATAAATTCTCGCATAACCGCGCATTGCCGCTTCAACTGCCAAACAGTGTTTGATCAAACTTTCACTTTCTACTTTTTCTCTTAACCAGGTCATTCCTTCAGTTCTATCCATATGGTCCTCCCCTTTTGATTTCGATTCTCGAAATAATTTGTTATCTCTTATAATAAATGAAAAAAAAGTCCAATGCAACCTCTCGTTGCATAAGACTTTTGATCTTTAACTGAAAATTCAATTAATAATTAGTTTCCTTGAGTTCAAAATGCTCTTTTGGATGTAAACATGTCGGACAAATTTCAGGAGCTTCATTGCCTTCATGTACATATCCACACTTGTTGCATTTCCATCTCACAACTTCATCTCTTTTGAACACGATGTCGTTTTCAATGTTGCTTGCAAGTTTGTTGTATCTGTTCTCATGCTCAATTTCAGCCTTTGAGATGAAGTCAAATGTTGCTGCAACTTTCGGGAAGCCTTCCTCACGTGCAATTCTAGCAAATTCAGGATAAAGTGTAGTCCACTCTTCATTTTCACCCATTGCAGCTGCTTTAAGGTTCTCAAGTGTTGTGCCTACTTTACCTGCAGGATAAGTTGCAGTGATTTCCACGTCTCCACCTTCGAGATAACTGAAGAATCTTCCTGCGTGAACACGCTCATTATCAGCGGTTTCCATAAAAATATCCGCAATTTGTCTAAAGCCATCTTTTTCAGCTTGCTTAGCAAACATTTGATATCTGTTTCTAGCTTGTGATTCTCCAGCAAATGCTTTCAATAAATTCTGTTCAGTTTTAGTTCCTTTAATACTCGCCATATTAATTTACCCTCCAGTTTAAAGTTTAAAGTTTATATAACAGGTGGCACAAAAGTTCTAGCTGCAAATTCTCTATCGAGCATCAACATGCCGTGACCTTCTCCACCAATCATTTTGAGTTCATTTATAATTTTCTCCGCAGCACCTTCTTCTTCAACTTGCTCATCGATGAACCAAATCAACAAGTTACGTGTTGCACGGTCTTTTTCTTCTTCAGCGATATCTGCGATGTTGTTGATCAAAGCAGTTACATGTTTCTCATGCTCAAGTGTCTCTTCGAATACCTCAAGAACACTATTCCATTCAAATCTAGGTTTTTCAATTGCTTCAAGTTTTACTCTGCCACCTCGTTCAACAAGATAGTTCAGGAATCTCATTCCATGAAATTGCTCTTCTTCGAACTGTACGCGCATCCAATTTGCGAATCCCGGTAGATTGGCATCTTCAAAATAAGCTGCCATAGATAGATAAAGATACGCTGAGTAAAGTTCAGCGTTGATTTGTTTGTTAATTGCTTCTTCAAGTCTTGGATTAATCATAATTTCTCTCCTTTATCATAGAGAGAGTTTAGAATGTTTAGATCCTAAACTCTTCATATTGGATTACATTTCGTTTTTCCACAAACCGTGGAGATTACAATATTCTCTTGCCATAACAGCCTTTTCATCAGTTTTGAAAATAGCCACAGGCTCATCGCCAGGTTTGAGGAATGTGATCAATGTATCAGTTTCAGTAATAAGTTCTATCCATTCAATATAGTGCTCTTCTTTCATTGGATGAAGTGTCGAACCAACGGTCACTTTATAGCCACCTTGAATCGCTTCCACCACTGGTACATGCTTCTCAGTTGTTGAATCCGCTGATTTTTCTTCCATCAGTTTCATGTTTTCGCCACAACATACAAGATCGCCGCCACCCCAATGCAAAACTTCTACGATATTACCGCATTCTTCGCATTTATAGACATCAAGCTTCTTCATTTAGTACCTCCTATGAATTGTTCTTGCAAACCTTGCAGACCCCATAGAAAAACATTTGTTGATCATATACATCAAAATCTTTGAGAGCCTCACTGGAAATGCTCTCCACATCGACTTCAAAATCATAAATTTTATGGCAATGTTCACATTTGAAATGACCATGCACTTTTACATCCGCATCAAAACGAACTTCAGTGTCATCAATGGTAATCGCCATTGCAATTCCTTTTTCTATGAAAACTTTCAAGGTATTGTAAACAGTAGTTTTTGAAAGTGTGGGGATTTGACTGTTCAAGGCATTGTAAATGGTTTCAACTGTCGGATGCTCCTTGTTTTGAAGCAAATATTCATAGATTTTGATCCGTTGAAACGACGGTTTTATTCCATTGTTCCTCAAAAAATCTCCAAAATAATTTTCTTGCATATCATTCACCTTCCCACACTTTCATCAACAATTAAGCCAAAGGCTCAAACATATCCTTGCCTACTCCACATAGTGGACATACCCAATCTTCTGGAATATCTTCAAAAGCTGTTCCAGGAGCTACTCCGCCATCTGGATCTCCAATTTCAGGATCATAAACATAACCACAAGCTACACATTCATACTTCATAATCATACTCTCCTTATACTTTAAATTTTGTTTTGACTGTTTTCATTCTCAAGTTGTAACGATTACAATTTGATAATAACACTAATAAATTTTAATGTCAACAGTCTTTTTTGTTTATACCCCAATAATCATTCCAACCAAACAAAATTATAAATATTATTTTGCTTGAACTGGAGTTTATTTGGTATAAAAATTGTAACATAATGAAATTGCAAAAGAAAGGTAGGCACTACAATGTCAAAAAAAATAGTTATCATCGGGAATGGCGCGGCTGGAAATGCTGCCGCCGAAGAAATTTTGAACCAAAATAACTCATATGAAATCACAATCATCTCAAAAGAGGAAAGGCCAGTTTACTATCGCCCGATGCTTTCAGAATACGTGAGTGAGGAATCCCTTCCAAAGCGTTTCTATTTGCACGACTTGAATTGGTATAAAGAAAATAATATCCTTCTTAAGACATCCAGTATAGTCAAGCAGATTCTTCCTGAAGCACATGAGTTAATTCTTGACTCTGGTGAAGAAATTTCTTATGATGCCCTGATCATCTGTTCAGGCAGCAACAACTTCATACCTCCAATGCCTGGTTCAACACTTAAAAATGTCGTTTCTCTCCGAAACCTTGACGATGCTGAAAAGATTAAAGAACTTGCGAGCACCTCAAAAAAAACAGTGATCATTGGCGGCGGCTTACTTGGCCTGGAACTGGGCTGGCAGCTTAGAAAGCTTGACATTTCAGTAGATGTGGTTGAAATGATGGACCGACTGTTGCCGAGACAACTGGATCTTGAAGCTTCGGAGATATTTGAAAATAAGGTCGCTAGCACAGGAATCAAAGTTATGAAAGGGGTTCAAACCAAAGGTATTGTTGGTGAGGATTCAGCAAAAGGTGTAGAATTGTCTGATGGCACCATAATTGATGCAGATTTTGTCATTTTTTCAATCGGTGTCCGAGCAGACACAGCACTTGCCAAGGAAGCAGGACTAAAGATCGAACGCGGAATTGTGGTCGATGATTTCATGAAAACCAGCCATGCCGATATTTATGCCGCCGGAGACTGTGCGGAACACAAAGGTATCAATTATGCAATTTGGCCAGAATCAGTAGACCAAGGAAAGATTGCCGGACTCAACTCTGTCGGAATCCGATCTGTCTATGAACCTGTGATTCCTTTCAACATTTATCAAGGGATGAACATGAGACTGTTTTCCATCGGGGATGTGGGCAGTGATCCAGGTACGACATATGACTCTCACAAGGTCAAAGACGACAACCATTTCGAAAAATATTTCTTTGTGGATGATATTCTTGTCGGTGGCATTTTGCTCGATGACATATCCAAATCCTCAAAGCTTAAAAAGGCACTGGCTAATCGCATCAGTAAGAAAGATTTTATAGAATCTTTATAATCCCATCAAAAAACCGTACACGCCTCCTACTTTGACATAGGATACATGTACGGTTTTTATTCTGTCTATTTGGTGTAATTGAACATCAATTTGATCAACTCTTCCATTTTTTCCTTATCGACTTTGTCCTCTTCCATGAAACAGCTTGTAGCTTGCCTTTCCATGATTGCCAGTCCGACTTTGTGGATGGATTGTTTGATTGCGGCAATTTGAACCAGAATCTCATCACAGCCCTTATCACTTTCAACCATATTCTCAATTCCTTGGACATGACCTTTGATTGTCTTTAGTCGATTGATGATTTTCTTTTTGTCATCATCCATTTCAACCATTAAATACCTCCATCAATACTATATGAATAAGCTCATATTTGAATCTTCAGCGGCACCAAGCATAGAAGCCACACCACCGAGTTCAATACCGTCTATCAACTCTTCCTGTGTAATTCCCATCAAATCCATCGACATGTTGCATGCCACCATGCGAACACCATTATCTATAGCCATTTGAAGCATGGATTCAAGTGAATCCACATTATGTTTTTTCATGACCATACGAATCATCTTTGGACCCATTCCGAGCATGTTCATTTTTGAAAGCCCTAACTTCCTTGTACCTCTAGGCAACATGGAACTGAACATTTTCCCGATAAAATCTTTCTTTACATTGACTTTTTCAGGTCTTCGGAGTATATTGAGTCCCCAGAATGTATAGAAAAGCGTCACTTTTTTACCCATGGATGCTGCACCGTTTGCTATGATGAGTGTCGCAATAGCTTTATCAAGATCACCACTGAATACCACAATGGTCTTATCATCTTTAGATTCTACAAGAGCATTTGCCACTTTCTTCTTACCTTTTCTGATACGAGCGAAAAACTGTTTGTCTTCTTTGCCCGAATCAATCAACGTATTTCCTGTCTTATCACACCAAACACCGATATCACTCATGAAACCCGGGTCTGTTGCTTTGACATCCAGAATATCGCCGACTTTCATCGCTTCTATGGATTTGCTCACTTGCATGATCGGACCAGGACATTGTAGTCCACAGGCATTGAGTTTGATCACTTCTGCATTTGCGTCATCTATTTCATGTGCATCTTCTACATCTCCTGATTCTGTAAGATGTATTTCTGAATTGAATGAAATACCTCCACATGCTTTGTTGTCATCCTGACAAAGGACAGTCGCATAAGTTGTATACCCACCCATGAGATTGTAGATATTCTCAAATCCATTTTGCATCAAAATTCTGGATGCAGCATGGCCTCTGATTCCTACCGCACAGTATATTACAATTTTCTTGTTTTTATCCAGTTCATGCATTCTGTCTCTGAGTGAATCCACAGGGATGTTGATCGAACCGGTGATGAATCCCATATCTCTTTCGATTGGCTCTCTGACATCCAGAATGATCACATCTTTATCGATGGACTTGAACTCATGCCATTGAAATGGTTTTGTGATTCCCTTAAGAATATTCTCACCGACGAAACCTGCCATATTCACAGGATCCTTCGCTGAAGAATACGGCGGTGCATAAGCAAGTTCAAGTTCTGTCAAATCAAATACAGTTGCATTGAATCTGATGGCAGTGGCGATGACGTCAATACGTTTTTCTACTCCATCATATCCAACGTTTTGTGCGCCAAGTACTTTTCCGTCCATACCGAAGATCAACTTAAGTGTCATAGGAATTGCACCTGGATAGTATCCTGCATGTGAATTCGGATGAATAAGTGTCGTGTAATAATCTTTTCCGTATACTTTGCCTTCTCTGATCAGTGTTTTTTCATTGACACCGGTAGCTGAAACCGTAAGGTCGAATACTTTCGCTACAGATGTACCTTGAGTGCCTTTGTACGTGCTCTGAATTCCAGCGATATTGTCAGCACAGATACGACCTTGCTTGTTGGCTGGTCCAGCAAGAGGAATCATGGTTTTTTGTCCACCTATGAAGTCAACAACTTCAATGGCATCCCCAATTGCATATATGCTTGGATCTGACGTCTTTAATGAGGCATCCACAACAATTCCGTTTCTCTGGTTCATTTCAAGACCTGCATTTTTGGCAAGTTCACTTTGTGGTCTGATTCCAATGGAAAGGATTACAACGTCCACTTCTACAGATTTTCCGCTTTGAAGTGTAACTCTTGTTTTGCCGTTATGATATTCGAATGATTTTACTCCATCACCCAAATAAAGTCCGACATTTTTGGTCTTCATATGTTTATGAACAATTTGGGCCATTTCAAAATCTACTGGAGCCATGACTTGGTCAGCCATTTCAATAACAGAGACCTCAATACCTAAATCGTGCAAGTTTTCAGCCATTTCAAGACCGATGAAACCTCCCCCTATGACTGCGGCAGTCTTTGGCTTCATGCCATCAACAAAGCCTTTGATTCTATCAACATCAGGAATGTTCCATAACGAAAAAATATTTGGGGCATCAATGCCAGGAATTGGAGGCTTAAGCGGTGTTGATCCAGGTGAAAGTACTAATACATCATATGATTCCTCATAGACATTGGCTGATTTGATGTCTCTGATCTCTACTGTCTTTTTCTCTCTATCAATTGACAAAACTTCATTTTCCACACGGACATCAATATTGAATCTTGCTTTCATCGCTTCTGGAGTTTGAAGTAAAAGCGCACTTCTTTCTTCAATTGTTCCACCTACATAATAAGGAAGACCACAGTTCGCAAATGATATGTACGGTCCTCTTTCAAGCATGATAATTTCCGCGTTTTCATCTACCCTTCTAAGACGTGCTGCTGCACTAGCTCCACCGGCGACACCGCCGACTATCAAAACCTTCTGTTTCATTGTTACCTCCATTTAATCATATTCAAATAAAAAGAGCCCATACGGGGCTCTTCCAATGCTTCCGCTTATAATCCCAAAAGCGTATCCAATCTTGCTTTGTCAAAACCTTGGATCACTTCGTCCTCAACATAAATCACTGGAACGCCCATGAATCCTTTTGACATCAACTCCTTGCGAGCTTCGATATCAGTTGACACATTTTTTTCTGTAAAAGAGACGCCTTTTTCATTTAAGTACTCTTTTGCCATAGTACAATAACCACAAGTATTGCTTGAATAAATTACAACATTTTTAGACATTTTAATACCTCCAAATCATGATTTCTTAACATCTCGAACCGTAATGCAAAGCCTGGACATAAAAACCTCGTGTCAATAGGAAACTGGAGTAATCCACCTTGAATCCATGATGAGTTTCGATAAGTTCAGTGTCTGCAAATACTTTGATACCCTCTATTACTTCCAAGTAATCATTTTCCTTTTGTTCGTCCCGAACAAATCCAAATTTTGGACCGCCTCAGCCAACGCCGAGTACATTGATTCGGTAACCACTTTTGGGGTTCGATTCTTTTTTTAATTTCTCAATAGCACTCTGAGTTAGTGAAATTTTCATCAAAGCCTCCCATCCCCCTGCCTTGGGGGTGTAATAATATAATACTATCTTTTTAATACCCTGTCAAATGATTTTAAATAAAAACCTATGAACATATTGTTAACAGCCTATCCACATTATTATAATTATTATGTGAACCAACACTATTCAAAATTATCGACTTATTTAGTTTAATGTTAAGAAATTGTAAACAAATGTCGAACATTCTTTAACATTTGCCTCTATTAATTCATCAATTTGATGTTTCCTGGTCAAAACTGGCTCTATTGAGGCCAATGTCTATTTGTCAACGTTCGGTTATGCACATTATCCACACTTTTATCCACAACTTATTCTTCATTATTCACAGGTTTACAAAATCATGATAGACTTGATATATGATAATACAGGGAGGACAAACATAATGTGGTCAAAAAGCGGACATCGTGGTGATGTACTGGAAGAACTACTGCTTTATACCAATCAGTACTACCACCAACTTGGACTGTGTCGCGTTGATAAGATCAGCACTCCGGTCAAGGTTGTTGAAATCAGCAATACAGGTATGGTCACCAAAGGCTTTTTCGAAAAAAAGTCCACGGTGGACTTCATTGGAATCGTCCAGGGAGTATTTATCGCTTTCGATGCTAAAGAAACCAATCTAAAAAGCCTGCCACTCAGCAATATTCATGAGCATCAGATCGAATATATGAAAGATGTGGACAAACAAGGTGGTCTCGCATTCATAATTGTTCATTTTAAATTCAACGATACTTATTATTTGGTTCCTTACGAAACTATCAATGAGTACTTCATTAAGAAAGAACGCAGATCAATCCCATATAAATCCATGGATACTGATTTTTTAATAAAAAAGGAACGTGGCGGTGGACTGCTCAACTACATTGATACACTCAACACTTATGTATCTTACAAGTCTAGAATCAAGGAGGATTGAATGAACGCTTATATCATCAACAGCTTCGTTCACGAAGAAAAAGGAGGGAATCCCGCTGGAGTAGTTATACTCGGTGAACACGACATGACCGAGGCAACCATGAAAACCATAGCTTCTCATCTGGGTTTGTCGGAAACTGCTTTTATCATGCCTTGTGACGATAAACCGGATTATCAGATCCGTTTTTTCACACCGACCGAGGAAGTGCCTCTTTGTGGTCATGCTACTCTGGCAAGCGCATACATGTTGTATCGATTGGGAGTCATCAAAAAAAACGAAATCCTGCAACGCACAGCTGCAGGAGATCTTGAAATTAAATTGATTGTTGACTCAGGTCATGTGATTATAATGATGCGTCAAGCAGAGCCTGAAAAAATCAAACTCTCAAACACTGATGTACTTCGAATTAAGAAATGCTTTCATTCCAGCGATCCGGAACCGTTCCACGAATCATTTCCTATTGAGGTATGGAGTACTGGTCTTAAGGATCTAATGATTGGTGTCAAAAATCGCGAGACACTCAACACTTTGGCTCTTAATTTCAAAGAGTTTTCAGCATTATCAGATGAACTCGGTGTTGTCGGTGCGCATGTTTTTACAGTCGAGTCCGGAAATATTTTTGCAAGAAATTTCGCCCCATTATATGGTATCGATGAAGAAGCTGCCACGGGAACATCAAATGGCGCCTTAGCCGCATACCTACACCATCATCTCCATAGTGCGGAATCGAGCTTTGACGCCACTGTTTTGCAAGGTGAATCCATGAACGCCACCAGTTCAATCACTGTTCGTTCACATATTGATTCAGACCATCATGAAATTTGGGTCGGGGGTGTATGTCATTGGGTGAAAACCATTGATCTCCATGATCTTATTTGATTCTTCCATCCGTTGAGATTGTGACTTCACGGTAAGGAACTATGCATTTTGATTTTAACATCGCTTCTTTTACAGCATGAATGATACCGTTACAGCATGGCACTTCCATACGGACAACCGTGATACTCTTGATGGTGTTGGCAGTCAATATTTCAGCAATTTTATCGATATTGTAATTGTTGTCATCCAGCTTTGGACATCCAATCACAGTCACTTTATCTTTGATGAAATCCCTATGAAAATCTCCATAGGCAAAAGCGGTACAGTCCGCTGCCACCAAAAGATCAGCATCTTTGAAATACGGAGCATTGGGGCTGACAAGTCTAAGCTGAACAGGCCATTGCATCAACTCAGAACCAATGAATCCCGTCGGCTCTGAAGTCTTTTGAGGTGCTGTGTTGGTGATGGTCTTTACAGTTTGAAGCTCAAAAGTCGTAATGGGTTTTCTTTCAATGGTCTTGGCTGCAGAACCGGCACAACCGCATCCTTCTTCACCATGATCATGTGTTTTGGCCTTGATATTCTTTCTGCTGTCATCAAATGTATCCGTATCCTTTTCAACCATGTGGATGGCATCCACCGGACATTTGGGAAGACACATACCGAGCCCGTCACAATAGGATTCGCTGACAAGCTTCGCTTTACCGTCGATGATTTCTATTGCACCTTGCATACACGCTGTCGCACAAAGTCCACAACCGATACAGGTTTCTTCATTGATCTCTATTACATTTCTTTTCATTATATGATCCCTCCAGAATTTATTCTCACTTTATGTCCTCATCATACACTGAAGCCAGGTTTCCTTCGGTAACATATGTTACTTTTCTCTTCATATGACCATATCATTATAGATCTGTACTTTCTCTTTGTACATTTCTATGGGAATCACAGCGCTGTCTCTTCCTCCGATAACCCTGGCCGGAACACCAACACCTGTTGATTCTGTTCTAGTATCAGTGAGCACAACTGATCCTGCACCGATTTTACTTCCCGATGCCAAATGAATAGGTCCGAGAATTTTTGCGCCAGCTCCGATCACAACCCGATCACCGACACTTGGATGTCTCTTTCCTTTATCTTTTCCAGTACCTCCGAGTGTGACACCTTGATAGATAGTCACATAATCGCCAATAACGCTGGTTTCTCCTATCACAACACCCATACCATGATCTATGAACAATGCTTTACCTATAGTCGCTCCAGGGTGGATCTCGATACCTGTGATCAATCTTGCAAACTGAGATATGAATCTGGCGATAAAAAACATCCTCAATCCATAGAGCTTATTTGCCACTCTATAGAGTGCCACAGCATGAACTGTGGGATAAAGGAGCACTTCCCAGTAACTATGTGCCGCTGGGTCATTGTCTTTGACATTCTTAAAATAATCTTTTATATTTTTAAACATGTTTTCCTCCATCTTAATTGTTGAACACTTGATTGGATATATATTTGTCGCCATTGTCAGGAGATACTGTGAGAACCGACTTGCCTTCGCCCAGTCTCCTCGCCACTTTCAGTGCGGCCACTACTGCGGCTCCTGATGAAATCCCCAGGAAAAGACCCTCTTCATCCAAAAGTCTTTTGGTCATGATGAAGGATTCCTCACTGCTTACAGTGATGATTTCATCATATAAATCCACATCCAGGATTGTGGGGACAAAACCTGCACCGATTCCCTGAATTTTATGTGGTCCGGGAGTACCACCAGATAGCACTTTCGATTCTTCAGGTTCCACAGCAAAAATTTGAGTGCTTACCATTTTCTCTCTCAACTTTCGACCAACCCCGGTGATTGTACCTCCAGTACCCACAGTCGCTACGAATGCGTCCAGATGTTCAAAATCTTCAATAATTTCCTCTGCTGTAGTTTCGTAATGAATCTGGCTATTATACTTATTTTTGAATTGTTGTGGCATGTAATAACCACTCTCCTCTGACAATCTAGTGGCTTCATTAATCGCTCCAGTCATTCCTTTGGCACCATCTGTAAGGATCAGATCCGCACCATAGGATTTGATGATGTTACGACGCTCCACACTCATTGTCTCTGGCATGACGATCACAACTCTGTATCCTTTCATCTTGCCGATTAAAGCAAGCGCTATTCCAGTGTTGCCGCTGGTTGGTTCGACAATGGTCATTCCCGGTTTCAAAAGACCGTCACGTTCCGCACCACCTATCATTCCATAGGCAGCTCTGACTTTGACACTGCCTGTGAGGTTAAAGCCCTCAAGCTTTACATATACATCAGCCATACCTGGCTCGACTACTTTATTCAGTTTAACTATAGGTGTTTTACCAATCAATTCAATCGAATTATTAAATTTCATAATTTACCATCCTTTATACTTTTATTATACAAAAAAAGCCCCGTCTCTTTGTCAAGAGACGAAGCTAAACTCCGCGGTTCCACTCTAATTGAAATATCCACTCTTCGAGCACACCATGCTCTATCTCAATAACGGGAGAAACCCGGTGCAGCCTACTAGACTTCGGTACACAGTTCCGAAGGGCACTTCGAATCACTTTGACTAAAAACCTCTCACCAATGGTTTTCTCTCTGCTAAGTCTACGGCAAATCTACTTTCCTTCTTCATAACCTTTAATTTGTTTAATCCCCACTAATCTAGTCTGAATTAATTAAACTAATTTTACTAGATGAATTTATATCTGTCAACAGTTATTTTTAGATTTTTTTGTCAAATCCCATTGTTAAAAAAATAACTCTACATGTATTATTTTCTGTAAAGTTGTGTTAAAATACTTTCACAGAGGTGATTTTATGGATTTTAGACAACTTGAAGCATTTGTGAATGTGGCAAAATATAAGAATTTTTCCAAAGCGGGAAAAGCTCTTTATTTATCCCAGCCCACCATAAGTCTTCATATATCCAATTTGGAAAAAGAGTTGTCCGTTTCATTGTTTGACCGGACATCAAAAGAAGTGAATCTGACACCTTCGGGAAAAGAATTTTTGACATACGCACTGGACATGATCAATATGAAAAATAAAGCCCTTCATCATATAATGACATCAGAAAATACTATCTCGGGATCTATTCATATATCTACATCGACCACACCAAATCTGGTTCTTCTGCCAAGGGCGATCAAAGCTTTCCAACAACTGAATCCTGACGTCAAATTCATAATAGAGGAAAAAAGTTCCACTCTGATTCTTGAAGATGTTTGCTCACTAAACTCCGATCTTGGACTTGTGGGGATGAAAGTCGAGAGCGATCGTTTCTTCTCAACTCATCTGTTTGATGATGAACTTGTTTTTATCTGCTCAAAAGACGCCCCACTTGATGGTGTTGTTGAAATATCTGAACTTGCGGGTCATAATTTTATCGGAAGAACTGATCAATCCGCCACAAGAGTCGATCTTGAACGAGCCATGGTTGAACAAGGCATTGATGTGTCAATGCTTGAAAACATCATTGAAATCGACAACATGAATCTGACTTTACAACTCGTCGCGGAAAATGTAGGCATTTCATACATGTCAAAAAGCATCTTCAACTGCTACAGAAATTTCATCAACATCAAAGATTTTCAGATCAGAGGACTTAATATCACCAGACACATCTACCTCCTCACAAACAGAAGGCGGACACTGTCACCTGCTGTTGAGGATTTTGTAGAACTCCTTAAGAAAATGGAGAAACCTTGTGACTTATCCCTCGATAATCTTCATAAATAATTTTCTTTTTCTCGGACCATCGAATTCACAAAGAAATACAGACTGGAACATACCGAGTTCAAGTCTTCCGTCATCAATTATCAAAGTCACGGAATTACCAAATAATGAAGCTTTTACATTTGCTGAACTATTGCCCTCGATGTGCGTATACTTGCCTTCTCTTGGTACCAGTTCTTCCATCTCGACCATCACGTCGTTTTGTACACCTTCATCATAATTCTTGCTGAGTGTAATGGCCGCAGTGGTATGAGGTACTGTGATGACAATGATCCCGTGCAAAATTCCACTTCTTTGAATAAAAGTTTTGATTTCCTTTTGAACTTCGACCATTTCATTTTTTTGTGTAGTTTTAATTTCAATCGATTCAAACATAAAGCCCACCTCCAACCAGTATATATCTTATATATACGGTCAATCAGGTGGGCTTAAACATTTAATCCGATTACTTCAGTTCAATCTCTCCGGTTTTCACACGCTGGATCAATTCCTCTACCTTTTGCCTTATGAGTTCACGGGTTTCTCTGAATCCTTCAATCGGCCCTCCCGATGGATCGTCGAGTCCCCAATCTTCAGAATGTTGGTTCGGAACAAACGGACAAACCACATTGCATCCCATAGTGATGAGTAAATCGAGCTCACTAGGTATGTCACTGAGAAGTTTAGGTTTATGCTCACTCATATCCACACCAACTTCCTCCATGACCTGGACAGCAAGCGGTTTGACTTCCGGGTAATCTTCAGTACCTGCAGAATACACATCGAAAATATCACTACCAAGTTTTTTTGTCCAACCTTCCGCCATTTGGCTTCTACAGGAATTATGAACACACACAAATGCTACTTTATATTTCATATGGATCTCCTTTCAGATCAGGCAGTCTTAAACCAGCCTTTTGTCTTATTGGCAATCTTAACTAGTGTCAACATGACCGGAACTTCCACCAATACACCAACAACGGTGGCAAGAGTGGCTCCAGATGTCAAACCGAATAATGAGATCGCAACGGCTACCGCAAGTTCAAAAAAATTACTCGCACCTATCATTGCAGCTGGTGCAGCTATATCATGAGGCAATTTCCATACTCTTGACCATACATATGCTACTGTGAAAATTAAAAATGTCTGAATGGTGAGTGGAATTGCGATCAATAGAATATGAGCAGGGTTACTTAAAATGATTTCTCCTTGGAATGAAAAAATAATGATGAGTGTCAACAATAATCCGATAATTGTAGTCTGATCGAATTTCTTGAGAAATACATTTTCAAAATATTCCATTCCTTTATTTTTGATTACAATTCTACGTGAAATATACCCAAAGAAAAGCGGAATGACAACAAATAATGCAACGGATAAAAATAGTGTGTCATATGGTACTGTCACATCTGTCACTCCCAGCAAAAAAGCAACTATTGGAGCAAACAGAACGAGTAGTATTAAATCATTCACAGCCACTTGAACCACTGTATAAGCAGGGTCTCCTTTGGTGAGGTGACTCCATACAAAAACCATCGCTGTACAAGGTGCGGCTCCAAGAAGCACGGCTCCAGCAAGGTATTCGTTCGCAAGGGATTCACCAATCCATGGTGCAAAAAGTACCTTGAGAAAGAATGCGGCAATGATATACATGGTAAATGGTTTGATCAACCAATTGGTCACACAAGTGACCGTCAAACCCTTCGGTTTTTTTGTGGCATTGACAATGCTGGAAAAGTCAACTTTCAGCATCATAGGATAAATCATGAGCCAGATCAATATCGCAACAGGAATTGAAACATTGGCGTACTCAAATCTGCTTAGTGTCTCCGGAATCATTGGGAGAAATCTTCCTATGGCAACACCGACCACAATACATAGTGCCACCCAAACCGACAAGTATCTGCCAAATACACCCATCTCATCCTTGACTGTCAAATCTTTGATTTCAGACATTTTACGCCTCCTTCTTTAAATGAATATCTATTTCTCTTAGCACATAGTCTTTGTCATTGGCGATATACTGACAATTCAGACCTTTTTTCGTATAAATTTCAAGCCTTTGCAAATCATTGATGAAGGATTCGCCTTTCTGGAAACCTTCCTTCAAAAACAAATACAACTCTCGATTCAACTTGATAAAGTCATCCGATATCTTGTAATGCACCCATTGTGCATCTTTTTCCGAGGATAGTATCCCCACTGCCCTCAATTTGCTTAGGTGTCTAGAAGCATTGGATTGGGACATCCCAAGCAGCACTTCTATTTCACAGACGCATAACGCCTTTTGGTCCAGTACATTTAAAAGTCTCAATCGGTTTTCATCACCAAGTGCTTTAAACAGCTCTGTCATACTAACCTCCGGTAAACTATATGAGTATATTCAAATATGCTCATATACATTATCTCAGAGATTTGTGATTTTGGCAATAAAAAATCATCTACGATATTTCAGCAAGCTGAAATATCGGGCGACGTAGTGTTTGTTTACAAACACAGGAGCCACAAGTTTATGCTGATACTAATGATTTGGATTGACATAAAAAAACAGCTACGATTTTCAGCTTTGCTGAAAACTGTAGCTGTTTCATGTTAGTATAGTTTCGCTTCAGTAACATCTCGAGATGTCAGCTGTGGCGCTAATAAGTTTCCTTCGGAAACTTACCTACGCGATTTTTTGTTTCACAAAAAATTACTTGATATAAATACATAAAGTACAAATACTATAACTACTACCGCCAAAACTGCCAGAGCAATTTTCAGTGCACTCTTCGGATAAGTTCCTTCCACTTCTCCGTTTTGGCCATTGATCATAAAAATATAGCTTTTGCTTTTATACAAATAGCTCGACATCCATACCGGCAATAAGATGTGTTTGAATGTCACCGCATGATAATCGGACTGGATGTTCAGCATTCGGATCGTATCGCCTCCGATTCTATGTCTTATGTCGGATTCCAGCATGCTTTCAATCATTCTTTTGCCTTCCTCCCACCCTGTATCCAGAGGAACACTGTATCTTTCTGCAAAAAATCCTGAAAGATATTCCGGTTTATAGGTTTCAAGTTCACTGAGACCGAATCCGTCAAGTTTATGAAGGACCGTTCCATCAATCTTTGAGGAGGCACAAACAAGAACGTCATCAAAAAACCGGTTATAGTGGCCACTGACATTTGTCCATCTCGTGTGGCGCTCTTGGTAGGTCTCAGTCTTTCCATTTACTGTTCTTGTCTTCGTAACATAGTAGTAATCCCCTCTTTGAGCAGTGTAATAAGAACGGGAATCTGTATCGTAAGTCCAGTATGGGACATATGTACCTTTCAGTCGGTCATTCTTATAGGAAGACTTTAGATCCGACGGTGCAAACCATCTCTTTTTGAGCCACTCCACAAATCTGGTTCCGGCCTCTTTTTCTGTGATTTTGAATGGCACCAGGTATCCTGGTGGAATCGTTTTTTCCAGTTGATGTTCACTAATATGAGATGAACCGCAATAATTGCAGAATTTGGCACTGTTATGGGCTTCAAATACAAGCTCGGCACCACAATTTTTGCATGAAATCGATTTGACATCATCGTCCGACCATGAATGGACCCCCTCTTCGAGAACACCCTTTAGTCCATGTTCGACAATTTCCACTTCAGCTCGCTCAATAGTTGTCAAAGTGTCGCAGTAATCACATTTCAAATGCCCCGACTCTGGATCAAATCTCATCATTCCGCCACAGGAAGGACACATATTGACCTGTGTTCTGTCAGTCATGTTTACCTCCCTATGCTTGCTTGCTGCCACATTCTGGACAGAATTTCGGATTGCCTACAAGTGACGCGCCACACTCAGCGCATTTTTTAACCATACTCGCTCCGCAATCAGCGCAGAATTTAGCGTTCTCATCCACTAAGTGACCACAATCTTGACACCTTACCATAACTTTTGGGACTTCCTTCTCTGTAGTAGTCGTGACGGCTCCAGCCATGGCACCTGCCATCATATTTCCAATACCCATTCCAGCGCCCATACCGGCACCCATACCCGCCATTCCTCCGCCTTCATTTTTCGCAGCGTCTCTTATGGCTTCAGCTGTTTGGAACTTCATATACTGATTGAGGTCTCCAAGTGCACCCATCTGAGTACGTTTGTCTATAGCCTCTTCGACAGATTCCGGTAATGAAAGGTTCTCAATCACAAAATCTGAAATGGTTAATCCGTATACTGAAAATCGTTCCAGAATTCTTGCCTGAGCGACTCTTCCTATCTCATCATATTGGGTCGCAAGATCGATTGCGGGAATCCCTGCTTCTGCAAGCACATCAGATACTGATGATACGACAAGACTCTTCAAATGTTCATTGACTTCGTTCACAGTATAAAACTTGTTGGATCCGAATACTTCCTTTAAAAAGGTCACAGGTTCTTTAACTCTGAAGGAGTAAACTCCAAAACCTCTAAGTCTCAATATTCCAAAATCCGCATCTCTCATCATGATCGGGTTGGTCGTTCCCCATTTTTGATTGATGAATTGTTTCATATTAATAAAGTAAACATCTGTTTTGAAATGATTCTCAAATAATGTCTTCCAATTTGAAAGTGTAGTCATGATCGGCATTGTATCGGTATTAAGGCTGTATTTTCCAGGTTCATAAACATCTGCAATTTTACCTTCATATACAAAAATAGCCATTTGAGATGGTCTGACGATCAACTGTGCATTCTCTTTTATTTGTTGCTTCCCTTTAATGGGGAATTTATAAACCATCGTATCTTGACTCTCGTCCTCAAAGTGGACAACTTCAATAAATTCACCTTTGATAAAATCAAAAAGTCCCATGTTTCCTCCTTATAAATGTGTTTTAAATATCCTTATTCCATTCTATCATGAACCTATTAACTTTTTATACTCAATTATAAACAATTTATAAAAGCCCTTGATTCATCATTTTTATTATCTTATACTTTGATTGTTCTAATGACGTTTAAAGATTTTAGGAGGAATAAAAATGAGTTTTGAAAAAGTAAAAGCACTTTTAGTAGAAGAGTTGGACTTAGATGAAAATGAAGTGACACTTGAAAGCAACATTCGTGAAGACCTTGGAGCAGATTCGCTTGATATGGTCGATTTGATTATGTCTATTGAAGATGCATTTGATATCAAAGTTGAGGAAAGTGACACTGCTTCCATTAAAACAGTTGGCGATATTGTAAGTTACATCGAAAAAGAATAATAAAATGAACACCCTCAAAATCCATGGAATACACCTTGGATTTTCTTTCATAATAAATAAAATAAACTTTTTATAAACTTTGGAGGCTTTATGATGAAAACACTACTGTGTGAAATGTTGTCCATCGATTACCCGATCATTCAAGGCGGTATGGCATGGATTTCAGATGCCGAACTTGCAGCTTCGGTATCGAATGCAGGCGGACTTGGAGTAATAGCGGGCGGCAACGCCGAAAAACATATCGTGGCGGAACAAATAGATAAAATGAAGTCGCTGACAAACCGTCCCTATGGCCTCAACGTCATGTTGCTCAGTCCATTTGCTGATGATATCATTGATTTGGCCATAGAAAAAAAGGTGCCTATTGTCATTACTGGTGCCGGTAGTCCTGGAAAATACATTGAGCGTCTCAAGGCTGCAAACATAAAGATTATTCCAGTTGTGCCTTCGGTCGCACTAGCCCGACGTATGGAGGGTCTTGGTGTTGATGCAGTCATCGCCGAGGGTACAGAAGCCGGAGGGCACGTTGGAGAACTCACTACCATGTCTTTAGTCCCTCAAGTAGTCGATGCCCTAAAAATTCCAGTTATCGCAGCTGGCGGCATCGGTGATGGGCGTGGTGCGGCAGCAGTACTCATGCTGGGAGCTAAAGGCCTTCAAATCGGAACGCGCTTCCTTGTCGCCAAGGAATGTAATGTTCATCAAGCTTACAAAGATTTGATTCTCGATGCCAAAGACACTTCAACGGCAGTGACTGGACGTTCCACAGGACACCCGGTGAGAATCATCAAAAATAAACTATTCAGAAAATACTCAGATCTTGAAAAAAACGGTGCGTCCATTGAAGAAATTGAAGCGCTTGGAGCTGGCAGTCTAAGAAAGGCAGTTATTGAAGGAGATGTCTCCTTTGGATCTGTCATGGCCGGCCAAATTGCTGGTCTGATCAAAAAAGAACAAACATCTGCAGAAATCATTGAAGAAATCGTATCTGAATGTGAGACCACCATACTTGAAAAATTCAAGTGGATCGCAGGTAGATAATTAAATAGGAGGACATTATGAAAATAGGATACATTTTCGCAGGACAAGGCGCTCAGAAATCTGGAATGGGCAAAGAATTCTACGATAATTTCGAAGCATCCCGCGTCGTTTACGACCGTGCAAATCTCGCACTCGGTTATGATTTGAAATCACTTTGTTTTCATGGTTCACAAGAGGAACTCAACAAGACGGAAATCACACAACCTGCAATTTTGACTACTTCCATTGCCATTTTGAAGGCTTTTGAAACTAAAATCGATATGGTGCCATCCGCAGTAGCTGGTCTTTCATTAGGTGAATATTCAGCACATGTCTCCTCTGGATCGTTACAATTTGAAGATGCTGTACAACTCGTCAAAAAAAGAGGCGCATTTATGCAAAATGCAGTTCCACTTGGTGTTGGTGGCATGACGGCTCTTACAGGCGTCACACCTGAAACCGTGGAAGAAATTGTAGCAGAGGCTTCTGAATATGGAATTGTCGAAGTCTGCAATTATAATTCCACACAGCAGATCGTCCTCGGTGGCGAGCTGGCAGCACTTGAAAAAGCTGGTGAAATCGCAAAGGCAAAAGGTGCCAAGCGAGTTGTACCTCTTGCGGTCAGTGCACCGTTTCATACTTCGATGCTGTCAAGAGCTGAAACCGAACTCGCCGAAGTGCTTGAAACAGTATCATTTGAAAAGATGAGCACTCCTGTAATCTCAAATGTGGATGGCAGAATTGTCTCTTCAGAAGAAAGAATCAAACATTATCTTGCAAAACAAGTAACATCGGCGGTTCAATGGGTGGATTGCATCAAATCCATGAAAATGATGGGAATTGATACCCTTGTCGAGTTCGGTCCTGGTAACGCGCTTTCTTCATTCGTTGCAAAAATCGACCGTTCTATCAAAGTGCTTTCCATTCACAATTTGGAATCATTCCACGATGCTATTTCGTATATCAAAGATCAATCCGATCTTCACAAAGCTATCTAATTATGAGGTGAAAAATGAAAGTTGCCATAGTAACAGGCGCGGGCAGAGGAATTGGACGCTCAATCGCAGAAGTTCTTGCGAACGAAGGCTACAATCTTGTGCTCAATTATAGAAGCAATAAAGACGAACTGGAGCAGTTTGTTCAAACCCTAAAAACAAAAGTATTGCTGGTTCAAGGCGATGTCAGTGATTATGCCGATGCCGAAAGAATCATTAAAATCACAAAAGATACCTTCGGTCAGATTGATCTACTCGTGAACAATGCTGGCATCACACGTGACAACCTGCTCATCAAAATGACAGAAGAAGAATTTGACTCTGTATCAAACACAAATCTTAAAGGCACATTCAACTGTACAAAGCATATTGCCCGAATCATGATGAAACAAAGATTCGGTCGAATAGTCAACATAGCTTCTGTCGTTGGCATCACAGGGAACATCGGTCAAGCCAATTATGCGGCATCAAAAGCTGGTGTCATAGGGTTCACCAAATCAGTGGCTCGTGAGCTTGCACCAAGAGGAATTACAGTAAATGCCATCGCTCCTGGATTCATCAAAACTAAAATGACCGATGCAATCAGTGATGAAGCAAAATCTGCCGCACTTTCAAAGATTCCTCTCGGCACGTTCGGAACACCAGAGGACGTAGCGAATGTCGTTGCATTTCTCGCATCGGACAAAGCCGCTTATATCACAGGTCAAGTCATAAAAGTCGATGGCGGAATGGCCATCTAAAATTCATAAGATGATTAATGGAGGAATTTTACGTGAAAAATAGAGTAGTTGTAACAGGACTTGGAATCATATCTCCTATTGGAACAGGAAAAGATGCGTTTTGGACAGGCATCAAGGAAGGCAAATGTGGAATCGGTATGATCGAATCATTCGATACCGAAAATTTCAAGGTCAAAGTGGCTGGTGAAGTCAAAGATTTCGATCCGACTGTATTTGTAAACAAAAAAGAAGCCAAACGTATGGACAGGTTCACCCAGTTCGCTATAGGAGCTTCAAAACTCGCAATCGAAGATGCAAATCTGACTATAAATGATGATAATGCAGAAAACGTTGGTATTTATATGGGGTGTGGAATCGGTGGACTGATTACTATTGAAGATTCTGCTGGAAAATTGTTCTCAAAAGGAGCGGATAGAATCTCTCCGTTCTTCATCCCTATGTCCATATCCAATATGGCTGCCGGCAACGTCTCCATCGAATTAGGTGTCAAAGGTTCATGCTTGACATACAACACGGCTTGCGCATCAAGCGCTAGTGCTATAGGCGAGGCTCTCAAAGAACTTAGATATGGCAATCACGATGTAATGATCGCAGGTGGTACTGAAGCATCCATTTCAGCACTTGGAGTTGGTGGTTTCCAAGCTATGACCGCTCTTTGTGAGTCTCATGACCCAAACCGTGCATCCATACCGTTTGATAAGGACCGCAGTGGATTCGTAATGGCAGAAGGTGCAGCAATGCTGGTTCTCGAAAAGCTGGAACACGCTTTAAATAGAGGCGCACACATCTATGCTGAACTGGTTGGTTATGGTTCAACGAGTGATTCTCATCATATCACTACCCCTGCACCAGGTGGCGAAGGTGGAGCAAGAGCTATGAAAATGGCCATCAAAGACGCAGGAATTACAAATGAAGACATCCACTACATCAATGCCCATGGAACAAGCACACCTTATAACGACATTTTTGAAACTGCCGCCATCAAGGCGACATTTGGAGAACATGCCTATAAAATTCCGGTATCCTCTACTAAATCCATGACTGGTCACCTACTTGGAGCAGCAGGCGGAATTGAATCAGCAGTATGTTCACTTGCCGTTGAAAATGACTTTATACCTGCTACCATCAATCTCGAAGATAACGATCCTTTATGCGATCTGGATTATGTTCCAAAAACCGGTAGAAATCAAACCGTTGATTATGCTCTGACGAATTCTCTTGGATTCGGTGGTCATAATGCGACACTCATTTTTGCAAAATACAAAGGCTAGGAGTCCAATATGCTACTTAACAGCAATCAAATCCAAGAAATCATACCACACCGATACCCCTTTATTTTAGTGGATAGAATCACCGAAATTGAAGAAGGTGTGCGGGCAACTGGAATTAAAAACGTCACTGTCAACGAATATTTCTTCCAAGGACATTTTCCACAAGAACACGTCATGCCAGGAGTGCTCATAGTAGAGGCACTTGCTCAGGTCGGAGCCGTACTTCTCCTGAAGAAGCCCGAAAACATTGGAAAAATAGCCTACTTTGCAGGCATCAATAATTGCAAATTCAGAAAGAAAGTTATTCCTGGTGATTCATTGGTTCTAGAGATTGAAATGATCAAATCCAGAGCGAATTTCGGAGTCGGCAAGGCTGTCGCTAAAGTTGACGGCGCTGTTGTCTGCGAAGCCGAACTTTCATTTATGATTGGATAAATTCTTCCTTCTCAAAAGGCATTGGTGATTCATAAACCAGATGCCTTTTTTTTATTTTTATGATATACTGTTTCGAAATAGATTGATATAGGAGGCTTTACAGTGCATTCTTTAACGGAATATGAAAAAATCGTCATCAAAATCGGCTCTTCATCATTAACGCACGACAGCGGTCTGATCGATTTGTGGAAAATGGAACAACTCGTCAAGCAAATCGCCAATTTATATAATAAAGGACTCTCTGTTATCGTTGTCTCATCTGGTGCCATTGCAGCTGGTATGGGAAAAATGAAATTTGAGAGCAGACCCAAGGAAATCCCTGAAAAGCAAGCTGCTGCAGCAGTAGGACAAAGCACACTCATGCATATGTATGAAAAGTTTTTTTCGGAATATGGCATTACAGTGGCTCAGGTGTTGCTTACCAAAGAAGACATGGACAACCCTTCCAGACGTCAACACAGTATCAATGCACTCTCAACGCTCATAAAGCATGGGATTGTTCCTATTGTCAATGAAAACGATGTCGTTGCAATTGATGAGATCAAGGTCGGAGACAACGATACACTCTCTGCGGAAGTATGTTCCATGATGGATTACGAGATGCTGATCATCCTTTCTGACATAGATGGTGTCTACGATAAAGACCCAAGATCCAATCCGGATGCTGTAATGATTCCACTTATCGAGTCCATTAAGGCTATGGACCAGATTTCAGCTGGAGGCTCAGGAAGTGAAGTCGGTACAGGAGGCATGCAAACAAAATTAGGTGCAGCAAGATTGCTCTCAGGGGCACACAAAGACCTTCTGATTGTCAACAGCCAGACTGAAAACATACTCAACCTCGTATTCACAGGCAAAGCTCATGGAACATTATTTAGATTTTCAGGTAGGAATAAATCATCTTAAGGGAGGATGAAATGGAAACTTTTATTGGAATTGATCAAATGGGTCAAAACGCAAAAATCGCATCACGGAAACTCAGAATGCTTGAGAGCGTGCAAAAAAACAAACTTCTCGGAGTAATGGCGGTAACGCTTGAAAAACATAAATCTTCCATTCTTGCAGCCAATCAGCTGGACCTCGACGCAGCACGCGCAGCGGGCCTCAAGGATGCTTTGCTCGAACGGCTCGAATTGAATGAGAAAAAATTCGGTGACATGGTGACGGGTCTGAAACAAGTCATGGAGCTTGATGACCCAGTAGGAGAAATCGACAGCATGCACATCAACCAGGATGGACTTGAAATCGGATCAAAACGAGTTCCTCTAGGAGTCATAGGCATCATATATGAATCACGTCCCAATGTCACTATTGATGCTGCGGCACTGTGCCTTAAAACAGGAAATGCAGTGATTCTAAAAGGTGGTTCAGATGCGCTTTTAACCAATCAAGCTATCATGGCCTCTGTAAAAGAAGCACTAATCGATCAAGAACTTCCTGATGGATGTGTCCAACTAGTGGAATCCACAGATAGGAATCTTGTAAAAGAATTGCTTGAGGCTACAAAGTATGTGGACTGTATCATACCAAGAGGTGGTGCAGGACTGATCAAGTTCGTGGTCGAAAATGCCAAAGTACCTGTGATTGAAACCGGTGCAGGCAATTGTCACATTTATGTGGATGAAGGCTATGAAATTGATGCGGCGCTTGAAATCATCACCAATGCCAAGGTTCAAAGACCAGGTGCATGCAATGCCGTTGAAACTGTTCTGATTCAAAAGAATGCATCAAAGGCATTAGTACCCGAATTGGTCAAGCACCTGACCGAGCAAAAAGTGTCGCTATTTCTCTGTCAAAACGCACTTGATCTTTTAGATGATATCCCCGCTTCGGTAAATCTCGCAACCGATTTGGATTGGAGCACGGAATACCTTGATTTCAAACTCGCTGTTCGTATCGTGGATACGCTTGAAGATGCGCTGAACCATATCGATGAATACAGTACCGGGCACTCAGAAGCGATATTGACACATAATTATGAACATGCCAGAATGTTTCTTGCAGCTGTGGATAGTTCCGCTGTCTATGTCAATGCCTCCACAAGATTCACAGATGGAAGCCAGTTTGGTTTCGGTGCAGAAATAGGAATCAGCACACAGAAATTGCACGCCAGAGGTCCTATGGGACTCCGAGCCCTCACCTCTTCAAAATATGTAATCTATGGTGATGGACAAATCAGAAAGTGATATCGGTAATTTCGATGTGACAATTTGATAACAATCTTCAAAGATTACTTGCATTTATATACCTCTCATTTTATAATTATCATAGGAGCGTGATGATCATGAAAGACAACAACAATAAGATAAAGAGCATTATAAAACAAGTGATGATTTTCAATGATTTTTATGAAGAGGTTATCCAGACTAGTTTTATGAAAAATCAAAATCAAGCGGTCAGCAAACTTGAGTTTAGATTGTTGCACACGGTATACCGTCATGAAAAATTGATGATCACGGAAGTATCCGAACTATTGAATATTTCTTTACCAAACTGCAGCAGATACGTGAAGACTGCAATCGAAGATGGCTATATTAAGAAACAGATCGACCTTGATGACAAACGCATTTATTATATCTCACTTACTGAAAAGGGTCGTTCCATCGTCGAATCGACACTTATCAACTTTACAGATGACATGGGTCAACAATTGGTGGATCTTGATGTGAAAAGTTTGGAGAGACTAAACCAATCCATCTCGGATCTCAACAACGTTATAAACGAAACACTTAAACCTGCATCTACTAGACGTAACTAATTGAATCATGAAGTAATCTGAAACCTGTCCATTTGGATAGGTTTTTTTTATTGACATGTCAATTGGGGCGGATTATAATAAAATTAACAAATGAACACTTGCTCATATATTCATATAAGGAGAAGATCAATGTCAAGTTCAGAATTTTGTCAATGTAATATTGTTCATGAAGATGCCGTGAATCGAGGAAAAAAAGAGCTGATTGAGGAGCGAAGTGCAGAGCATGTCGCAATGCTTTTCAAAGTGTTCGGTGATCCTACACGTATAAAAATACTGCATCTGCTTTCTATAGATGAGATGTGTGTCTGTGACATCTCAACTGTTCTCGGGATGACTCAATCAGCAATCTCACATCAGCTCAGTTCTCTGAAACAAGCCGGTCTTGTCAAAAATCGCAAAGATGGAAAAGTGGTATATTACACTCTCGATGACGAACACGTCTTGACCATTTTGAATCAGGGATTAGATCATATCACACATAAATAGGAGAAAATCATGGAAAAAATCAGTTTATCACTTGATGGGCTCGGATGCGCCAATTGCGCAGCAAAAATTGAATCGAGATCCAAGCAGCTTGAAGGAATCGAAAATGTCGTACTTGATTTCGCAAAATCAAAACTGACACTTGAAATACATGAAGGTTCAAAGGACGAGTTGATCCGTAGAGTCACAACTATTGTCAACGAGCTTGAACCCGATGTCAAAGTGGAGCTTCAACTTCCTGGCCAAGTGCATTCAGGCAGGTCGGTCACAAACATAAAATATGTGCATGATCGCAAAGAATTGATTAGACTTGGCGTCTCACTCTCCCTTTTTATAATCGGACTCATTTTCAAAAGCCTTCCTTATATTCATATTGGAGCACTGATCATTGCCTATGTGCTTTCTGGTCATAAGGTATTGATGAGATCTTTTAGGAATATCCTAAGAGGCGATGTCTTTGATGAGAATTTCCTCATGTCCATCGCCACTTTCGGTGCGAAAGCAATAGGTGAATATCCCGAAGCAGTTGCTGTAATGATCTTCTATGAAATCGGGGAATATTTCCAAGATCTCGCTGTTGCCAGATCCAAAAATGCCATTGGTGCCTTAATGGATATCAGACCGGATACGGCTGTAGTCAGACGAGATGGTTTTTGGATCACCGTTTCTCCCGAATCCATAGAAAAAGGCGAAGTGCTTCTGGTCAAACCCGGTGAACGTGTACCACTGGACGGCACAATAATAAGCGGAACCAGTGCTCTTGACACATCTGCACTTACTGGTGAATCTGTTCCTGTCAATGTGATTCCCGGAGATCGTGTGCTCAGCGGTAGCGTTGTAAAGAACGGTTTGCTTCAGATTGAGACAACGGCGATTTTTTCGGAATCCACCATTGCCAGAATTCTGGATCTCGTTGAAAATGCCACGGCACATAAAGCTCCTACAGAAAATTTCATAACTAAATTTGCTCGTTATTATACCCCTGTTGTTGTATTTTCAGCTCTGTTCATCGCAACAGTTCCCCCATTCCTTTTAAATATGGGGACATTTGATGAATGGCTTTATAGAAGTCTGATCTTCCTGGTAATCTCATGTCCATGCGCACTGGTCGTTTCGGTACCGCTTGGATTCTTCTCCGGTATTGGCAATGCTTCACACCAAGGCATTTTGATCAAAGGCAGCAATTATCTTGAAGCACTCAACAACATTGATACTGTGGTGTTTGATAAGACTGGTACTTTAACTGAAGGTGTTTTCGAAGTGTCCAAAGTTCATCCTATAGAAGAAAGCAAAAGAGATGAACTCATTAAGTACGCCAAGCTAGCTGAAAGCCATTCCAATCATCCAATTGCCAAATCCATTGTTGCTTACTGTGATACAGAGATTTCAGAAAGTGATATCATCGACTATGAAGAACTCAGTGGTTACGGTATTCGTATGTCTTCCAAGTATGGACGAATACTCGCGGGAAATCAAAAACTACTCGAAGAACATAACATTGAGGTACCAGTAGTTCAAAGTGCCTACAGTGTTGTCTATATTGCAATTGATGACCAGTATCTAGGAGCATTTGATATTAGGGATAGAATTAAATCAGACTCGAAAATGACAATAGATGCCATGAAAAAAAATGGCATTCACACTGTCATGCTGACGGGAGACCGCAAAGCTTCAGCAGATGAAGTAGGTGAATTACTCGGTATCGAAGAAATCTACAGTGAACTCTTGCCAGAAGATAAGTACAATAAGGTCATGTCTTTGATTTCATCAGGAGCAAAAGTAGCTTTCCTTGGCGATGGTATCAACGATGCCCCTGTACTTGCAGGTGCCACTGTAGGCATATCCATGGGTGCAATAGGCAGCGATGCCGCTATTGAAGCATCTGATGTGGTACTCATGACAGATGAACCATCAAAACTTGTTCATGCAATTCAGATTTCCAAAAGAACGAAGCAAATTGTCACTCAGAACATTGTATTTGCACTCGGAACAAAATTCCTGATCATGGGTCTCGGTTTATTTGGACTGAGCTCTATGTGGATGGCAATATTCGCAGATGTCGGCGTAGCACTCATAGCGGTCATGAATTCTGTAAGGATCTTGCACTTCAAATCCTCTGTCAATTGAATATACAAACCATCAAACAGCGCAAAAGCGCTGTTTTTCTTTTAATCCAGTTTAATATTTTAAATCTTTTTATGCTTTTTTGTCACTAAAAAATAACAAAAATAAAATCGATAAAACACTAGTATTTCTATGTTTTTCTGTTATAATTGTACTTGTGTAAAAAACAGTATTAGTATACTTACCGGTTAATATTTTAAGTATTAAGTAACGGATGCATTTGCTTACGCTTGAAATGGATTAGGTTTAAGGAGGGTTTAAATTGAAAGGTTATAAAAAAATCAAACTCCATGGTTTCAACAACCTCACAAAGACATTGAGCTTCAACATTTACGACATTTGTTATACGCGAACAACAGAAGATCGAATCAAATACATCGAATATATCGATGAACAATACAATTCAGAGCGTTTGACGAACATATTACAGGATGTCACCAAAATGATAGGTGCGCATGTACTGAATGTTGCTAAGCAAGATTATGATCCACAGGGCGCAAGCGTCACCATACTTATTTCCGAAGAGGAAGTACCGGATGAGGCTGTTGATCCATCTTGCAACAAAGGCGTTCTGGTCAACGTGCCTCAGCATGTTGTCGGACACCTTGACAAAAGTCACTTGACTGTCCACACATATCCTGAATACCATCCTGAAAACGGCATCAGCACGTTCAGAGTGGATATCGATGTTTCCACATGTGGCCAGATTTCTCCACTTAAAGCACTCAACTATCTGATTGACAGCTTTGACTCGGACATCATCACTGCAGATTATAGAGTAAGAGGATTTACAAGAGATGCCACTGGTCAAAAACTTTTCATAGACCACAACATCAATTCCATCCAAAATTATATTGCCAAAAGAACCCTGAACAAATATCAATTGATTGACGTCAACGTTTATCAGGAAAATATATTCCACACCAAAATGATGTTGAAGGATTTTGAACTCAACAACTATCTTTTTGCTGTGTCCAAAGATGAACTGCCACCTAAAGACCAAAGAGAGATCATGACAAAACTCAAAAAGGAAATGGCAGAAATCTATTATGGAAGAAACATCAGCAAAATCTAAAACACCCTGTAAAAGGAGGTTATAAATGTTTGATCATAAAAAAACACCTGTCTTTACAGCCATGCAAGAATACAGAGATCGCAAAGTGATTCCATTTGACGTTCCTGGTCACAAACATGGCCGAGGACTGAAGGAATATAAAGACTATTTTGGCGACGCCATGCTTGAGCTGGATGTCAACTCAATGAAGCCCCTGGATTTTCTAGGCAACCCTATTGGAGTTATCAAAGATGCTGAAGCTTTGCTTGCAGACGCATTCGGTGCAGACCACGGATATTTTATCGTCAACGGCACATCATTCGCCGTTCAGGTTATGATCATGGCTGCTGTCCGAAGTGGAGACAAAATTATTCTTCCACGAAATGTACACAAATCAGCCATCAACGCTCTCATATTATGTGGAGCGCTTCCGGTATATATGGAACCTGAAATCGACGAAGAGATGGGTGTCTCACATAACATCACACTCGAATCTCTTGAAAAAGCTTATACAGCTCACCCTGATGCAAAAGCGGTATTCATCATCAACCCGACCTATTATGGTGCGGTTTGTGATTTGAAGGCCGTTGTGGAATATTGCCATTCAAGAGATATGTTGGTTCTCGTCGACGAGGCTCATGGCACACATTTTCACTTCAATGATTCATTTCCACTCAGTGGTATGCAGGCTGGAGCGGATGTTTCTGCAGTCAGTCTTCATAAAACAGGAGGTTCTTTGACACAAAGTTCAGCACTTCTCGTCAACGATCGAGTGATTGACGGCCATTATGTCCGTAAAGTCATCAACCTCATGCAGACCACGAGTCCATCCTATTTGCTTATGGGTTCACTGGATGTAGCCAGAAAACAACTTGCACTTCATGGAGAAGCCATGCTTGATCATATTATTGAAGTGGCGGAATACGCACGAAAGAAAATCAATGAGATTCCCGGTTGTTATGCTATCGGACGTGAATCCATCGGAAATCCAGGCATATTCAATTTCGACCCAACAAAACTCAGTGTGACCACTAGAAATATGGGTCTCAACGGTATGGAACTCTACGATTTGCTAAGAGACGAGTACAATATCCAAATGGAAACCGGTGACATATTCAACTCACTAGCTATTTTAAGCCTCGGAGATGATTACGATCACGTGGATGCACTGATTGATGCACTCACAGATATTCAATCAAAATTCCATGGTGAGAGAATCGAATATAAAAAAATAGATTTACATTACCCTGAAGTGGTATTAACACCAAGAGAGGCATTCTACGCTGAAAAGGACGTTGTCCTTCTCGAGGACACCGCCGGAAGAATCAGCGGTGAATCACTGATGAGTTATCCCCCGGGGATACCTGTCGTCAGTTACGGCGAACTCATCAATGCTTCCGTCATCGAACAAATCAAGCTTTTCAAATCTTCCCATGGTATTATCACCGGCATGGAAGATCCAGAAGCAAACACCATTAAAGTCATTAAGTGACTAAGGAGGTAAAAATGGAACTTTGGTACACAGAAAAACACACGGACACCGTAGATTTTTCAATTAAGGTAAAAAAACACTTTTACTCTGAAACGAGCCCTTTTCAACAAATTGATTTCTTTGAATCTGAGGAATTCGGCACATTTTTCACTCTTGACGGTCTCATGATGGTCAACGAGAAAGACGAATTCGTTTATCATGATATGATTACACATGTTGCAATGGCAACTAACCCTGATATCAAGCGCGTTCTTGTCATCGGTGGTGGTGACGGCGGCACAGTGAGAGAACTTACTAGATATCCTCATATCGAGAAGATCGATATGGTCGAAATCGACGAAATGGTCGTTCGCGCTTGTGAGAAATACCTTCCGATTACTGCCTCAAAACTTACAGATCCTAGAGTAAGTCTTTATTTTGAAGATGGATTGAAATTCATTCATGGCAAAGAAAATGTCTACGATTTGATATTAGTGGATTCAACAGACCCAATCGGTCCTGGTGAAGGTCTTTTTTCTGAAGCCTTCTACAACGATTGCTATGCCGCTCTTTCTGAAAACGGCATTTTGATCAACCAGCACGAGAGCCCTTATTACCCAGGCTACGCCCGCGAAATGAAGCGTTCACACTCAAAGATCAAAAAGATTTTTCCAATTAGTAAGGTTTATCAGTTCCATATGCCTACGTACCCATCAGGACATTGGCTGTTTGGTTTTGCTTCAAAAAGACTCGATCCTATCAAGGATTTTAATCCAGAGGCATGGACAAAGCTTGGTCTTGAAACCAAATACTACAACACTGACTTACATTTAGGGTGTTTCGCGCTCCCTACTTTCGTAAAGAAGATGCTTGAAGAATAGGAGCATAGAATGCATTCGAATATCCATACTTTTATAGGTTGCGATTCCTCATTTGAAGAATCAGAACTCATTATTTTCGGAGCACCGTTTGACTCCACGACTTCATTCAGGCCCGGTACGCGTTTTGCACCGGATTATATCAGAATGGATTCCTACGGTCTGGAAACCTATAGCCCGTACAATGAAAAGGATTTGACTGATTACGCACTCACCGATATAGGCAATCTGGATTTGCCTTTTGGTAATGCTGAAAAATCACTCCAAATGATTGAAGATACAACTACAGAAATTCTCAGCGCAGGAAAAAAACCTTTTCTGATCGGTGGCGAGCATCTCGTTTCACTTGGCTCAATCCGAGCGGCATACAAGAAATATCCTAACATGAAACTATTGCACTTTGATGCACATGCAGACCTTCGTGACCAGTATATGGGCGAACCTCTTTCCCACTCCGCTGTCATCAGACGCTCTTGGGACTTCATGGGCGACGGAACTATTTTCCAGTTCGGGATCCGTTCTGGTGAAAGAGCAGAATTCGAATGGGCGAAATCTCATACCCATCTCGAAAAATTCGGTTATGAAACCCTGGAGTCTGTTGTAAACTCTATTGGAAGCGATGAACCGGTTTACATCACCATTGATCTTGATGTTTTCGATCCTTCTATTTTTTCCGGAACAGGTACGCCTGAACCAGGTGGAATTTTCTTTGGTGATATGATCAAGATTCTGAAAACCATCACCGGTCTCAATATCATTGGAGCCGATGTGGTGGAATTATCTCCTCATTACGACCAAACCGGTGTCAGTACGGCAACGGCATGTAAAGTCATAAGAGAGCTTATGCTCGCTATGTTATAAAAAAAAGAACTTGCTTTCGCAAGTTCTTTTTTTGCTTAACTTTGACCTAAATTTTCAAAATCCTGTTTAATGATCACCTTGAACAAGTAAATGGACACCACATAAACCAGTACTGCTGCAAATATTGAAACCAACAAATTCAATCTCATAGGAAGCGTTCCTTCGAGTCTTCCAAACAAACTTGTCGCGGATATGATCATCAGAGCGTTGCTGAGTAGCGTGAGCCCGATTTTCTTCATGGTCTGATAATCTGGTGGCTGAATACTATAAACCCGCCACAGATTCAGTACAGCCGCCACAGCGTATGCAAGCAAAGTTGAGATTGCCGCACCATTGATGTTTATTGATGGTGTGCCGATCAACACATAAGCGGCTATTACTTTTACAATTGCTCCGATCAAAAGGTGTCTGACAGGTCTCTTGTATTCATTGAGTCCTTGCAGGATGCTCGTCGTAGCCAGATAAAGCGATAGAAATACGATCGAGAGCCCAAGGATTGATAGCACCGATGCGGCACCCATTGCAACATCAACTTTTGATGGATATAGGAAAAGTAATATTTGTTCAGAAAATGCCGCTATGCCAAGCCCCATTGGAAGACCGAGCAGTATTGAAAGTAAAATTCCGAACTGAATCTGATGGGACAGTTCCGGACTTCGTCTCGTGAAACTTTTGGTCACCATTGGAAGCAAACTCACCTGAAGTGCTGAGAATACCACTTGTGACAGATTGATGATCGGTGCGGAATAAAATGATACAAAAGAATACATGATCGCCGATTCGGCGGCATATCCAATTTGACCGAGTCTCCAGATTACAAGCACCCCATCGATCATGGAAAGCAGCGGCATGATTGAGGCGCCCATAGCAAGTGGCAACACCAATTTTCCGATTTTCTTCATCACCGCACGAACATCTTTTACTTTATGTTTTCCTCCAGGATGAAATTTCCTGAATTTGACTACTACATATGCCCAACTGGATAGAGCTCCGAAAGCGGCTCCTGATGTTCCAGCGGCAGCCAGCATACTGTCACCTAAAGACAATCCTGCAAATATGACTACAAGCGCCAGTCCAAAAGTCACTCGACCAATCTGTTCAATCAATTGTGACACACCATAGATCTGCAATCTCTGCTCACCTTGAAAGAAGCCTCTATAGCTCGCATTGATCGCCACAAAATACGAGGCGACCCCCAGCACATAAAATGAATAGGTGCTTTCCGGGAACCCCAGAGCTCCAGATATGATTTTTGCAAACCCAATCAGAAAAAGCGCTGTAAACAGACCAAAAAAATTCATCAGCATTTTTGCTACCGACAAAACGTCGAGTCCCGATGAGATGTCATCGTTCGCAACGGCTTCAGCCGTCAATTTTGCAATTACGGCGGGAATAGCCGCTGATGAGAGAACAATCAACATGTTGTACCACGGGTATGCGAGCGAATAATATGCTACCGCATCTTCTGTCATAAACACAGCAAGAGGGACACGATAAAGTGCCCCAATGATTTTGATCAATATGCCGATGATGCCTAATATTCCTAAATTTCTTGCGAATTTATTTTTCATTTGTATGTCTCCAGTCAGTAATCTTTCAATATTATATCACAGATTTACTCTGGAGCACATCAAATCAATTGCCTTTTCCTCCACCTTTATTGTTTCCTTTTCCATTGCCATTATTGTCATTTGATTGTTTCGCTTTCTTTTCGGTGATTACAAATTTGGATGGTGTATTTTGTTCTTTGATCGCTTGTCCTGGTGGGACAGGTTTTTCGTTATCTATATTTTTGCTTTCTTCAACTTTCTTCTCTTGTCCAGGTGGTATAGTAGGTTTTTCTTCCTCTTCAATTTGAGGTTCTGCATCAAGAGCAACCGGTTCTGTTTCTGCTGGTTCTTCTATCTTTTTCTCTTGACCTGGTGGTAAGAAGTTTTCTTTGGCCATAGCATAACGACCAAGTGACAATCCTTCACTTTTCGCATTCTTAAGTTCACTCGATTCTCGAACCGTGGATACCAAAGTGAAATCAAAGGTATATTCGGTCTTTTCTATTACATCCAAAATCTCAGTCATAAGCTCATCTGAGCTGGATTTGGAATTTTTTCTATCAACCATTGCAGTTGCAAGAATCACATTATGGTTCTCACTAGTCAGATAACCCATGGCATTCGATAGCTTTATGAGCTCATTGATGACCGCATGAAGATCCTTATCTTCACCAATCACGTAAGCTTCAAGCAGTTCATCGGCCTCGGTATTCATCGGATCAATGCCTACGACTTTTCTGGATTCATCCACAGTGATTTGAAGACTCGGATTGATATCCAGTGAAACGACGGCATATGCAGCCGGCATAGCGATTTGTGACATAACAAGTGTGAGCAATACAAACATGGCAACGGCTACTTGCGCCTTCAAACCAAAGACCCATCCCTTTTTTGAGGAAGGTTTTTCCACTAAATCACTGGATGTGTAAATCACATCAGCTCCGATTCTCATGGAGTCTTTTCTTTTGATGCGGTTGAAATGGCCATCACTAGTCATAACCACTGCATGAGATTCTAATATTTCCATTATTTTGCCTTTACTGGCTCTCATACTCATCACCCCTTATCACATCTCCGATCCACTCTTTTATGATGGAATAGTCTTTATCGAAAATCACTGCTATTGATAAAATATATTTGTTGTGTAAATATACAAATCTTCTACTCTCTTTGAACAACTTGACAATATTTGAAACCGGCAATTTTAGTTCCTTATAGATATAAGTCATGAAATTTTCGTTTTCAGATATCCTCATGCCAAGCCTGATTGCCCTTTTCCTTGAATCCACATGCTTGGGACTGACATCCACCAGATCATCGAACGTGAAACCGAATTTTTTCAAATGCTCGGTGAATTCAGCGATTTCCATGCGCATATCCACTGAATCACTCTCATCCATGATAGCTTCCATGACATCCGATTCTGAAAGCTGATAACCTTTTCGATTCTCTTTTCTCAAAAAATCAATGACTCTATTTTTGATGACTGTAGTGGCAAAAGTCTCAAATTTACTTGTTGATCCGTCATAAGCATCTATGGCATTATTCAGGGCTTCAAGGCCAATTGAATATTCCATGTCATTTTCTGTGCTTATGTATCTTCCCGTTACTGATGAAACCGTGTAAATTACAAACGGAATGTGTTCTTTTATAAAAACCTCTCTAGATACGGGATCTATCTTGGCTTCTTTCGCAGATATTGAATCCATCTAATCCTCCAATGATGATTATGCATGACATTATGTTTCATTATATCACTGAAGTCCCAAAATTGTTTTCACTAAGTTATACGTTCATAATATTAAGTTTTGGTGACACACACAAAAAAAAACACCCGAAATGGGTGAATTCTTTTATATTTTGAAGGTGCAACCGGCTGTATAGACAAACCCGATGACACTGCTGAAAAATTCGGTTGGCTTTTCATACATCGATGCGTGACCACAATTTTCTATCACAAGAAACTTCGAATCCGGGATGTTCTCGACAATCTCTTTTTGACAAGATAATGGCGTTATGATATCCTCACTTGCTCCAATGACTAGTGTGGGTACATTGATATACTTCAAATTTTCCCGTTCATCATGGGTCTCAGCACTTCGAACCAGACGGATGAATCCCTCGTACCATCTATCGTCAAACAATTGATCAAACATTTTTTCTCTAGCCTCCAACCAATCCGCCCTTGATTCGTAGAATCCTGTGGAATAGATATGTGGAATGGTTGCACTAAAAAATTTCTTGCCATCATAGGTAGAGGCCGCATGAATCCAGTTCACACCAATTGCTTTCAGTTGTTTCCCCGTATAAGCCGTCGTATTGGCTAGAATCAAATTTTCTATCACTCCTGGATATCGTGTCACAAAATTCATAGCCACTTCTCCACCATAGGATATCCCAAGAAGAGTCACCGACTTAAGGTTCAGTCCATTGATGATATCACTCACGAGTTCAGACTGAATGGTTTGGTCGTAATCAGCATCCAAATATTCTGATTTCCCCTGGTCGAAAAAATCGACAAGAACCACTTTCACATGATTTACAAGATAAGTGAGAAACGGTTTCCAGCTTGCACTGCTCATCATGATGCCATTGAGGATCATCAATGTTTTTGCACTTTCACCGTGAACTTCATAATACACTTTGCCGTTATTTGTTTTCAAAAATGCCATGCTAGTTCCCCTTAATGATTTCAACAACTTTATCAAGCCTGTCCACCATTGGATTGTGAGCAGAGTTTTCTAGTATTTCAAGTCTGGCGTTTGGTTTAAGGGCATCATAGATGCCTTCGGCCATTGACATTGGAACAACCAAATCTTTATCTCCCTGAACAACGACAACTGGACACTTTATTTTCGATATTTCATTTGTACCTAGTGAATATCCGTTATGTTCACTGGATAAATTGAATCTGGTGAGTGCATAATCCACATCCACAAGATTTCTTTGCAAGAGCATTTCTTTGATATATCGATCATAATCATCTTCATCAGGCGTATTGCCCGCAGTGTAAATTGCCATATTCCAAAGCATTTTGTAAAACTTCGCATCTCCAGACTCAAGAGCCCTCAATACTGGAGCGACTTGGATAGGATCCATTTCAATTTCATCTTTCGTCATAAGCAATTGATCGAGGATCGGCTGACCATTTGAATCCCTTTTAAACATAGGGTATCCTTTGATGCCGACACTTTCAAGTAATACGATTCTTTTTACCATATCTGGGTTGTCGCATGCGAACTGCATTGCCACACCGCCGCCGGTGGACCAGCCCACCAGTTCAATATCTTTAAGTCTGAGTTTATCCACGAAAAATTCGAGATCTTCACTGAGATCTTTCAAACTGTCAAAACGCTCATGATAAGACGAATGACCAAAACCTCTCATGTCCACCGCAAAAATCTTGAAGTTGTCATAAAGCTCATCCATCAGTTTATCGAAATGAAGCGATGAAGACATATTGCCATGAATCAATAAAAGGTTTCTCTCTCCCTTGCCACCTTCTCTATATGCCAAGACTTCATTTCTTACCTGTATTTTTTTAAATTCAAATTCTTTCATCTTATGACCTACTTTCATGACTTAACCAATAAAAGGGAAATCGACTCAGCGATTCCCCTTTCATCGATATCATTATACCATATCAGTTGATAATTGAATCTATTGATTGGAGCGGTTTGACTTCAAGCCATTCACCATCAAGATTGTCATGGCTGATTTTTGAAAGATTCATTTCTTGAGTACCGGCTCTGAGTCCGTTACCAAAGTCAATCTCTCCACCGAAAGGGTTCACAATCGGCGCGGATTCAAGAGCGTCCATATAAGTGTCCCAAGTGATGACGCCATCGACTCTTTTAAGACCTTCAACAAAGAAGTGTGCCGCAATCCAACCGGTCATAGCATAGACATTTGTCTCGTAACCAACAGTATACTTAGCAAACTCTTCAAGAGCAAGCGCTCTTTCGCCTTCAAATGATACCCAACCATTGCCGTAAACATCAAATTTCCCTGCGATTTCATTGACTACACCTTGTGCGATTACAGGAGAAACGTTGACATAAGTCGTGATGACATCTTTGTTCACGTTTTGTGCTGCAAGTTCCTTAAGAATTGTAGGAATCGTAGCTTGAATCGCCGCACCAATTATAAAGTCCACATCTGCATCTTTTATAGATGTAACTGCTGAAGATACGTCAGTCGCACCAGCTGCAACCTGTTGAATCACAAGTTCCACACCAAGTTCAGCTGCCATGTTTTCAGCTCCCCATAAGAGGTCTTTTCCAGCATCGTCGTTAGTGTAGATGACACCAATTTTACTAGCTTCAAAGTCACCGACAGCACGTGCGACCATGATTTTGCCTTCTGTCTTGTAAATTGGTTGAACAGGGAATATGTTTCTTTCATCGCCTACAGCATTGTCATTATAAAGTTGTCCAATACCAGTTGCAAAGTAAACCGCTGGAATACCATAGCTCTTTAAGTCCTCTAGTGTTGCCGCAACTACTGGCGTACCAAAATGACCTACTATCGCAAACACTTTTTCATCTTCTACCATGCTTGAAAGTGCCGCTTTTCCTTTGATCGGGTCAAACTCGTCATCTGTGTGCTTGAACACGAGGTTTCTACCTTGAATACCACCTTGCTCGTTGATCATACCGAAGTAAGCTTCGATACCGGCATTGAAAGGTACTCCAACAGGTGCAAAAGCTCCTGAAGTCGCAGCTGAGTTGGCCACAACGATTTCAGTGTCGGTGATTCCCTGAGCCCATTCCAGTTCCGGTGCAGGTTCAGGTGCTTCAGTTGCATCGCCATCAGTTGGCGTAACTGCTGCTGCAGGTTCTTCCTTAGCACAACCTGCCACAGAAAACACCAATACGAATACTAATAAAAGCGCTAAAATTCTTTTCATATAAATTTCCTCCTCTAGTTTTGATGCACTATATCAGATCGAAACATATTCGATCAAATACCATATTAGTGTGCCCCCAAATACGCTTCAATCAGTTGTGGATCATTCATGAGTTTTTCGGCTTCTCCATGCATCTTGATCTGCCCGAGTTCCAATACATAAGCGTAATCCGCAATCTTAAGGGTTTGAGCCGCATTTTGTTCAACGATGATCACAGTTGTTCCCGCTGCTTTGATTTCTTCCACTATAGACATGATACCCTGAACTATAAGTGGTGCAAGTCCTAGTGAAGGTTCATCGAGTAGTAGGATTTTCGGACTGCTCATCAGTGCTCTGGCAATTGCAAGCATTTGCTGTTCACCGCCAGAAAGTGTCGAGGACACCTGATTCTTTCTTTCTTCAAGTACTGGAAAATAACGATAGACAGTTTCAAAGTTCTTCTGGATCTGTTTCTTGTCTTTTAGTGTGAATGATCCTATTTTTAGATTTTCCTCAACTGTGAAGTCCCTGAACACCTGTCTGCCTTCCGGCGACTGTGCGATTCCCATGGCGGCGATTTTCTCAGGCTCCACCTTTGAAATTTCTTTGTCATAATATTCAATCGATCCCCCTGCTGATTCAATGAGTCCTGATAACGTCCTGAGAGTTGTGGTCTTTCCTGCTCCGTTTGCACCGAGCAATGCTACGATTTCACCCTCCTTGACCTCGATATCTATCCCTTTGAGCGCTTCAATGGCTCCATACCTTACAACCAGATTTTTGACAGAGAGAGCTGTTTTTTTACTATTTCTAGTCATGATCCACCTCGATTCCCAAATAGGCGACTTGTACTGCCTTATTTTCTTTGATTTCTTTGGGTGTGCCTTTAGCCAGGAACTTTCCAAATGATATGGCACATATTCTGTCGCAAACGTCCATCACCAGGCGCATGTCATGTTCCACCAGCAATATGGAGCAACCGAGTTCATCACGAATTTTTCTGATCCTGCTGGCCAGTTCGATGGTTTCCACATCGTTGAGACCGGCAGCCGGCTCATCCAGTATGATCAGCTTGGGGTTTGAAATCAAAGATCTTGCAAACTCCACCTTTTTTAGGATACCGTATGGTTGACCGCCCACTGGAAGATTTGCTCGATCTTCAATCCCCAGAGTCTCTAAGATCTTGTAAGCTTTTGCGCGCATTTCCCGTTCTTCCTTAACTGCTTTTGGGAATCTAAAAGCCTGAGAAAAAATCGTGGCTTTAAAATCTGTATGTGCCCCGATCAAAACATTGTCTATGATACTGAGTTCTCGGATCAATTCAACGTTCTGAAAAGTTCTCACCAGTCCTAGCTCTATGATTTCATGGACGCCATGATCAAGAAGATTTTGAGTTTGCCCTTTTCTATCCTTAAAATAAATCGCACCGGAATCCGGTTTGTAAAATTGTGTGATGCAATTGAAGGCAGTCGTCTTCCCGGCTCCGTTTGGACCAATCAGACCGAAAACTTCATTTTCCTTGATTTCAAAAGAGAGTCCGTCAACTGCTTTAAGTCCACCGAACGCAATGGATAGCTCTTCAATTTTCAGAACAAGACCATTCATATCCACTTCATTGTTATGCATATCACTTTGCTCCCTTTCTCAATTTATTGAATGCTCTTTTTATGTCATGTCCAGCATAAATCAACCCATGTGGATAGAATATGATGACCAGTATAATCAGTATCCCGTTGAGAATATAAGACAATTGATTGAAGTAAGGCAATTGTTTCAGAAAAAGGTCAGGTACCGCAAATACAATGACAGCTCCAAGCAAGGTACCATAAATCGATCTGAGTCCACCTATGATGATCATTGCAAGGAAGTCAAGAGACAACTTAAGTGACCAGATGCTGGGATATGAGTATTTGATAAAATGTACATACAGTACACCAGCAACACTCGCATAGATAGTTGCCAGTGCAAAAGCGATCAGTCTATGATTCAGAAGGTTGACGCCCATTGCCTGGGATGCCGCCTCACTGCCCCTCATGGCATTGAGCGCTCTGCCAAGCCTACCGTTGACCATATTATGAGTCAATATCATAATCATTATCAGAACAAACACGATAAAATAATACATGGTAGCCCGATCAAGTTCAAACGTACCAAAGAGTGTCGGATAATTGGCTGTCTTTCCACTGAATCCGCCTGTAAAGAAGTCGAATTCCTCAAAAGTCTTTCTCATGACTTCCGACACGGCAAGTGTTGCAATCGCAAGATATATGCCTTCAATTTTCAGTGATACAAGTCCAACCATAACTCCTATGAGTGTCGGGATCAGTATCGCCAGGAAAATCGCAACTTCAAAAGGCAAATTCAAATCCATGGTAGCATAAGCTGAAAGATATGCCGCGAGTCCCATAAAGCCTGCTGTTCCAAGAGATATAAGTCCTGAATATCCTAGTAGGATGTTCAGTCCAAGTGCGGCGATGGCAAATATGAAAGCACCACCGAGTGTTGTGATATAGCTCACCTTGAAAACGCCCATTTTTGCAAGTACAGGGACCATTGCCAGTAACACTCCAAACAATAGGAATTGAAGATATGGATTCCTCAGCCAGTTAAATTTTGTTTTCATCTCTCCACCTATACTTTCTTAATGATTTTTTTACCGATGAGTCCATAAGGCCTAAAGACCAGGAAAACAAGGATCAGAATATACAGGATTTGCCCGCCCCATACTGAAGAACCATAATAGAGCAAAAGATTTCTGCTGATTCCGATGATATATGCACCGATGACCGGTCCATAAAACGTTTGAAAACCACCAAGAACCACTGCAATGAGTGCATTGATTTGGATCTCATCCATCAAGTTAAGTGTCACCGATGTCATCGGTGCCGCCATGACTCCTGAAAGCACTCCCAGTATGCCAGCGACAGCCCATGCACCCATGGTCACGGTCTTTGTAGGCACGCCCATAAGTTTTGCTGTGTACTCATTCGATGCAGTCGCCCTAACTGCAAGCCCCACTTTTGTTTTTTGCAAGATGTAAAAAAGTGTCGCCATGATTGCAATGCCAAACACTATATTAAATAGTCCATTATAGGAGATATCCGCACCCAGTATAGATATGTTTCCATTTTCAATAAGTCTTGGCAGTCTAAGTGGGTCGACTCCAAAAAGCATTGGTGCTATTCCCAGCACAATCATGACCATACCGAGTGTGACAATCTGTTTCGCCACCGGTGATACTTTCCTAGTATGTCTGATGATCACAAGGTCTATCAGCAGCCCGACTATGATGGCGCTGATGACACCCGCGATGATTGCCATCCAAAGTGGCCATCCCATAGAATTAAAAAAATAGGTGACTACAAAGGTATTGAACATCGCCACAGCACCCTGTGAGAAATTCGTTATATTGGAAGTCCTAAATACAATGATTATGCCTAAAGAGGCCAATGCGTACAAACTTCCGGTTTCCAAGCTTCTGAATATGACTTGTAAAAAAGTACTCACTCACTTCACCTCGTTTGATCAAATTTATAAAGCCAATTGTCGTTCATTCTAATATTAAGCAATTCCTATGCCAAAATCGGTTGTATTCCAAAAGGACTCTAAACATCCCATTTTCAACGTTGGTTGCTTGATGATACTGAAGATGTTCATTTATAAAACAAAGGATGTTCAAATAATGTACATTTTTCTGTACACTATCTGAACATCCCCATAAGGATCGTTCTATTGTTTTCAACATTCATCTCCCTGCCTGTCCAAAGCCTTTCCGCTTCGAGAGCCTGGACAATCAACATATCAAGACCACCCAGCACTTTTATTCCCAGCTTTGAGGCCTCACGCATCAGCCTTGTCTCCGGTGGATTATAAATGAGGTCAAGCACAGCGCCCTGGCGACTGATCAACTCACTCGATACAGGCATGACGTCCACATGAGTGCTCATGCCGATGGGTGTACAATTGACCAAAAGATCAGAGGTTTTGTTACCAGCTTCAAGTTCAGCATAGTCCAGACATTTGGCTTTATTGAAATAAGACAATTCGCTATCCGTTGATCTCGTAACTACCATAATGTTTTCAAATCCGAGATCGACAAGCGCTTGATAAACCATTTTCGCGGCACCGCCTGTACCGAGAATTATTGCGGCTCTTCTACACGATAGATTCAATTGATTGAAAAGAAAGATAAACCCGTCATAATCTGTATTATAGCCTTTCCATTTCCCATCCTCTAAAACCACAGTATTTACTGCCCCGATTTTTCGGGCTCTCTCATCCACTTCATCCAGGAATCCTAAGATTGCCTCTTTGTATGGAATCGTCACATTGAAACCCGAATAAAACTTCACAGCTTTTGAAACCACATCGAGACCAAACTCATCTCTGGGGATGTCTATCAGTGAATATTCAGCTTTGATTCCAGAGAGCTGAAACATCTGGTTGTGAAGATCGGGAGAAAAACTATAAGCAATATTTGCTCCCAAAAGACCATATTTTTTATACATTACCATTTATACCTCTGCCAATAAAGATTTGATCGCAAATGGCGATAGCCGCAATTGCCCTGACCACATGGACCGCTCTCAGCGCCACACAAGGGTCATGTCGACCTTTTATTTTTAGCACCGATGTTTCAAACGTATCAAAATCAAGTGTTTCCTGCTCCATCGCAATGGATGGCGTCGGTTTGATCGCACAGTCAAATTTGATCGGCATCCCATTGCTTATGCCACCATTGATTCCACCGTTGCGATTGGTTGCAGTGATCACATCGCCTTTGCTGTTTTTAAGGAATCGGTCATTGGCTACAGAGCCGTTCATCCTTGATAGGCCAAATCCGGCACCAAAGCTCACACCTTTTACACCGGGTATTGAAAACAAACCATGTGCAAGTGTACTTTCCAAACTATCAAAAAATGGCTCTCCCAAACCTGCCTTCACACCAGTGATCATAGTTTCCACAACACCACCTACAGAATCCCCGTGATCACCCGTCTTTCGAATCTCTTCCATAAACTCTTCAGAGTGATCAGGATGGATGGCATATTTCAACTTATCGATATGTTTCACCGCTTGATCATCCATTTCTTCAAGTGTTCTTCCTTGTAATGTTCCTACGGATACGAGCTGGGAAATGACCTCAATGCCTTTCGTCATTAATATTTGTTCTGCAATCGCTCCTGCAAATACAATCGGAGCAGTCAATCTTCCGGAGAAATGACCACCACCTCGTGGATCATTTGCGCCTTCATATTTTATAGCACCTGTATAATCCGCATGTCCTGGCCTGTAGATTCGACCTGATTCCAGATAATCGGAAGATTTTCTGTCCCTGTTTACGAAACGAACGCATAATGGAGTTCCAGTCGTTTTTCCATTATAGACGCCACTCAGGATTTCATACTCATCGGTTTCATCTCTTTTTGTTGTTAATCCTGAAGAATCGGGCTTCCTCTGATCGAGTCGCGCACGAATCAAATCAAAATCAATCACAATAGCAGACGGCAGTCCGTCTATAACGCAACCGACACTCTCTCCATGGGATTCACCATATAAACTGATTTTAAATAATTTCCCAAATTGGCTCGACATCGATACTTCCTCCAACTCTTTTATAATCTTCCCAAAATTCAGGGTAGGACTTGGTCACACAATCAGCACCTTCAATGCGTACCTGCCCCGCTGCACAAGTTGCCGCAATGGCCAGTGCCATGGCGATCCGGTGATCGTTCCAAGACGATACTGTGGCACCTTCTAATCGATCTACGCCTTTGATCATTAGACCATCTGAAGTTTCAACAATATCTGCACCCATTTTTTCGAGTTCAACCGCCATTGCATGAATTCTATCTGACTCCTTGAGTCTGACTCGTTCCCCATTCTCAAATACAGTCAACCCTTTTGTAAGGGCAGCCTTCACTGCAAGAATCGGCAACAGATCCGGGCACTGTGATATATCGAACTCACGTCTTGAGTCTTCATTAGGCTCAAGATCGAACGCATCTAGTATAGCAGTAATGACACGATCTCCCTGTAAAGATAAAGGCTCTAGTCCCTCCACATCCACATTGCTGCCTATGCTATTGGCAACAAGCCAAAATGCGCCTTGTGAATAATCCCCTTCAAGAGTAAGATCCGCTGCACTATAGACTTGGTTCCCAGGAATATGATAAACATTTTCCGATGAATGTTCAATCTCTATATTGAATTTTTTCATAGTTTCTATCGTCAGATCGATGTAGGGTCCAGACTCCAAATCCGTTGTGATGTGTATTTCAGAATCATCATTCATAAGCGGCAAAGTCATCAACAGTCCAGTTATGAATTGAGAGCTCACGTTTCCGGGCAAGTCGTATCTACCAGGACTGAAACTGTCATAGAGGGTCAATGGCAGTTCTCCTGTACTTGTTTCATACTTCATTCCCTTTTGATCAAATAAATCGTAGTAGGGTCCTAGAGGTCTTTTGACAAGTCGTCCCTCGCCTGTGAACATAACTGCCCTTGATGTTAAAAATGTGAACGGAATCAAGAATCTCAAAGTGGAACCGGATTCATGGCATTCAATAGTCAGTGGTTCATGGATCACAGGTTTTCTCGTTTTATAGTAATCTCCTATTTTCTCATTGCAGATTTGATAGTAAGCTCCCAGTTGTTCCTTCTTGACGCGTGTGATTTCCGCTCCAAATTTCATCATGGCATCAAGTGTCGCCTGAATATCCACCGACTCGGATAGCGGACCTATGACTGAAACCTGTTCGGATAAACCTGCACAAATGATGGCTCTATGGCTCAGGCTTTTTGAAGGCGGAATGGACACTGCTCCTTTCAGTTTCATAGGCTCAATAATCACACTATAAGCTTCATTCGTGCAGCCTAGTTTTTTCATAAGAACGTCCATACTGTTTTCGACCACTTTAAGTTCGCCGATCTTTCGAATCTCAATCCACCTGATATTTTTACCGCTCGCTTTTTTATCATAACTCATGCGTTCCAAAATTTTGCATAAATCACTGTTCTGATCCAGCTTCACCGGAAGTCCGAATTTGAGAATGCGCTTCATCCATGTGTGAAATTCCACATCCGAGAGGAGCTTCTCATCAAGCGCCATTTTAAGTTTCATGACCATTCCTATGGCTACAGCCTGACCATGACTTAAACCTTCATAATCATAATAGGATTCTATGGCATGTCCTATGGTGTGACCAAAATTTAAAAGTTGTCTGATTCCTTTGTCCTTTTCATCCTGCTTCACAATATTTTGTTTGATATCAACACAAATTTCAACGATTTTCATAATAAGATCTATATCATTCATCAAATCCAAATTGACCTGATCAAGCAGATCTCCAAGACCCCGATCAAAACCTATAGCGTATTTTATTATTTCGGCAAATCCATTTGAAACTTCTTCTTTTGGCAATGTATTCAAAAACGTGGGATCTCTGTAGACATGATTAGCCTCATAAAATGTGCCGATTCTGTTTTTACCCGCATGAAGGTTGATTCCCGTTTTTCCACCCACACTGCTGTCCACCATTGCAAGTAAAGTCGTGGGAATTTGAACGAATTCCATTCCGCGCATATATGTGGACGCGGCAAAACCTGCCAAATCACCAATGACTCCCCCTCCAAGCGCGCAAATTACATCCGAACGGTTCATCTTGAGTTTCGACAGCACATCTATGATCTTCATATAATTATCAAAATTCTTTGAAGTCTCTCCTGAAGGTAAAACCAGAAATTCACACGACTGAAATCTGTATCCATGAAGCTTGTAAACATTTACATCGGTAACGATCAGAATGCGTGCATCTTTATAATCTTCAAATATTCTATTCTCATCAATTGTTTCATAATACTGCATATTATTATCTCCAACTTTATTTGATCTTATGTAAATTATACCATTTCATTGCCACATTGCCATTTCATTTGATAGAATTATAGTGAAACATAATAGGAGGTCTAAATATGAATGAGCAGTTGCTTGAAAAATACGCGCGCATAGCGGTCAAGGTAGGCGTCAATCTTCAAAAGGGGCAACCCCTTATCGTTAATGCTCCAATTGGTGCAAGTGATTTCGTAAGAGCAATCACCAAAGTTGCCTATGAATGTGGTGCAAGTATAGTCCGTGCAGAGTATCATGATGATCTGCAGACCAAACTCAGATACACGCATTCCGATGAGAGTTATCTTGAATACTTTCCGGATTGGCGTGCCAAATACATGGAAAACTTTGCTGCAGATGGTGCGGCGGTAATCAGTGTGCTGGCTCCAAATCCAGATCTGATGGCGGATGTGGAACCTTCCAAATTATCGAAAGCCAACAAAGCTACGGCAAAGGCCATACAACCCTACAGGGAAATTGTAAACAAAGGCGGTGTCAGCTGGCTTGGTATAGCTGTTCCGTCACCAGAATGGGCAAAAAAAGTCTACCCTGAACTCTCAGAGGAAGACGGCATCAATGCCTTATGGGAGAATATCCTCAAAATCACCAGAGCGGACCAGGATGATCCAATCAAAGCCTGGGAAGATCATGTGACGATTCTTCAAGGCAAAGTGGATTACCTCAACGATTTGAATATCGACCATCTGATCTTTGAGGCACCCGGTACAGATCTCAAGGTAAAACTTCCCAAGGGGTATGTTTGGGAAGGCGGAGGAAGCGTCAATACTAAAAATGACGCCTATTTCGTTCCCAATATTCCAACGGAGGAAGTGTTCACCATGCCTCATAGACTTGGTGTTGATGGAACTTTGGCTTCGACTATGCCACTGAGTTATAACGGAGTGCTAATCGATGAATTTTCTTTTACCTTTGAATCTGGTAAAATTGTAGACTTCACAGCAAAGCAAGGTTATGAGACGCTTAAGGGACTTCTTGAAACCGATGAGGGATCCATGTATCTCGGAGAAGTGGCACTGGTACCTGTAACCTCCCCGATCTATCAATCCAAAAAAGTATTCTTCAATACATTATATGATGAAAACGCCACATGTCACTTCGCTATTGGACGTGCTTACCCTTCTACTATAGAAGATGGCATCCATAAGTCCATAGCACAGCTTAAAGAGGCCGGTGCCAACTTCAGTGTGGTTCATGTAGACTTCATGGTGGGTGGTGATTCACTCGACGTAAAAGCAGTGACTGAGGATGGCAGAACCGTTGAACTTATGAAAGATGGAGACTGGGTATAAGAGGAAACTTATTAGCGCCTCAGCTGATATTTCTAGATGTTCCCAGAGTAAACATTGTTACACCATCTTATCTTGTGTTATACAATGTGAATTGTTATAATGCTACTGTGAGAAAATTAGACATGTTTTTTAGAATAGAGGGAAGAATGACTGAATTATTAGCTCCTGCAGGAAGTATGGAAGCTTTAAAGGCTTCAATTTCTAACGGTTGTGACGCAATATACTTGGGTATGCAAAAATTTGGTGCACGTGCATACTCATCTAATTTCGATATGGAATCGTTAAAAGAGGCTGTAGCATATGCGCATCTGAGAAGTGTTAAAATCTATATTACAATGAATACCATTGTTTTCGAAAACGAAATTCCAGAGATGAAAGCGCAGATGGACGAATTGAATGCAATCGGTGTTGACGGCATTATTGTCCAGGACTTGGCCGCTTTAGATTATATAGTTGAAAATTTTATTGATCTGGAAGCACACTGTTCCACTCAAATGGGAATCGACGATTTAGACGGAACTTTATTATTTAAAGAACTTGGTGCTAAAAGAGTTGTGCTGTCCCGAGAGGTTGAGATTGAAAAAGTAAAAGAGATCAAAAAAGCCGCAAAAATACCACTGGAAATTTTTGTTCATGGCGCTCTTTGTGTCTCCTATTCAGGAAACTGTCTAATGTCAGGATTAATCGGCTATCGAAGCGGAAATCGTGGAAGATGTGTTGGATCATGTCGCAAGGAGTATGAACTCATCGACAAGACGACAGATACCATTATAGGACAAAACTACATTCTTTCGACCAAAGATTTGAACACTATCGATAATATTGAGGACTTAAGAGAAATTGATTCCTTAAAAATAGAAGGTCGAATGAAAGAACCGGCATATGTCGCTAATGTTGTATCAAAATATCGCATGGCTTTAGATCATAAAGTCACAGAAAAAGATAAGGAAGATTTGAGCAAAACTTTCAATAGAACTTTTACTAAAGGCTATTTATTCCATGAAGATCCAAAAGAGATCACAAACATTTTAAGACCAAATAATTTTGGTATTGAAATTGGTAGAATCAGCAAGATCATTAAAGACACATATGAAATCAGACTTACGAGGCCTCTAAATCAAAATGATATCATCAGGATCAGTCATAACAATGAAGATGTTATTTTATCTGTAGTAAAACTGTATGATAAAGATGATAATTTAATCAACAGAGCAGATGATGTCTGCTACATCAAACTCAAAGAAAAGCTGTCCAAGGGTGATTTGGTCTATTTGACAAAGGACTATTCCTATTACAAAGAGCTGGAATCGTCACTGGAAAATGAATTTAGGCGATTTGACCTAGATGTTCAGGTGCATGCCTATCCGGATTCAAATCTGGTCATAGAGGCGAAAGGTTTCGGTTTTGATTACTTGTATGAAGGCGATGAAATACTAGGTAAAGCCATCAATAATCCAACAACCAAAGAGCAGGTCATTAAACAACTCTCAAGATTAAATGATACAATATTCGAACTTAAGACTGTGGATTATGAGGATTGTGGTGCATTTATTCCCGCTAAACTTTTAAATGTAGCAAGAAGAGATATTGTACAGGGTCTTTACGATTTAAAACTTAACAGCCAAAAGAAAAGAACAAAAGCACGAACCACAAAAGATAAAATAAGCTTTATCCCTGAAAAACCTTACCTTACAGCTTCAGTATCGACTAAGGAGCAGTATGATGCTTGCGTGAGCAGAGGCATTAAGGAAATCTATTTTGAAAATGTTGTTAGAAGAAATCAGATCGACTATACGGAAAAAAAGGGACAGCTGCTCATTGGAGGATATGGTGGAATTCATCACTACAGAACAACCAATCCTTTTGTTACCGACTATTCACTAAACGTTGTCAATTCTACCAGTTGCTATGAATTATATAAATTAGGTGCTAAACGGGTCACATTGTCTTATGAAATAAATAAGAATCAAATTGAAGATTTGGTGACTGCTTACCATGTAGAGAATGACGGTGCTCCTGCACTTGAAATGATTGTTTATGGCAGAGCGCCTATGATGTTTACAAAATATTGTCCACTTAAGAAAATGAATCAATGCGGTGAGTGCAAAACGAAGCACTATGAGATACAAGATGAGCACGGATCCTTCCCGATCATCACTCATGATGATTGCACCGTGACCATCCTTAATGGAAAGACGCTTAATCTTTTAGATGAGCTCCCAAGCATAAAAGGAATCCAGGCCTTCAGATTGAATTTCACAGTTGAATCAAAAGAGCAGATTATGGACATCATTAATAAAGCAGAAAGCAAGTTAAATGGCAAATCAAGTCAAACTGTCTTTAATCAAGAAATAGACACAAGAGGACATTTCAATAAAGAGATTATGTAGGAAAAAAACCTCAAAACTATTAAAATCAATAGTTTTGAGGTTTTTTATTTGTTTAAGCTATTATTCGCTCATGAAGTTCAAACAGCTCCACCAAATGCTTGGCTACTGCATCATCGCCATTATCCCCGATGGATTCATGACCAATGAGTTTTTCTTTGAGCATAGGATGTGCATTGCCCATGACATACCCTTTGCCCACAACGCTTAGCATTTCGAGATCGTTGAGCCCGTCTCCAAATGCGACTACCTCATGGGGTTCTATTCCATATCTTTTAAGCGACTTGAGTATGGCTTCGCCCTTATTCACACCTTTTGGCATGATTTCAAGACATTGTGGCATGGAAAAAGTCACGTCGACATGATCCCCATACATTTTTGTCACCGCATCTGCTATTGGAATCAATTTCTCATTGTCGTATGATGTGAAGAACACTTTGTTTATAGGTTCATGAAAGTGGTCCTCGAATTTACATAACGTGAAATGAAAGTCATCTTCTTTATAGTATTTTGCAAAAACCTGATCCGGTTCTTCCATCAACCAGTGGGCACCTTTGTAAAGGTTCTGGTAAACACCTTCGGGAACTTCAACTTTCAAAATGTTCTCAATGATTTCTCTCTCGATGTACGCCTGATCGATAAACTCACCACTAAAATCAGCTATACTTGCTCCATTCGCAGTGATCAGGAACGTGTCTACCCCAAGTTTTTTACTGATATTGAGTGCATCACAATGATGTCTACCAGTTGCAATCCAAAACGGTATGTTTTCCTCTGTGAGCGCTTTCACCACACTTTTGGTATATTCACTGAGCGCATGGTCCTTATTGAGTAGTGTGCCATCCAAATCCGAGATGACCACTTTAATTTTATTTTTCATTTTGATACCTCCAACCGCTCCAGTATAACGCAAACTGTCTTTTTTCGCAATCTTGACGATGTAATATTTTTGTTAACGTTGAAAAAGAGGGCCAATGCTAAGCATCGCCCTCTATCGTTTTATTGAATTAGCCCAAGAATTGTACCAAATCTTCTTCTACTGTACCGATTCCGTTGATTCCAAATGTGTTCACAAGTACATTTGCCACGTTTGGAGAAAGGAATGCAGGTAATGTAGGTCCGAGTTTGATGTTTTTTACGCCTAAGTAGAGAAGAGCCAGAAGAACTATAACGGCTTTTTGCTCGTACCAAGCGATGTTGTATGAAATAGGCAATTCGTTGATATCATTAAGTTCAAATACTTCCTTGAGTTTAAGTGCGATCACTGCAAGTGAGTAAGAGTCATTACATTGACCAGCGTCAAGAACTCTTGGAATACCACCGATATCACCAAGACCAAGCTTGTTGTATCTGTATTTTGCACACCCTGCTGTAAGGATTACTGTATCCTTAGGCAATGTTTCTGCAAACTCAGTGTAGTAATCTCTAGATTTCATTCGGCCATCACAACCAGCCATTACAAAGAATTGCTTGATTGCGCCAGTTTTAACTGCGTCAACTACTTTGTCAGCGAGTGCCATAACTTGGTTATGTGCAAATCCGCCTACGATTGAACCTGTTTCGATTTCTGTTGGTGATGCGAGTTTTTTAGCATGCTCGATGATTTCACTGAAATCTTTTGCTTTGCCATCCACTCTGCTCGGAATGTGTTTGAAACCATCGAATCCAGCAGAACCAGTAGTGTAGATTCTATCTTTGTAGCTTGCTGCAGGCGGTACGATACAGTTTGTAGTGAAAAGAACCGGTCCATTGAAGCTTTCGAACTCTTCTTTTTGCTTCCACCATGCATTTCCGTAGTTGCCTACGAAATGATCATACTTCTTGAATGCAGGATAGTAGTTTGCAGGAAGCATTTCACTATGTGTATAAACATCCACTCCAGTACCAGCTGTTTGAGCTAAGAGTTCTTCCATATCCTTAAGGTCATGACCAGAAATCAAAATTGCAGGGTTATTTCTAACACCTATGTTAACTTCTGTGATTTCAGGATTACCATAGTTTGATGTGTTGGCTTTATCGAGAAGAGCCATTACATTCACACCGAATTTACCTGTCTCAAGTACGAGTGCTACGAGTTCATCAGCTGATAATCCGTCATTGATTGTTGCAAGCAATGCTTTTTCGATGAAATCATAGATCTCTTCATCAGCAAACCCTAAGTTTGCAGCGTGCTCAGCATAAGCAGCCATACCTTTGAGACCGTAGATGATAAGTTCTCTAAGGCTTCTTACGTCTTCATTTTCAGTGGATAAAACGCCTACGCCTGATCCTGATTTTTCTTCGTAGCTATCAACTGATCCTGTCCATACTGCTGAATCATGGTATACTTTATTTTCAAGTTTGCCAGCTGCTTCTAAAGTCGCTTTCACACGATCTCTTTCAGCAATTGCACCTGTAATTTTTGCTGTGATTGCATTATGGTCAAAGTTTGCATTAGTGATTGTCGCAAATAATCCATCAAGGATTACAGCATCTGTCTTTTGCTCGTTGAGACCTGCTTTTCTTGCTTGTTGATTGAATTCTGATACACCTTTTAAAGTGTAAATCAATAAATCTTGAAGATTGGCAACGTCATCCGTTTTACCGCAAACACCAATCTTGGTGCAGCCTTTACCGCCTGCAGCCTCTTGACACTGATAACAAAACAT
>JAIOSU010000027.1 GCA_021107455.1 Clostridiales bacterium | reverse complement strand
GTTTTGCGGTGCTAAAACCGGATTTTGCTTTTTCAGCGATTGTTTGAACAAAGTTGTCATTATTGCTATATTTTGTATTATGATTATTATTGGATTTGAATTTTTTTGTGAGTTTGCTGACTCCTGATGTCGCCAAAAATAAAGGATATAACGACAACGCAATTGCTTTGGCTCCAAATTCAGCCACTTTTTCGCTGCGTTCTACTTTCTCATCACCTTTGACATACACTTTACTGGTGGAACGTTTTATTATATGTTTTTGAGACGTTCCGTTTCTCTTTTTCCCCATCCTATACTCCTTAATATTGGCCTTAATAATGGTTCGCAGCAGCATTCTTTCTAAAATACCTTCTTAAGTATAGCACAACTTTTGAAATAGATAAATTATATTTTTTTCATTATATGTGAAGATACTGTATATATCCATATTTGATGCTATCATTTTCATTGAAATACCACATGTTGTGTTTTTTTTGAATGTTTTTTTGTCTGTACATAGAAATATTAGAACAGCTTAATAAAATACTGATACACCAATCATATAAATGTTATAATATTTCATATGACGATTATGAAAGAAGGAAAATCATGGCATTTATTCAAAACGCGACGACTTTTGATCTCGGCGAACTCAATATAGAAAATATTTTCATTTCAGACTTCATGCCCTCTGCAAGTGGTACTTACGTTAAAGTATACCTTCTTGGTCTGATGTTCTCCAGATCTGAAAATGATGCCTATCGCTTCGACAACAAAAGCCTGGCGAACATGCTCGGTCTTCCACTTCAGGACGTTGTCGAATCATGGAATTACTGGGAAAAACAAGGCATCATCAAAAAGCACATACATGGTGATGCTTTAAATTTTGATGTGGAATTTCTTTCACTACGCGAACTTTACATCCTAAACAATTACACCTCGAAATCGGAACCGACAGATCGCAAAAGCGACCCAAAAATCAAAAGTCACTATAAGACATTATGTGAACAAGTTGAAAAAATCGTTGGACATCCTCTATCCTACACTGAATACAGAGATATAGGCGATTTATATGACCATTACTATACCGATACCGCCATCATATTAAGAGCATTTGAGATCAACTATAAAGAAAAGAACATCCGAAGTGTCAAAGCTGTAAAAGGTCTTTTGAACCAGTGGCTATCACAAAACTTATCTACACTGGAATCAATAGAACATCACATCAAAAGCAGGGATGAACGCAACATGATCTATAAGGAAGTCCTTAGACATCTCGGCCTGTCATTCAGAATGGCCAATCAGGCTGAAAAAGAGTTGATCGATAAATGGCTGGATCAATATGACTTCGATCCCGATTCGCTTTACCAGTTCATTATAGTCTTTTCAAAGAAGACACTCAACATCAACATGAATTATCTGGACAAAGTATTTGGTGATCTGCACAAACAAGGCATTAAAACTGTTGAAAATTATGAAAGTACCCAAATAAAGGATAAACCTAAAGCCCAGTCACAATCTCAAGCCAAAAGAAACCGATTCACCATAGAAAAGGAACGTTCTTACTCGGAAGAGGAACTTGAGAATCTACTGCTTAATAAAAAGAATTAAGAAAGGAGTCACGATGTCTCAAAACGTCCAAAGCATCAAAGGAATCATGGAAGAATACAAACAGCAACAGGATTTGAACCGACTGGCTCTTAAAGAAAGGCGTTTGGCACTGTATGAGCGGTTGCCAAAACTCGCAGAAATCGATCTTCAGATGAGCCAGATTGGTGCTGAAATCTCCAAAGCAATACTCAGGAATCCCAAAAATACCGAAATTATGCTCATGGAACTCAAAAGCACACTTGACCAACTTAAACGCAACAAAGCCATCCTGCTCACAGACAACAACATACCACTGGATGCACTTGAACTCGAATACAAATGCAAAAAATGCAAAGACACAGGTTTTATGCCCGACAACAGAAGATGCTCATGTTTCAATCAAAAATTGATCCATAGGGCATATGAAATGTCAAATATCGAGCGTCAACTGACCTTTCAAAATTTTGACCATTTCAATCTGGGTGTCTTTTCAGACCACAAAAATGCCAAAGAAGGGGCTTCTCAAAGAGAAAACATGATGAGCATCCTATCAGAGGCAGAAGAATTTGTAAAACAGTTTCCAAGCGAAAAGAATCTGCTTTTTTTCGGTGCGAGTGGCCTTGGAAAGACCTATTTATGCAATTGCATCGCCAAGTCGCTTTTAGATCAAGGTTATTCTGTTCTATATCAAACACCCTTTACAATTATACAGTTGATTGAAAAAAAGACTTTTACAGACAAATCAAACACCTTTATTCAAATGGCTTATGAACAACTCTTTAATGCAGATCTTCTCATTATAGACGATCTTGGTACCGAAAGCGCCAACACTTTCACAATTAGTGAATTCTACAATATCATCAATACAAGAATCTTGAATGGAAAAAGTACTATCATTTCAACAAACATCAAACTTTCTGAAATCAGCTCATTTTATAACGACCGTATTGATTCACGACTCAAAGGACATTATCAGTTGATGAAGTTTTTTGGTCCGGATGTTCGTTGGGAGATTTGAGAAGGGCAGGGAGAGCAGGAGAAATGCAGGGAGAAGCAGGGAATGCAGGGAGTGCAGGGAGTGCAGGAAAAGATTAAGACCGTAAGGCCTAAAAAATCAAAAAAAAATTATAAAAAGGGTCAATGCACATCACATGCATTGACCCTTTAATTTTTATTGAATAAAGCACCAGGTTTTCCAGGTTTTCCAGGTTTTCCTGCCTTACCTGCTCTCCCTGCACTTCCCTGCCCTTTTAAAAAATGGTGTCTCTCACAATTGTTTGAGCTCTTTTAGGACCGATTGAAACTATCTTAACTGGAACACCTACTAGTTCTTCTATACGTTCCACATATTTTTTTGCATTCTCCGGAAGAGATTCAAATGTGGTACAAGTGGTGATGTCTTCCTTCCAGCCTGGGAATACTTCATAAATCGGTTCACATTTCGCCAGAACTGAGAGACTCGCTGGAAAGTTTGTCATAATTTCATCGCCGTACTTGTATCCTGTACAGATTTTGATTTCATCAAAACCACTGAGTACATCTACCAGCATAAGAGCGATGCATGTCATACCGTTTACACGTTTGGAATAATTGATCATCACTGTATCAAGCCAACCGCATCTTCTCGGTCTACCTGTTGTTGTTCCGAATTCATTGCCGGCGATTCTAATGCGTTCTCCGATTTCATTGTCAAGTTCGGTGACAAATGGTCCAAGACCAACACGAGTTGTATAAGCTTTAGTGATGCCGACAACCTCTCCGATTTCGTTAGGACCTATTCCAGAGCCAATTGTAAAACCACCAGAAGTCGGATGTGAACTCGTCACGTAAGGATAAGTTCCATAATCGAGATCTAGAAGCGTGCCTTGGGCACCTTCCAAAAGCACTTTTTTGCCTGCACGGAGTGCCTCGTATACGATGACCGATGTATCATCGACAAAAGGTTTCACTTGTTTGGCATACTCTTTATAACGTGTGACCATTTCTTCTTCATCCATGGCAGTTCCGCCATAAATTTTTTCTATGATCTCATTTTTCGCTTTAATTCTGCTTCTGAAAAGCGGTTCGAAAATCTCTTCATCGATAAAATCACAAATTCTGATGCCACTTCTTTCAACTTTGTCCATGTAACATGGACCGATACCTTTTTTAGTGGTACCAATCATGTCCGCACCTCTGGCTTCCTCAGCCAAACGATCAATTTCCTTATGGTATGGGAATACGACATGGGCACGATCTGAAACTTTGATGGATGAAGTGTCGATGCCTTTGCTCTCAAGCCCCTTGATTTCGTTTAAAAAACCTTCTGGGTCGAATACTACGCCATTACCGATCACGTTGATTGTGTTTTCATTCAAAATACCTGATGGAATAAGATGGAGCGCATACTTTTGATCTCCGACAACCACGGAATGACCCGCATTGTTGCCACCTTGGCCACGTACTACGACATCTGCCTCTTTTGACAAATAATCGATGACCTTTCCTTTGCCTTCATCTCCCCATTGTGCACCTAATATTACAACTGTAGACATAAACTCACCTCACTATAAAATCATTGCATCTGCAATTACACGCATAAATCCACTGTCATATTAACAGACCATAGGGTCAAAGTCAATAAAAGTGCGAATTATTTTATAAAATTAACAGAAATAATTCGATTATTTCATCATTAGCAACCGATCGATGCTCGGTTTCGCCTTAAAAGTGGCCTTAAGAAGTTGGTACTCCTTTTGTGCCCTCATTATCGCTTCTTCAGTTTTATCCGCTTTATAAGCTCTGATCAAAACGTTCTTGGGCGTATGTTCCATATCTATGAACTCTAGCATTTGAACATCATATCCCACGCATTCGAGTGCAGACGCCCTAAGAGAATCCGTAACAAGTGTGGCCAGTTTGTCTTTGATCACACCATATCTGAGGAGTGGATTCATTGCTGGATTTTCAAGTTGTTTGAACAGTTCATGTTGACAACATGGTACAGCAAAAATGATTTTTGCGTCCCAACCAACGGATTTTATAAGAGCCTCATCAGTCGCTGTGTCGCAAGCATGGAGCGAAACAACCATATCCACTGTTTTCTCAGTTTCATAATCTTTGATATCACCTAGTTCAAATGTCAGACCATCATAGCCGAGCGCACTTGCCGTATCATTACAAAACCTTATGACATCTTCTTTTAGATCAAGTCCGATAATTTCGACGTTTCGGTTCTGAAGTTTCACCAGATAATAATAAAGCGCAAAAGTGAGATAGGCTTTCCCGCATCCAAAATCAATGATGCGAATAACGTCCAGATCTTCGAGTCTTCCTAGGCTATCTGAAACAAATTCAAGGTATTTGTTCAGCTGTCTGAATTTGTCATACTTTTTTTTGAACACTCGTCCGTCAGAATCCATAAGTCCTAGATGGGTCATGAAATCACACGGTTCACCATCTGGAATGATATAGTTCTTCTTTCGATTGTGTTCCTGTTCGACTTTGAAACGCGATGGTGGTTTTGTGATGATTTTGCCCTCCATTTTTTTATTGAAAAGCAATTGGTAATCGCCATCTGTCGCATAAAAGACACCTTGTTTGAAGTAATTTCCCATAACTTCATCCAGAAGATCAATGAGTTCAGTAGCCTCAAAGTTGTCATGTAGCACCTTCTTCTCGTATTGATAAGTCACATGATAAAGCTGGGAACCCTTTATCAAAACAGGCTTTATATCCAGTTTGTTATATGTCTTTTGTGCTCCTTTTCTTATATTGCTCAAAACAGCGAAAATAAGATCCCCATTTCGAATCATATCTTCGATTGATTTCAGATTCTCATTCATACCTTGACCTCCTTTATTAATTGCTCGCTTCAATGTATAATGGAATTGATAAAACTCTTAAACGGAAGTGATTAAATGCCTGATTTTTGGAGCCATCAACTCGCGTCGGAAAAAATTAAAACGAAATTCATGGAACTGAATCCATCCTATTTCATTTGGGATAGCAGCCTTGAACCTTATTATTATTTTGGTGCACAGGGTCCGGACTTTTTCTTTTATATCAACCAGCCTAGGCCTTATAAGATGAAACACTACAAATTTATTGGAAATCATCTTCATACCACCGAAATTAGGAAAACTTTCGAAATCATGTTCGAATATCTAAGACTTCATCCATCGCAAGCACTAAAAGCATACTTCGCTGGCTACATAACACATTATATACTGGATTTTACATGTCATCCTTTAATTTGCAAATGGGGTCCGGATTCTAAATCACATAAGGAAGTGGAGCTGGTTCTAGATGCAATGGTCACTAGGTATTATAAACAAAAACCAATTCATGAAATGTCAATGAACGACTGGCGTTTTGATCCATTGATTATGACTGGTGAGATCGGAGCATTTTGGCAACTTGTCCTCAATGAGTGTCAAATTGGTTATTTACCCAGACCACTTTATCTCCAAGCAACCAAGGATATGAAAATCATTCAGGACATTTTGTTGAAAGACACGATCTCAAAACTTCCTTTTATTTCACTCTTGTCGAGACTGTTCAAATATGATCTTAAAATGTTGAGCTATCCAAAATCACTTTCAGAAGACCATTATAATTCATATGATTTTGATGAATTTCGAGAAGCATATATGCAAGGGATCCAAATCTCTACTATAGTATTAAAACAAATTGACGAAGCTTATACAAGTCAATTCAGTTTAGATTCCATTATTGAAGAATATTTTTATAAAAGCTATTTAGGGGAGGCTAATTTATATGTTCGAAACATTGATCAAGAAAAACGAAGCTGAAATGATTCAGTCGTTACAGGAACTGTTGAAATTCAAAAGCGTGAAGTCGGAACCCAAAGAGGACGCTCCGTTTGGCGAAGGAATCAAAGTCACACTGGACTTCGCCTTTAAACTAGGCGAACAGCTGGGATTCAAAACTAAGAATGTGGATCAATATGCCGGGTACATTGAATATGGTACAGGCAAAGAGATGCTCGGTATTTTGTGTCACCTTGATGTCGTACCAGAGGGCGATCAATGGACACATGATCCATATGGGGGTGAAATCGCAGGTGGAAAGATCTATGGAAGAGGCACTTTGGATAACAAAGGTCCAGCGATTGCTTCACTTTACGCAATGAAGGCTCTTAAAGATTATGGCTTTGAACCGAAAAAGAGAATCCGACTCATCCTTGGAACTGATGAGGAGAGCGGTAGCAATTGTATGAAGCACTATCTCAAAAACGAAGAAAAACCATCAGTGGCCTTTAGTCCTGATGCGGATTTCCCGGTCATACATGGTGAAATGGGCATCATTGTATTCAAACTTAAAAAAATATTTGTAGACAAGATTCCGGATGGTGGCATAAAGGTCTTGAGCTTGAAAGGTGGCAATGCACCGAATATGGTCCCTGATTATGCAGAGGCAAAACTCGTCTCTCCTTATGATTTGGAAGATGTCGTAGAAAAGTTCAATGCTTCTAGAGAAACTGTCCTTGAGTATGAAAAACATGATGACTACATTCTTTTGAAATCTCACGGAGTCTCCGCGCATGGCAGTACACCAGAAAAAGGCAAGAACGCTATAGCACTGTTGGTTGAGTTCCTCAACCTCATTGACATTGAAATTGGTGATTTGTCCAGTTTCATTAGATTTATCGCCAATAATATCGGTAAGGAAACCGACGGAAAGTCCATGGGCATTGCTATGGATGACGCCTACAATGCACTAGTGTTGAACCTTGGACTTATTGAACTCAACGAAGATTTTGGAGAAATGACCATTAATGTCAGATTCCCGATCACAAAAAAAGAATCCAAAATTAAAGCTGCAGTGGATTCTGCTGTAAGAGGTACTGGTATAGAAATTTCCGAGTGGCATGGAGTGCCTCCACTCTTCTTCAAACCAAATCATCCCCTTGTGGAGACTCTAATGAAAGTCTATAAATCACACACCGGTGACGAGAAGGCCAAACCTATAACAATAGGAGGCGGCACTTATGCACGTGCAATACCCAACGCTGTTGCGTTTGGGGCGCTTTTCCCAGGCAGGGACGACACCATGCACCAAAAGGACGAATATATGCAGCTGGATGATTTCGTCAAGATGACTGAGATTTTTGCATCTGCTATTTATGAACTTAGTAAGTAGAAAGATGAGTGCTGAGAGGGATGACAACATACATTCCTCTGCAGCATCTCTAAATGTCGACTGAGGCGCTAATAAGTTTCCGCCGGAAACTTACCTACGCGGAATATTTGATTGCTTCGCAATCATATATTCTTCCAAAAAGTTTCCAACTGTCCCTTAAAAATCTCTTCACTTGTAAATGTCTTTCCCCAATCCTTAGGGAAAAATCTTCTGTAATGTCCAGTCGAATACCTTTGGTCGACGAGAATGACAACACCACGATCGTCACTTCCTCTAATGACCCGGCCCGCACTTTGCATGACTTTATTGATTCCCGGAAACTGATAAGCGAATTCAAATCCATGTCCAGATATATCGTCAAAATAATCCTTGATGAGATTATTTTCAAAAGCAATCATGGGCAAACCAACACCGACCACCATAGCACCAATGAGCAAATCCCCCTGAAGGTCTATACCTTCAGAAAAATGTCCTCCCATGACCACAAAACTGATCATGGATGTTCCGCTCGCACCAGTCAAGTGGGTTTCAAAAGCTCCCAAAAAATCCACCTTATCCGAATCACTTAGATCACGTGTTTGTCTGACAAGATTAAAACGTTCTCCATGAAGCGCTTCGAATAGCATAAATGCATTGTCCATGTATTGGTATGATGGAAAAAAAACCATATAATTTCCCGTTTTGGCTGAAGCCATTTCGTATATATAACCACAAATTTTGCTGAGAGAGTTATCACGGTCCTTGTATTTCACCGAGACATCACTGGCATAAAGCAAAAGCCTGTTATCCGGGTCAAATGGCGATGGTAAATCCAGCAATTTGATATCTTCATCTTTGCATAGCAAATCACGATAATACGGCATAGGCGACAGAGTCGCAGAAAAGAAAATTGCAGACCTTGAATTCATCAAAAATCTTCTCAATTTGGTCGCAGGATGAATGCAAAACAATTTGTACAACATTTCTTTTTTATGTCCGCCAGTAATATAGGTGAGATACCCATCATCATAGAGTTCACTGATTCTCAAATACCCTAAGATGTCAAAGTACACTTCTAGAACCTGCTCAAAATATTCAGCACCAGCATTTTCAGTCAGCCATTTTTCAATCTGTGGTGCCCTTTTCTTGAGCCCCATTGCAACTTCTTCAATACCTTCACTCGAAACCCAGATCCCTGACTCGTTGCAATTCTTCCTGGCATTAAGTAGCAATTTGTTGATTCCCTCCAAAGAATTCCCAAGCTTCTTGTCTTTCGGAATCAATTTCTTCTTTAGACTCGTGAATTTGTCACGACTGAGTTCTGCAGAATACATGGTTCTTGATCTGTCCACAAGATTGTGTGCCTCATCGACGAGAAAAACATATTCCTCGGTTGGAACATCAAAAAAACGTCTAAGATAAACCCTTGGATCAAAAACATAATTGTAATCACATATGATTACATCAGAAAAAAGTGCCAAATCGAGTGAAAACTCATATGGGCAAACACGATGCTTCTGGGCATAAGAGACAACACTCTCTCTGCTAAAAACATCCTCATTATTGAGCGCATCCCAAAGAGCATCCAAATTTCTGTCGTAGTGTCCATTAGCGTATGGACATTTTTCCGGGTAACAAGCTACAACATCATTGATGCAAACCTTATCTCTTGCTGTAATCGTCAATTGCTTGATGTGAAGGTTGCCTTCCGATGTCGTGCGCATCTGCTTTACAGCATCCTCAGCTACACCTTTTGCAATAGTCTTTGCTGACAGATAAAAAATTTTGTCAGTCATGAGACTGCCCATACTTTTTATGGTGGGAAAAAGAGTGGACATAGTTTTGCCAATTCCAGTAGGAGCCTGAGCAAAAAGGTGCTCCCCATCTCTTATGGCATTATATACTGAAACCGCTAGGGCTCTTTGGCCGGCACGATATGATCCAAATGGAAAAGTGAGCTTTTCTATACTCTGATTTCTGGAACTGACCCATTTTGATTTAAAAACAATCCATTTCTTGTATCTCTTCACTGTTTCCATCATAAATTCATTTAAATCTGCACTTGAATAAAGTCTCTTGATTCTTTTAACTGCACCGGATTCAAAGTCGGCATAAGTCAATTGTATGGTGATTTCACTCAGAGATTCGTTTTCCGAGTATATCGCACCATAAATTTTTGCCTGTGCCCAGTGCACTGGATATGTATCCTCTTCTATCTTTTCAAGAAACACTGATGTTCCTTTGATTTCATCCACGGTGACGCCTTCTGAAGTCGTAAGAATACCATCAGCTCTACCACTTATGATCAAAGTGATAGGGTCATCACCATCATCTGGAGTTAATGATATACTTTTGGACAGAGGGACTTCAGCTATGTATCCGTCTCCCTGAGATTTTTGAATTTTCTGGTGAGTTCTGATGCCCTCTGCCATTTTACCTTTGCCTTGAAATCTGGAATCAAGGTCACCGGATTGATAGACAAATTCAACCAAGCCTCTTACTGAAATTTTGCTTTCATATGCCATTGAGTACCTCACTACCGGACTATGAACGTATGTTCGTAATTATTGTATCAAATTAAATGAGAAAGAGCCAGACAAATTGTCTGACTCCCAGGTGCTCTGTTAATTGTTAAGTGCAACATATTTGTTTGCTTTGGATAAAACGGTTCTCGAATACGTGGTTGAATACGTCTGATATGCCGCATAGTACTTTGCAAGATTACTCGGACCTCGATTATATTCAGAAAGAATACGCTCGTAATTGGCACCATAGGAATCCATCAAGAGATCCAAATATTTTATTCCAAGTGCAAGGTTGTATTCTGGCTCAAAAATCTGAGTGGGATCATATTCAAGTTCAAGTTCCTCACCAAACTCAGTCGCCAGCCATTTTTCAGTTCCAGGTATGATTTGCATATAGCCTCTGTCCTGATCAGCCCCTACAATATTTTGATCAAAATTACTTTCGAGTTCAATTATGGACAGAATCAATGAATATGGCACATCGTATTTGTCGGCGTACTTGACAAGGGCAAGTGCACTTTCATAATCCAGTGGTGTCTGTTCAGTGATGCTCTTTACTTTTTCGAGTTGAGTGGATTCAAAAGCATCGAAATCAATAAAATTTGAAATCTTCTCAAACTCCTCTACGATTGGCTTTTGTGCTTCAAGTACCTTTTGTGCCTGTTCAACCTGTATGGATAATGCATTGATCTCTAGTTCTCTTGTTGAAACTTCTGCCTCAAGTTCGGTCTTTTCCATTTCAACTCTTTGGATTTCATTTGCCGCTTGTAATGTTTTACTTCCCAATAACACAACAGTTAATCCTAAGATCACAAGCAAAGCAACTAAAATTTGATTCATTGTTTTCATGATATCACCTTTCTAAAATTAAGCTTCATATTCTAAAACAATAATGAACACAGCTAGTTGCGCTATGTTCATCATGACTTTACAAATTATAGCATAAGATTAAAAAGTGTCAATTAACAAAATGTAACTTATGTTGTCATCCACCAACTAAGGTGATTTTTTACCTTATTTTCCCACCTCTACAAGCGTTGAAACAAAAGGTTTCTTGTGATGGTTCCGAAAATTGCACTATATTGTTTTGTAGGTATCCTACAATTGTGATTCCATAATTTCCCTTATTTCGTTTTATTGTTGTGATAGGCTTGCATTTTCTTCAGTCTATTTGAGTCAATTTGGCTGTTTTCTTGAGCCTTTTCTTCTGTTTTTATGACATTGCTTTCTTTTTTTTGTAGCGCATTGATCAAGAATCCAATGGTGTCGGTCACCTGAGATGCTTTGGCCTTTACATAATGTTTTTTGATCCGCTCCATATCGTTCCCTGCAAATGCCAAAATGATATTCGCCTCTTTGAAATTGATCTTTTCCTCAATGAGATCTATTACTTCATCAACCAGCGCTTCTTTGGATTCCTTCTGGCTGACAAAAGTCTTCGGTGCAGGTTCGAAAGTGGAGTCATCACCTAGTAAATATTCAGCCATTCGTTTTCTGAGATCACTCTCGCCACGATGTTTGGTTTTGGCAACAGGTTCATGATCCATCTTGAAGAAACCTTCCTTAAAGTCATCATCAAAATGCTCAACTACCTTTGTAATTTCAGCAACATCATCAGGATTTTGAATCACACTGCTTTCTCTACGAACAGGTGGATCACTCTCATAATCCTTGGCGAGATATCCCTTCATTCTGAGCGAGTCAAAGGCGCGTTTTGCAGTGACTTTGCCGCAACCCATAAACTCAGCGAGCTTCTCGGTGGTCATACGAGTAGATTCATCTCTGCTCATCAATACCAAAAGACACATTTTCTCGTAGATGTCGAGATCGTAGTTTTCGAACACTTCTTCTTCAATCGATTTCCAGAATTCCATATTCTCCACCCTTCACAGTCTACTTCAGCTTTACTCTATGGTATACTTTCTTTCCTTTTCTGATCATCAGATCACCACTTATAAAGTCATCTTTCGTGATCAATCTGTTAAAATCCTCTAAAACCACATCATTCACAGAAACACCATTTTGCTGAATCAATCTTCTTCCTTCTCCTTTGGATGAGACGAGTTCTAATTTAAGCATCAAATCAAGAATCAAAACACCTTCCTCAAACTCTGATGCATCCATTTCTGTAGTAGGAATGTTTTCCGTGTTGTTACCACCCGAAAACAAAGCTTTTGCCGTCTCAAGTGCTTTATCGGCCTCTTCAGCCCCATGAACGATCTTAGTGAATTCAAAAGCTAGAATTTCCTTGGCCTTATTGATTTCCGATCCTTCAAGTGCAGAAAGTGCTCTGACTTCATCCATAGGTAGGAAGGTCAAAAGCTTCAAACAATTTTCCACATCAGCATCTTCAATATTTCTCAGGTATTGGAAAAGCTCGTAAGGAGTCGTCTTCTCTGGATCCATCCAAATTGCTCCAGACTCCGTTTTTCCCATTTTCTTTCCATCGCTGGTTAAAAGCAATTTGAAAGTAAGTCCATAAACTTGCTTGCTTTCCATTCTTCTGACCAAATCCACACCCGCTATGATGTTGGACCATTGATCGTTGCCACCAAGTTGCATTGTGCAACCAAACTGTCTGTTCAGTTCCAAAAAGTCATAAGCTTGCATAATCATATAATTAAACTCAAGGAAACTTAATCCCTTTTCTAGTCTTTGCTTGAAACACTCTGCAGAAAGCATGCGATTGACTGAAAATTTACTACCGATCTCTCTGAGGAAAGGAATATATTTCAGTTCATCGAGCCACTGGGCGTTGTTGGAGACATAACCGTCTTTTCCATCTAATGTCAGGTAATTTTCCATTTGCTTCTTTAAACATTCACCGTTGGAATCAATATCCTCAGGTGTCAGCATTTTTCTCATATCTGTTTTACCCGAAGGGTCTCCAACTTTTGCAGTTCCTCCACCAATAAGCGCAATTGGCTTGTGTCCAGCGCGTTGCATATGCATCATGACCATGATTTGTATGAAATGTCCTAAATGCAAACTGTCCGCTGTGGGATCGAAGCCAATATAGAAAGTCACACTCTCTTTTGCGAGTAATTCTTTGACTTCCTCTTCATGAGTGATCTGTTCGATGTAACCACGTTCAAGCAGTGTATCGTATACGTTTTTCATAAGCCACCTCTAATCCTATTTTTTAAATAAAAAAAGGGCCTCTCCATCGAAGGACGAGAGAACCCGTGTTACCACCTTGCTTCATGACCACTTTCGCGGTCACCTCAAACCGAATAACGCTCGGGACGCGTGATGGTTTCCCATCAAGACTCATGGCGCGTAATTCAAAAATACCATTGGAATCGCTTTCACCACCCGCAATTCTCTCTGAATTTCAACAGAATTTTCTACTAAGCCACTTCAATCGCCTTTATAGAACTTGACGTTCCTATAGAATTATCTACCAATATAATTTATTTTGTCATACTTGTCAAGACATACTACATCAAAACTTCAACATGAACCGATCTGTCCTTGGCAAGATCAACGAAACGATCGCCTACTTGTACTAGTGGTCTCGTCGGATAATTATGATCGATGAATACGATTTTTCCCGTTTCACCTGTTGAAAGTCTGACCTGTTTGCCCACATAATATTCTGAAAGTTTTTTTATGAAAATATAGCACACTTCCGCATCGAAAAGTTTTCCGCTCGACCATGAAAGATAATCCGCCGCAAGCAGAGGGGAGATACCTTTTCTATAAGGACGATCAGTAATCATGGCATCAAATACGTCACAGACCATTATGATTTTTGCAAAGTCATGTATTTGATTTTCTCTTAAGCGAAGCGGGTATCCCGAACCATCCATTCTCTCATGGTGATGAAGAGCGGCGTATTTTATATTGGAAGAAACACCTTTTGTCTTAAGTAAAATACTATAACCGAACTGAGCGTGTTTTTTGATGAGTTCAAATTCCTCAGCATTGACATTTTCATCTTTTTTGACTATAAATTCAGGAATATTCATTTTACCGATATCATATAACAGACCGGCTTCACCAAGTTCTATAAGTTCCTCTTGTGAATAACCGAGCCATTTACCAATCATTGTGGCGAGTATTGAAACCCTTAAAGAATGCTGGAAGGTATAATCATCTGACTCCTTGAGTTGATTGAGTCTCATGAGGACATCATTGTTCCTGATCATATCTGGTAAGGCTTCTTCAACATTGTTCTTAATGCGTTCGAGGTCCAGCTCACCAGTTTCTCTGATGTTTCTGAATACTTCCTTGGTATCATCAACCATTTTCTGATGTTTCACATCGATCGGGATATTACCTTCTCCTGTAAGGACATGGACTTCCATATTGCGATTGACGACACTTCTATCCGTTGGCTCATAGACATGATTGTCAATTTCGTCAAGATCATTCAAAAGCTTCATCAAGTCAAACGCATCACCATTTTTAGATGCGTTCTCTTTAAAGGCGTGGACATCCAGTGCAACATCTTCAATTGCTTCATTTTCATGTTCCAGTACTTTGACTTCTGTAAAACCCAGATTGGAAATCAGTTCAATATGTCTTTGTGTCAATTGAGTGCCTTTGCTGAGGAGTTCGACGACACCACTTGAATCAATAATGGATTCGCCTAAAATCATACCATCTTTAAGTTGCTTCGTTTCAATAATCTTCACAATCGCTCACCATCCAGTACTATCTCGTTTAAAGTTAGCTGCACAACATCAAAATTCATTTTTGAAAAAAATAGTGATCATGCCGGGACCGCAATGAGCCCCTACCGCACACCCCAAAGTGTTGATGATAAAATTTCTTGTTCCATATACAGTCTCAAAATGGTTTTTCACCTCAGTCGCTTCTTCTTCATTCAAAGTATGGGCGATTCCCACAAGTTGATTGTCAAGTCCACTCCCGTTGGCTTCAATATATTCATACAATTTGGCTAAAAGCTTCTTTTTACCTTTCGCTTTGTCAAAAGGCACCAAAAAACCATCCACCACTTGGAGAATCGGCTTGATGTTGAGTATATTGCCTATCATGGCCTGGGATTTACTTACCCTGCCACCTCTCAACAGATAGTCCAGATCATCCACAGAAAAAACATGTTTCATTTGTCCTGTAGCACGATTGACATATGACATCACTTCATCATAGGACGCCCCAGTCTGAACCAATTTTGCAGCTTCGACGACAATCACTCCTAGTCCGAGTGAGACACACTTGGTATCTATAATTGTCATTTTGAATTCCGGAAATTCCTCTTTGACCGTTTCATAGGCGAGTACTGATGTTTGATATGTTCCGGACAAACCCGACGAAAATGCCAAATAAATATATTCATCGCCTGTTTTGGCGAATTTTTCAAAATAGTCGAGAAAATGATTCAGTGGAATTTGTGCTGTTTTAACAGAAGCACCTTTGATCATGGCTTCATACATGTCATTTGGTTCAATAGTCACTGAATCCAGATATTCCACTTCGTTCAAATAGACGATCAGTGGCAATACTTCGATTTGATGATTCTTCGCAAGTTCTTTTGGTAGATCAGAGGCACTGTCTGTAATGATTCTTAATGCCATAACGTTCCCCCTGTGTATTATTATTTATTATATCATGTATTCATTCAATTTGACCATATGATAATGGTCTTCCCATTTGCCATTGATTTTCAGATATTTCCGGGCAAGTCCTTCATTTTCAAAGCCCAGTCTCTTCACTACATTCATAGACTCTCTATTCACCGGCATGATGTTGGCTTCAACTCGATGAAGTTCCAGCTCATTAAAGGCGACTTCCATAACTTTTGAGATGGCTTCTGTCATATAACCTGCTCCTGTAAATCTCTCTCCGAGTTTATACCCTAAAAAACAGGACTGAAAGACACCTCTTATGATATTCGTAAGTGAAACACTGCCGATAGGCTCATCATTTGATTCGTCTTCTTTTTTAAATATCCAAAAGCGAACCATTTGACCTTTCATGAAAAATTGTTCCTCGAGATTGAGTATTCGCCTCTGGTGATTGATCGTATAAAAATCAGGTTGTTTAACCTGCTCCCATCGCTCTAAAAATGATTCGTTCTCCTGATAAAACTTAAGTATTCTCGATGCATAAGTACTATCAACCACTACAAGCCTGAGGCGCTCAGTCTCATAAACCCTTTTCATTTCATCGCCCCTTCTTAATGTTGAAAATCGCATTTGAGAGTCGAGCAAATTCTTCCATCCCAAGGGCTTCACCTCTAGTTCTCTCTTCGATTTCAGCGTCTGCAAGTGCTCTTCTCGCCTCATCCTTCTCGAGTCCTAGAAATCCTCCGGACAATGCGTTGAGCAATGTTTTTCTTCGCTTTCCGAATCCGTCTTTAACAGTGGCAAAAAATGTTTTTTCATCAAGCAGCTCAACAGGTGGTGCTTTTCTGACATTCAGTCTGATTACAGTGGAATCCACGTTTGGAGAAGGCATAAATGAGCCTCTTGAAACTCGTGTGACAATGGAAGGTTCAGTAAAATATTGTACAGCTACAGAAAGTGCTCCGTAGTCCTTTGTGGAAGGCGATGCCATGATTCTATCGGCAACTTCTTTCTGGATCATGATGACCAAATCGGTGACGGGTACTCTTTCTTCAAGAAATTTCATGATGATTGGAGTCGTCACATAATATGGAAGATTGGCTACCAATTTTGGTGATTTTTCCATGAAATGAGTCTCAAACAACTCTTTCAGGTCTACCTTCAAAATATCATCACATATGATTGTAAGATTATCATGATGCCCAACAGTCTCATCCAAAACCGGTATCAAACTGCGGTCTATCTCAACTGCAACAACTTTTCCAGATGCCTCACAAAGGGCATTGGTCATTACTCCGATTCCGGGTCCAATCTCAAGAATGTAATCCTCTTTGGTGATTCCAGCGCCATCCACAATTCTTTCGAGGACATTTTCATCTATGATGAAATTTTGGCCGAATCTTTTACTGAACTGAAAATTATACTTTTCCATTATATACTTTATCGTTTTGGGCGATGTTAATCTATCTATCATGCTTTCTCCTTAAACAAGGCGTCTATGACGCGGTTATATTCCTCTTTTGTGATGCCATAATGATTAAGTCTGTTTAGGAATTGTTTGGCATTGCAATACCCGATTCCAAGTTCTTTCCCAACTATAGCTCGATATTCACTTGCACCTATGCCACCACTGAGTCCATCCCTGACCAAGTCATTCTTGGTGAACACAGGGATGCTGAAAGGTCTTATAGTCTTCACTTTTGAAAGCGCATCGTTGATTACTTCCGGACTGGCGTTCTCAACGCCTATGTCATCTCCCATCATCGCATCACTCTTGCTGATGAAAGCATGCTTGCAGTTTTTTACACGGTTTGCGATTCTTTCCCTGATTTTTTCACCGGCAAAGTCCGGATCGGTCAAAACAATGATTCCTACGGTTTCAGCCGCTTTTTCGATACGCTGCCAAGTTGAAGCACGAATGCCGTATCCATGAGTGATGATCACATCACAGAATACCGCTTTTTTCACTGCGGATTCATCATCTTTTCCCTCAACCACTATTGTTTCTTTGATATGTTCCATAAACCTCTCGTTTCCACTATTTGATTCTAAAAAACTGCTTTGCGTTCAGTAACGTAGTTTCCGCAACAGTTTCATAACTGATATTCTTTATATTTGCTATGCGTTCGCAGGTATGTCTGACGAACATGGGTTCATTGCGCTTGCCCCTCATAGGTTCAGGGGATAAATAAGGTGAATCCGTTTCTATGAATAATCGATCCAGCGGTATGGTTTCCACCACTTCGACCGTCTTTCTAGCATTTTTATAAGTGACTGGACCGGCAATGGATATCATGGCACCCAGTTTCACATACTGCGTAGCAAGTTCATGACTTCCTGAAAAACAATGCATCAGCACCCCAGTGGCAAAAGCTTTTTCCTCTTTGAGAATCTGAAGGACGTCGGCATTCGCATCCCTATCGTGTATGATTATTGGCAGATCAAGCCTTTTGGCAATTCTGATTTGCTCAATAAAGACTTCTTTTTGGACCGATCTTGGAGATAGATCCCTATAATAGTCGAGTCCGATTTCACCAATGGCTTTTACACGTTCTTTTTTTGCCATTTGCTCGATCAACTCGAGCATCATGGTATCTACAGTTTCTGCATCATGCGGATGAATTCCTACACCTGCAAATATAAAATCATGCGCCTCTGCGAGTTCGACAGCTCTTACACTGGATTCAAAATCGGCACCTGGGTTGAGTATATATGAGACACCATTTAATCTTGCTCTTTTTATGACGAGTTCACGGACATGGTCAAATAGTGACGCATCAAGATGCGCGTGTGAATCAAATAACATGAGTCACCTCCTACACTCCTATTATGCCTTATTTCAAGCTAAAAAGAAATAAGGAACGAGGAAAACCCCAAATCTCCTCATTATGAAAAGATCCAGGGTTTCATTTAAGAAACTTGACTACCGTTTTTTATATCAGCAGTTACTAGTTTAAGAATATCATCCTTTGTCGCTGCCAAAATCATGCCTTGTGACTCGATCCCTCGAAGTTGAACCGGTTTTAAGTTGGCAACCAAAATGACATTTTGACCAACGAGTTCTTCCGGTTTGTAAGCGCCGGCAATACCCGATACAACCTGTCTTTTTTCTGGACCGACCTGAAGCTGGAGCACCAACAATTTATCTGCTTTTGGATGCTTTTCTGCTGAAATGACTGTCGCTACCTTAAGGTCAAGTTTCGCGAAATCATCAATAGTGACCTCGGGTTTGACCTCAAGCACTTCGGGCTCTTCTTCCTCTGTGATATATTTCGCTTTTACTGCATCGATCTCCACCATTTTCTTTGCTTCGTCCATTCTAGCAAAAAGGACTTCAGCAGTACCCACGGAATCGCCAATGACTGTTCCATCAAATGTTCCGAGCGATTCCAAAGTAGTTACGGATGCGTTAATTTGATCCAAGATCTTGGCAGCAGTATTTGGAATGAATGACTTAAGAAGTACACCGGAAAACCTGATCGCTTCCAAAAGGTTATAAAGAACAGTTCCAAGTCTCTCCCTGTCATCCGGATTCTTCGCTAGATTCCACGGCAATGTCTCATCGATGTATTTGTTGCTTCTGCGAAGAAGCTGCCAAATTTCGTCCAGAGCATCTGCAACCTTGTATGCGTCCATACGTTCTTCCACTTTTTTCGGTGTTGAAAGTGCAAGTGAAATCAATTCTTCATCAATGTCTTCAGGAGCTGTAGGTGCAACAATCACTCCATCAAAGTATTTTTTCACCATCGCCACAGTTCTATTGACGAGGTTGCCAAGAACATTGGCAAGATCCGAGTTGATTCTGTTGATCATCATCTCATACGTGATGGTTCCATCCCATGAGAATGGCATTTCTCTGAGCACATAATAACGTACTGCATCCACACCGAAAAGTTCCACAAGGTCGTCGGTGTATATGACATTGCCTCTGGATTTGCTCATTTTATCCTTACCTGTCAGTAGCCAAGGATGTCCGAATACCTGCTTAGGGAGTTCAACCTCAAGTCCCATGAGAATAATCGGCCAATAAATCGTGTGAAAACGTACGATATCTTTTCCAATCACATGAACATCAGCAGGCCAAAGCTTGTTAAACTGTTCAGATGAACCATCTGGATCGTATCCTATTGCGGTGATGTAGTTTGAAAGTGCATCAAGCCAAACATAAACCACGTGACCAGGGTCAAAGTCCACAGGTATTCCCCATGAAAATGAAGTTCTCGAGACACATAGATCCTGAAGACCTGGTTTGATGAAATTATTGAGCATCTCGTTTTTTCTGGATTCCGGCCAGATGAACTCAGGATTCTTCTCGATATGTTCTTCAAGCTGTTTCTGATACTTGGACAGTTTGAGGAAATACGCCTCTTCACTCGCCTTTAATACTTCACGACCGCAATCAGGACAATTTCCGTCCACGATCTGTGTTTCTGTCCAAAACGACTCACATGGTGTACAGTACCAGCCCTCGTATTTTCCTCTGTATATATCACCTTTTTCATACAATTTCTTAAAAATCTTCTGAACGACCCTTTTGTGCTCCTCATCCGTTGTGCGGATGAACTGGTCATAACTCACATCTACAAGGTCCCAAATCCTTTTGATTTCTCCAGCGATTTCATCCACGTGCTCTTGTGGTGATTTACCGGCCTCAAGAGCTTGAAGTTCGATCTTTTGTCCATGCTCGTCAGTTCCTGTGAGGAAATAAGTATCGTAACCTTGCTCTCTTTTGAAGCGTACAAGGGCATCCGACAATATGGCTTCATATACATTCCCGATGTGTGGGATTTTCGATGTGTAGGCAATCGCTGTGGTCAAATAATATTTTCCTTTACTCATAAGTCACTCTCCTCAATTTTTTCTTCTCAAAAAAACAAAAAACTCCCCTCCCTACAATAGGGACGAAAGTAAATTCCGCGGTACCACCCTAGTTCTGCAAATGCAGCCCTCGATGTGCTCAGCACTGTGTTATAACGTACACCAACGTCCATGCCTAAATCAATTCAGCATAGCGGTTCAAGGACCATCTTCCCTACTCCATCACCATCGACTTCCACCAATCGTCGACTCTCTTTAGATGCCAGCATAGGTACTCTTCCCATCATAACCTTTTATATCCGATAATTTAGGGAAATTGTAACATAACACCTGATTTAATGCAACATAAAAAAAACTTGTTGCACGTAGGGTGGTAATGTGATATTAATATACTTGCTTAATTCAAAAGAAAGAGGTGACCTATGGTTAATAACGTCCATCCGTTTTTAGATGCTTTCGCCAAAGGAAAAATCAACTCCCTGAACATCGATATGGACTTTGATAAAATTTCTGTCGCTATCAGCAGTCGCAATGAAGTCGACCCGGTTGAAATCATTTTTGAAGATGTAAAAGCTTTTTATTACATTGACCACGACCTGAAATCAGAACTTGATTTATCCAACGAAAACCTCAATGTTGTGTCATATGACGACCTTGGATTCGGTGAATTCACTGCAGCAAAACACTCTGAAACCGATGACATCTTTGTCTCCATTCCAAATTTCGCTGTGAATATCAATGATTCCTCACTATATATCGACGCAAATAAAATCAGAATCAACGACCGCGCCTTCAATGTCCGCTAAACTTGTTACAAAATCTTTTTTGGGGTATAATGTGACTAACAATATATTCTAAAGGGAGGCATTCATGGGCAGTCAAATGATTTTCACATTCAAGGATCTTCTATTATTCGTACTCTGGGGGTGCCTGGTTACCCTACTGATTTATCTGGTGCTCATACTTAGACGCGCTTTGCTTGTAATGAAACAAGTGAATCAGATTGTCGATGGCAACCGTAAAAGTATTGATGCCACCATGGATGTTGTGCCACTACTCACAAAACATCTGGAAACCATCACTGACGAGGTCGCACATGATGTTCAGGCATTCAGAGGTACTGTTGACAACATAGCTGAAACAGCAGAGTCTGTGACCGATACCATTAACGAGAATCAAAACTTTGTCGGAGGACTTTCCTCATTTATGCATACCGTATCCATCGGAAAAGCACTTTACGACAAATATTTCGGTGATAAAGTGAAGGAATTCAAAGACGTTGTTTCTGAAGTTGAGAAAACCGGAGAAGAAAAACCGGAAGCTTAATCAACTGTGTATTTCTACCACATTTTGTTGACAACTGGAAATTATTATATTATGATTCACTTATAAATCAATATAGCGAACAGGAGGTTTTTAGATGAAATCGACAGGTATCGTACGTAAGGTTGACGAACTCGGAAGAGTTGTTATTCCTATCGAACTGAGAAGAACATTGGCGATTGGCGAAAAGGATGCTTTAGAGATTTTCACTGAAGGTGAAACGATCATCCTTAAAAAATATGAGCCGGCATGCATTTTCTGCGGTCAAGCTAAAGGCGTAAAAAATGTAAAAGGAAAAAATATTTGTCCATCTTGTGTGGATGAAATCAAAGAATTATAAAATTGATCCCAGGCTTAAGTCGCCTGGGATTTTTATGCGTTTAATCGGATTATTATTCCAATAACAAGGAGTAAACATCAGATTTTTTCATGTTGCGTTCTTTAGCGATCACTTTCATTGCTTCTTTGTTGTCAAGCCCGCCTTCCATTAAAGACTCATACCTCTCTTTGATCGGAATCTCAGAGAAATCAAAGACAGGTTCTGCATCAGTTTCACTGCCTTCGAGGACAATGACGATTTCACCTTTTATAGTCCCAGAATCATAAAACTCCATCAATTCAGACAAATTTCCACGCTGGAACGTCTCGAATTTCTTCGTAAGTTCCCTTGCAACCACAGCCTTTCTGTCTCCTAGCCCTTCAAATAAAAGTCGTAAAGTCTCCTTGAGCCTATGAGGAGATTCGTAAAATAGAAGTGTACGTCTCTCGTATTTCAATCTCTCAATATGTTTTCTCTTCTGTCTTTTATCACGACTTAAGAATCCTTCAAATACGAATTGTCCTGTAGAAAATCCCGACCCTACAAGTGCCATCGAAAATGCTGTGACTCCAGGAATGATTTCAAACGGCGTATCGGATTCAATGCATTTGACCACCAGATTTTCTCCGGGATCAGATATTCCTGGCATTCCCGCATCGGTTATAAGCGCAACCTTTTCACCCTTTTGAACTTTGGAAATGATTTCGTTTCCTGCTTGCTCTTGATTGTGATCATGGTAACTGTGTAGTGGTTTACTGATTCCAAAATGATTGAGAAGTCTAATAGAATGTCTGGTATCCTCTGCATAGACCACATCACAGGATTTAAGCGTCTCAAGCACTCTGAATGTTATATCTTCGAGATTTCCAATTGGTGTTCCGCATAAATACAATTTTCCGGACATCATGAATCCTCCCCGTTTTCTTTGGTGAACGCCGTAATATTTTCCATTCCATAAATCTCGTAGATTTCTTTTGTGAACATCCCATTTTGCTCATAAACAATAAGAGGCTCCTCAACAATAAGTTCCGAGTTGCCACCTTTAACGCATTGTATCAGACAAATATTCGGACTTTTATGGACAAAAGGTTGAATCATTCTAATACGTTTGGGTTCAAGCTTGTATTTTCTACAAAGTACAAATATATCCACCAATCGATTAGGCCTGTGGATTAAATAGAATTTTCCTCTAAATTTCAACAATTTTGCTGCTTTTTCCACAATATCTTCAAGGGTACATAGCACTTCATGCCTTGAAATCGCCTTCAGATCCGATGGATTTTTCAGTCCTCCACTCCCTGACATGTATGGCGGGTTGGAAACGACAACATCTACCGTTCCTGAGGGAACATATTCGATCGCATCGATCAAATTGGCGTGGATTATTTCTATCCGTTTCTCAAGTCCATTGAGAAGTACACTTCTCGATGCCATTTCGGCCATTTGCTCTTGTACTTCAAATGCATAGATCTTTTTGAATTCGGTTTTTCCCGAAAGTAAAATTGGGATAATACCCGTTCCGGTTCCAAATTCCACTACAGTGTCACCTGATTTTAGTTTGGTGAAATTGCTGAGAAGGACAGCGTCTATACCAAAGCAAAAGCCCTTGGGATCTTGGATAATTTTTAGTCCTTTAAGCTGCAAGTCATCGACACGCTCATGTGGTAGCACCAATTGCATTTCATTTTTCATAATATTCTCCAAAAATAAGACGTTTTGAAACTGAAATCAGGTTCAAAACGTCTGCATTATTAATCCTCTAATTTTTTGAGTTCGGCAAAATCCACCGGACCCGCATCTGCTGCAGGTTTTGGACTGGATGATGAATATCTGTTGACTTCAACGACTTTGATCAAATCTTTGTGATAAGAGACAAAATCCTCACTGAGTTCCTCAGGTTTTTCTTTGACAATGTGTCTTACTTTAGCTTGCTCAAGCAATATATTGGTATCCACCACATATGCAAGACCATCTGGTGTCTTCACTTTATCGCCTCTGTTTGGCATCCCAACACGAATCTGGACATAAGTGTCATATTCGTATTTTAGGCAACACATCAATCTACCGCAAAGTCCTGAAATTTTAACCGGATTAAGTGATAAATTTTGATCTTTTGCCATTTTTATCGATACAGGTGCAAAGTCTCCAAGCCAACTGCCACAACATATTTCCCGACCGCACGGACCGAGGCCTTTGACCATTTTCGATTCATCTCTGACACCGATTTGTCTAAGCTCTATGCGAGTTCTGAATATTGCTGCAAGATCTTTGACGAGTTCTCTGAAATCGATCCTACCATCTGCTGTAAAATAAAAAATCACTTTATTATTATCAAAAGTATACTCGACATCAATCAATTTCATATCCAATTCATGCGTTTTAATCTTATCTATACAAATTGAAAAAGCCTCTTTAGCCTTTTCCTTATTGGCAAGGTGGTTTGCATCGTCTTCAGCAGTCGATACTCTAAGTACCGGCTTTAGCGGACTTACAATCTGGTCCTCGGGAATATCCCTCTTACCTATGACACACTCACCATACTCTATGCCTCTAGCGGTTTCCACAATGACATGATTGTCTTTTTCAACAGCCACGTCGCCTGGATCGAAGTAGTAGATTTTTCCCGCTTTCTTAAATCTCACACCAACAACAGTGATCATCTTTCCTCCTAGTCTTCTATGCAATGAAACAGCAGGTTGTCTACTGTTAAATCAAAATTCATATTGTTTTTTATTTTTTGTTCCACATGATCTATGGTCAAAATGAGTTCCACCATCTGCTTTCTTGTTAATTTACCAGATGATTTCATCAATTGTCCTCTCTCTTCAAGTATAGAAAAATTAACCTCATGAATCAATTGTTTATTTTGTGTTTCCCTAAAAATCATCAAATCTCTCAATATAATTATAACTCTATTTAAAAATTTGACAAATCTTTGCTTATCCTGTTTCGCATAAGCACCAAATTCCAGAATCCTACCCATATCACGATTTTCGATACTTTGAATAAAATCAACAGCCTTCTCGGTTATTTCTGGTGAATCGTCAGTTTCTGACTCACCGTCCAGATTGAAACCGAGGACTTGGCATCTCGACTGAAGAGTCTCGAGCATACCTTCCAAATTTTGGGTTAAAAATATAAATACAGCATACTCCGGAGGTTCCTCCAGAATTTTTAGCAGCCTGTTCTGAGCCGACTCTGTCATGAGGTTCGACTGATGTATGATGGCGATCTTATGCTTGCTCTCATACGGTCTGATGAACATATACTCTTGTAGTTCCTCCACTTGAGCGTTCTTTATGGATGCTCCATCAGGCGATACTACGTTCAAATCCGGATGGTTTTCGGAATTTACTTTTAAACAAGACGAACAGGAATCACATCCTGTGTGTTCCTGTTTGCATAAAATCATCTTTGCAATTGCCTTTGCAAATTGTAGGTCCTCAGTTCCGGAAAAGATATAACTGTGGGACAAACGGTTTTTACTTAGTGCGTCAGACAAGAATTGACGCTGTGCGTGAAACACATTCATATGACTAATTCCCCTACAATTTCAAATAATCTTCCACATCAATGACAAAAACCGTGGCTCCACCGACAGAAATTTCTAGCGGCATACCCATGACACTGTTGTCACCCATCAGTGAAGTCGTTGTGGTAATCTCTTTTCGAGTTTTACATGTATCTTCAATTATTTTTGTTGCTTCCTCAACACGTTCTTTTGGCGTACCGATTATTAAAGTCGTATTGCCCGATTTCAAAAATCCGCCCGTTGAAGCCAACTTTGTGACACCAAAATCTTCAGCTGTCAATTTTTTAACCAATGCGTGAGCATCTTCGTCGTGGACAATTGCTATAATCAATTTCATAATAACGCCTCCTCATGAGATTATTATTATAAGTATACCACAAAAAAACCAATTAATTCACGGTTCCGATTTTTTTGAGTGGCATAAATCTGAAAAGTACTTTGCCTATGATGTCTTCCTCGTCAACCAGCCCAAGGTCTCTGGAGTCATAGCTCACACTCCTGTTGTCACCCATCATGAAGTACTTGCCCTCACCGACAACTATGTTCTCCACATCTTTATTGGTGTTGGAATTGATGTAGGGTTCATCAAGGACTTTCCCATTGACAGTGACTACACCACTGATGATTGAAATCGAATCACCAGGACCTGCAATGACTCTCTTGATAAGGTTTTTCCTTTCGCCTTCTTTGTGAAGAATTTTCTGTATGAAGTTAAGTCCCTCGTAATCCGCTTCCGTCAAAGTCAACTGGGATTTGAAGGACACGATGTCTCCTTGTTCGATGGATCCAACTTTAAGCATGAACAACATGTCTTTCTCGACAAGCGTCGGATACATTGATGTATTATAAACAGTAGTCGTTCCAAAAAAAATATTGTACAGTAAAAAAACTACAAGAGTGATCAATATGGCTTGACCCCATTCGAGCAACTCTTTTTTGATCTTATCCATGGTTTCACCTCAAAATATAGATTTCTTTCATTGTTTCTGGTATCAAACGGAGAGATTCTAATGTAATCCTCTCTCCGGGAACAATCACAGGAATACCTGGTGGATAAGGGATGACGTATTCTCCGGCTAATTTGCCGACACACTCTTTTACCGGTACTTTGATACGCGTCATATTTCTTGCTTCGTTCGCTTTAAAAACTTGTACACTGGGATCGGAAATGCTTTCATAAACCATCCCAAGCGGTATATGCGTTTGAGGATCAAGTGGATTCACACTTTTTCCTGTTGCGACATCAATTTGACCAAGTGCCCTTTCAAGACGCACAAAATCATCATCGATGTTTGCGATGCTAGTCATCAATAGACACATGCTCTTCGTCGCGTATTCAACTTGAATCTGATAATCATTTCTTAATTTTTCAGCTAAAATCTCGCAGTTCCATTTTTCATTGTCATAGTACTCAGGAGCAATGGAGACAATGATCTTGCTGATTTCTTGGTTCACCTGATTGCAACACTTCAGAGTGCCAAGTCCTGATACGTTTTTATAAAACGATTCGATTCTTGATTTGAGCCATTTGACATACTCTGGACCTTTGGTCTCCATAACGCAAAGCATTTCGTCAATAGATGCCATCAGAACATAGGACGGACTGCTGGTCTGAAGTGCTTTTAGATGCCAAAGGATAGTTTCAAGTTGAAAATCCGACAATCTATTTGACACTGAAAAATGAATACATGCTGTTTGAGTCATAGCCGGAAGGGTCTTGTGAAAACTCTGAATGACGATGTCTGCCCCAAGTTCAAGAGATGACTTGTAAGGACCACCGAACAATTTCAAATGCGCACCGTGCGCCTCATCCACAATCACAATCATTCCAGCATCATGACAAGCATCGATCAGGTCTTCAATCGGATAACATATACCCTCATAAGTGGGATATGTCAACACACACGCTTTAGGTGCTGACATATCCTCAATTCTACTTCTTAATCTATGGGCATCAATTCCTATAGGTATGCTTAGATGGTCATCAAACTCAGGCGCAATAAAAAATGGTTTGAGCCCATTGAGTTCAACAGCATTGTAAATGGACTGATGTGCATTGCGGTTGATGAGAATCTCATCCCCCCTATTGGTTGCTCCAAGAATGGCTGAAATCAAACCGACAGTGCTGCCACCTACAAGGATTTCACTCACCTTGGAACCATAATACTCTGAAACGGCAATTTTCGTCTCCTCAATACACGATTCGGAATGATGTAAATTGTCAGCACCTGGGATTTCGGTTATGTCATATGCCAAGAACGGCTTCAAAGATTCTCCGATCAATCTGCCATTTTTATGTCCTGGCATATGAAATGAAGTCAATCTCTCACTATTGATTTTTCCAAGTGCCTTCAATAAACGCATACAATCCTCATAAGCTCCTAACGCCTTTTTTTATTCTTATGCTCTGTCATAGTCGTCACATTTTTTGACTTCGCGATATAGTATTTTCGATCTCTGAAAAGATCAACAGCCGCGTAGAAAAGAATGATGACGAATACAAGCAGAACGGCTCCAACTAAAATCCATTCAAATATCGACATGGTCTACCTCTATTTTATCACAGTTTTCCCACCAAAGTAAGGTTGAAGAACTTTTGGTATCTCTACACTTCCATCCTCGTTCTGATAATTCTCAAGTATCGCTGCAACAGTCCTACCGACGGCAAGTCCTGATCCATTGAGCGTATGGACGAAATTGACTTTTTTTGTCTCTGCATCCCTGTATCTGATCCCCGCACGACGTGCTTGGAAATCTTCAAAGTTAGAACAACTTGAAATTTCCTTATAGGCATCATAACTTGGTAACCAAACTTCGATATCATATGTCATAGCAGAACTGAACCCTACATCTCCGCTGCAAAGTCTCACCACTCTGTAAGGCAGTTCCAATCGCTTCAAAACCTCTTCAGCATTATTGGTCAATTTTTCAAGTTCATCATAAGAAACCTCAGGTTTTACAAACTTGACCATCTCCACTTTGTTGAATTGATGTTGACGAATCACACCGCGAGTATCTCTTCCCGCTGAACCGGCTTCTTTTCTGAAACATGGTGTATACGCGGTATGGTTGATTGGGAGTGCTATTTCCTCGAGAATTTCACCTCTGTAAAGATTTGTTACTGGAACTTCCGCGGTCGGAACAAGGAAAAAGTCTTTAGATGGAATATGAAACATGTCATCCTCAAATTTTGGCAATTGTCCCGTACCGGTCATAGCATCCCTATTGACCATGAATGGCGGCAATATTTCAGTGTAACCATGTTCATCGATATGCAGATCCAGCATGAAGTTGATCAACGCTCTTTCCAATTTCGCACCCATGCCCTTAAGCACGGTGAAACGCGTACCGGTAATCTTGGTGGCGCGTTCAAAATCAAGTATGTCAAGAGTCACTCCGATATCCCAGTGAGCTTTTGGTTCAAAATCAAATTTCCTTGGCGTTCCCACCACACGGATTACAGGATTATCATGGTCATCATCACCAATAGGAGTGTCTGCTTTAAGTGTGTTTGGAACTTCCATGATCATTTCATTAAGCGCTTCTTCAACAATTTTGACTTTTGCATCAAGTTCTTTAATGGTGTCGGAAAGCTCTTTCATCTCTGCAAAAAGGGCGTCTGTGTTCTCGCCTGCTTTCTTTTTCATAGGTATTTCTTTAGACATTTTGTTTTGTCTACTTTTTAGATCTTCAACTTCGCCGATGAGCACGCGTCTTTCTTCATCTTTTTCTTTGATGAGAGGTAAACCGTAGTCACCTTTTCCCCTTAATTTCAATAGAGCTTCCACCGTATCGTATTCACTTCTGATTCTCTTAAGATCTAACATAACTTACCTCCATAATTTTAATCAAAAAATACAAAAAACTCCTCATCCCATAAAGGGACGAGAAGTTAACCCGCGTTGCCACCCTAGTTGGTATATCAATACCCACTCGATCAAGTTATCGCCTTGAATACGTTTAGCATTACCTAAAAACTCCGAGGTGGATTCAATACCCCCTGAAACTGATTTTCACCAACCATCAGCTCTCTTCATTCCGGGAAATAATTTACTGTTCCTCATCATAGTCCATATCAATTTCAATCATTATAACGCAAATTGGTCCCATCGTCAACTTAAACCTCGTTTTCAATCCACTTGTGCTTTTTTAGGATATTGAATACCTTATTGTCGATGCGAGTCAATTCCATTTTGAGCCTTTTTGCAGGAATTTTAGCTTCCTTCACAATTGATTTGGGTTCCATTCTTGTGCATTTAATGCCATAGTGGAGTTTGAAGATCTGCTCTGCTTTGGAATCAAAAACAGCTTCTTCCAGTATTTCTTCCAATTTTTCATTGACGATCTTAAGTATTTCCGGATTCAAAATTCATCCCTCATTTCAAGCCAATCGAACATCTCATATGATTTTTTCACAAAGACACCTGATTTGGTGTTTATTATCTCTACTGAGCCCATTTCAGAGTTGTCATTCAACCATTTGTGGGATTCAAGCAAATTTTTAAGTTGTAATGCGGTTCCCATGTTACCATCAAATATTTCTACTTGATCTTTATAATATGCCATGATATAAGGTTTTAAAAATATGAAGTGGGTACATCCGAGAACGATGGCATCTATCTTTTCAGTGACTTTATCAAGAAAACCCTCAACCTCTTTTTTAACATAATCACTCTCTGACATGTGGTTTTCAACAAGCTGTACCCATTCAGGAGCGGGCATTTTTATAATGCGGTAACCTTCCTCCAGACTATCCACCAGCTGATGGAATTTTTCTTCCTTTAAAGTCATTTCTGTTGCAAGCAACAGGACTTTGCCTTCAGTCTGTCTAAGAGCTGGTTTTATAGCGGGTTCCATCCCTATAATAGGAATATCATATGCCCTTCTGAGTTCATTTACTGCTGCACTCGTTGCTGTGTTGCATGCAATGACAATCGCTTTGACATCTTTTGAAACAAGAGTGTCACAAACTTTTTTGGAAAGATTAAGCACCTCGGACTTTTCCTTTGTGCCATAAGGTGCGTTACCTGAATCCCCTATATAGATCAAAGACTCATTTGGCATGATCTGCCTTATTGTATGTAGAACCGACAATCCACCCAGTCCCGAATCAAATACCCCGATTTTGCTGAATTTATCCAATCTATACACCACCAATCCTTTTCAAGCATCATTATAACACATCCAATTGCCAACATAAACATAGTTTTGTATAATTGAAGTACCACAGAAACGGGAGGTTGATATGCAAAATGAACGGATAGATTGTCGACGATGCATCCATTACTATGTCACATGGGATCCAACCAATCCAATGGGTTGTCGTCTTTTCGGTTTCAAATCCAAGCAGATGCCATCAGAAGTCGTCAGAAAATCCTCAGGAGAGCCCTGCAAGGGATTTGAACCAAAGAAAAAATAAATGCCCGTTCAATAAAGCTATTGATCGGGCATTTTACTGTTATGAATAATCCATTATTTGTTTTCTGAAAGTAGCATATCACCAGGCTTGATCCATTCCTTTTTTCTCATCCATTCACTGATCCCGAGTGAAATGACAGCCGGTAAAATGAAATGCATCACAGCAATAATGAGTAAAAATGTTGTCAAAGCCATCTTATCTCCCATAGCGGCGTATGCACCGAATTGTCCGACAAGACCACTTGTGCCCATTCCTGCTCCGATACTGTTGCTTTCCATTTTCAGGAGGGTTGTGCTTACTGGACCGAGCAATGCACTGGCAACAATCGGTGGAATCCAAATTTTAGGGTTCTTTATAATATTAGGGACTTGAAGCATTGAAGTTCCAAGGCCTTGAGCAATAGCACCGCCCATACCATTTTCTCTATAACTGATTGTTGCAAAACCAATCATTTGACAAGCACAACCTACCAGCGAAGCACCAGCTGCAATTCCTGAAAGTCCCATGGAGATGGCAAGTGCAGCACTACTGATAGGTAACGTGAGTACCATACCCATAACTACCGCTAAAATTATGCCCATTGGAATAGGCTGAAGTACTGTCGCAGAGTTGATTAATCCACCAAAAGCTTTCATAAATCCTGCGATTATTGGACTAAGTGTTACTCCTACGAGTCCACCGACAATAATTGTGAGCGCTGGTACAACCACAATATCCACTTTTGTTTTACCCGCTATCACTTTCGAAAATTCCGCAGCTGCTAGCCCGGCAATAAAAGCTCCCATCGGCTCTCCGATACCAATCACCATTTGACCGGTCTCAATCACTTTTATACTTCCCGCTCCGACGGCTCCCGCCACTATCGAGGCAAATATCCCAAGTGGTGAAGCACCCACACTATAAGCTACAGCTGCTCCAATGGCAGGGCCCATGAGTACCTGAGCAACACTTCCGAATGTGGACAACAAAGCAATTCCTGATAGTTCACCGATTTGTTTCAGAATAAGACCGATAATCAATGAGGCAAATAATCCGAGAGCCATTCCATTCAATGTTTTTGTGAAGTACTGTCTAATTTTCATATTTCATTTTCCCCTTTATTTATGAGTATACAACTGTCTTGTCACAAGATGCTTTAAAAAAAAGGGGAAGTCTCCCCTTCATTTATTTATTCAACATAACCTTTTGCTCTAAGTTCATCCATAATCAACCGAAATACCTTTTCACTTGGCACTTCAATTGTGTGAATATGATCTCCTTGTGTCAATATAGAGAGTGGGTTTGCTCCAGACTCTTTGACTTTTTTCAAAAAATTATCGACATCTTCCTTATTGGAAATATGTAATGTGCCCACAATCTCACCATAAACTGGATGCTCAACGATGACATCTATAACTTTACCACCGTACTCTACAATAATCTCGAGTTCTTCCTCCATGTTGTCAAAACCATTATGCTTTGAGACGAAGGTTTTGATCAAATGGGAAGTTTTCTTTAATTTTGGAATCAGATATCCGTTGGATGTCGCCATGACATGTAGTCCAGATGCTCTGATGATCGCAATGTCCTGTACAATGACTTGTCTTGAAACATCAAAGACTTCAGCCAATTCTGATCCTGTAATTGGCCGGTCGGAATCTTCCAATTGCTTGATGATGGCTTTTCTTCTATACTCTGACATTCAGGCTGCCTCCATTATTTTTGTTTGATCACCAGTGATTTGATATTTTCGTTAGACTCGGAAATGTGTTTAACAAGTGATTTTCTAGTGCTTTCACGATCATGGTTTTTTATGGCGTCGAGTATATTTCTATGTTCTTCAAGTGCTGTGAATAGTCTTCCCTCTGTCTTAAGCGAATTGTTGCGGGAAGATTTGATGAATAATTGAAAATCTTTGAGCACTCCTTCAAGATATCTACTCTTTGTAGCCTTATAGAGAGTTTCATGGAATTTCGTATTGAGTTCGAAAATCTTGTCGACATCTCCTTTTGATGTGTAAAACTCCATCAAATCAAAAATTTCTTCAAGTTCTTTTACTTCTTCATCCAAAATACGTTCCGCTGCCCACTGACCAACAAGACCCTCAATGCAAAGACGGATAGTCAATATATCATCGATGTCATCTTGGCTGATTCCCTTCACAACAACTCCGCGATTCGGGATGTTGTCCACAAGTCCGTCCAGTTCCAGTTGTTTCAGCGCTTCACGCACAGGTGTCCTGCTGACTCCGAGTTCATCCGCCAATTTGATTTCTACTAGTTTGTCTCCTGTCAAATATCGACCATTCAAAATATCTTCTCTGATTCTATCAAAGATCAGAGATGTCAAAGATTTGTTTTCCTTCTTTTGATCAAAAAGATCCATATTGCCTCCAGGGTAATCTATTCCCTATTATTCTATACAGATTTGATTCCAGTGTCAAATGCATTTGTCCGTTTCATTTTTAAAAAATTGGGTATACAGAACTTGTACGAATTCAATTGCACTGAGGAGGTGAGTATAAATTCAGCAAACTGCTCGAAAGAGCAGGACGCAAAGCCATGAATCTAAAGCAAATTTGGACATTAACTATTCCCTTGCCAAGATCGTCTGGTTGCAGATTATAGAAATGAATTTCTATCACTATTGAAATTAACATTAACTCTATATGATGCGAAAGAGGGTAATACTATATGAGAAATAAACTATTAAGCATTTTCCTGGCTACCCTGATGATTTTCGGAGGTAGTTTTTCTGCGTTTGCGGTGCCTGTAATCCTAGACTACATCGGTCCAATTAATGTTTCAGGTCCTCAAAGTGTAGAAGTTGTAATGCCAAAAATCAACGCTTTTATGGTTGATGAAGGCTATGATCCATTCCTTTGGATGGAGAAGATTGAAGCTTGGGGCAATAGCGATGACTATGTCTACTTCACTCCTCCAGAAGGTGGAAGAACCACTTACACACTGCATTATGTCAATCCGATACCCGATGTCATTTGGAATGAGGATACAATGTCCTATGATATTGTTCCCTCCGATCCACCAAGAGACCTCGAATATTTCATCATAAAATCTGGAACAAACGCTTATGTAATGATCCTTCCAGAACCACTTGCACTTGGAGAAACACTTGAAGTGACACTTCCAGCTGATATCAGCCACTTTTATGTTGCTGCTTATGAATCTCCAACAGAAATATACAGTATTATTTCGGGCTACAAGTACAACGCTGAAGGAATTGAACTACCAATTTCTGGAGTTTCATTTGATTTTGAGATTTATGATTCCGAAGACAACTTGGTCGTCACTGCATATAGCGACCCCAATACAGGAGAGATGTACTTTACAATGCTCGATGAATTGGGTGATCCTATTCCGGGAATGATCGATCTACTTAATTTGGAATTACCTGAAGGTGTATACACTATTTATGAACTGGATGAAACCGGTTATGAGTTTGTAAGGTATGAACTCCGAGATTTACTTGGAGGATTGATCAGCGAAGGGGATACTGATCCATTCTTTGAGTTCACTTCTGCAAGTGATATTGATTTCATATTCTATTTTTATAATCAAATGAAAACCAGTGAAATCACCGGTATCAAAGTGGATGGTGAGGGTGAACCGATTCCAGGTGTCAGCTTTGACTTTGAGATTTATAATGAACTCGATGAACTCATCGCCACTGCTCAAAGTGACAGCACAAGTGGAGTTCTCAGTTTCATCCCTGTCGGTGAAGTTGATCCAGTAAATCCGCTTATCCTTCCTTACGGTATGTACAGCATTAAAGAAATTACCGCTACCGAATACGACTATTTGGGATATGAACTTTGGTTGGATGGTATATTTGATTCCTCTGGTGTTACAGAAGAGATCGATTTTATGGTTGGTGATGTGGATACTATCCACTTCGTCTTCTCCAATGAAATCAAAACTTCCGACATCACCGGTATCAAAGTGGATCCAGACGGCAACCCTATCCTTGACATGAACTTCGACTTCGAGATCTACAACGACCTCGATGAACTCATCGCCACTGCTGAAAGCCACGAAACAACAGGCGAACTCTGGTTCCTCCCTGTTGGTGAGCTCACTCCTGTGACTC
>JAIOSU010000096.1 GCA_021107455.1 Clostridiales bacterium | reverse complement strand
GTAGCCATCAGTTTTCTCGTCTTTGCGATTACAAGAGATTTTGTACTGGTGTTATTGACTATAGTGATGTCTTTTTTACTTCCGAAGTTCTATTTGAAAAGGAAAATCAAACAAAATATAGCTGCTTTTGATGCACTTTTAAACGATGGTGTCGTCATGATTTCCAACGCACTCAAAGCGGGATATTCCTTCATGCAAGCACTTGCGGTAGCTGCTGAGGAAACTCAAGATCCTTTCAAGAAAGCATTTAAGATTTTACTAAAAGAGTTGAGCCTTGGAATGCCTCTCGAGGATGGACTTGAAAATTTGCTTGAGAGAATGCCATCAGATGACCTACGCTTAATTGTTAATGCCATTCTGATTCAAAGGGATGTCGGTGGTAATTTATCTGAGATTCTTGAGAATATCGCAGAGACCATAAGAGAGCGACAGAAAATCAAAAATGAACTCAACACATTAACTGCTCAAGGCAAATTGTCAGGTATGATTATCATGGCAATGCCGATTTTTCTTGGACTTATTTTTTATGTACTCAACAAAGAGTATATTATGGTACTCTTTACAACGCCGATTGGGCAATTGCTATTGGGGCTTGCCATTTTCAATCAGTTTGTCGGATGGTTGTTCATTCGAAAGATTGTCAACATAGAGATGTAGGAGGTGAGCCAGATGTTATTTGTAGCGATTTTTTCATTTTTCCTACTGACCCTTGTCGTCTTGTATGGATTATTCAGAATTATTTTCAAGAAGAAAATTGCTGTTGAAAAACGATTGGATTATATTGCCAATATGGAAACGCCTCAAGCGGGTGAACCAGAAGCAGGTTTTGGTGCACGTATTGTCATTCCATTTTTTAATGGTGTTGGAAGAAGAATTTTGAAATTCACACCTGAAAACGCAAGTAAAAGACGTAGATCCATGCTGGAACGTGCTGGTTACTTGAAAGGTACATCTTATGAGAGGTGGGTAGCTAAGAAAATCATCATGACAGTGGTCATGATTCTTGGTGTCACCTTGCTACTATATTTGATTGAAGCAGAACTGAATATAATGATTTTTGCTGGACTATCAATTTTCGCCCTAATTCAAGTCATATATCGTTTTTCCATACAAAAGGCGATCTCCATGAGAGGGGTCAATATGGTCAGGGAACTACCGTATGCACTTGACCTTATTACGGTTAGTGTTGAGGCAGGACTATCATTGGATGGCGCAATCGGTCGTATTGTTGCCAATATTGAAGGTGTACTCTCTGATGAGTTTGCGAAGACACTTAAAGAAATGAGAATGGGCATCGATAAAAAGAAAGCCCTGAAAAACATGAGTGACAGGTGTGAGGTGAAAGAAATCACTACACTTATGTCCGCTCTAATTCAAGCAGACGAACTGGGTGTAAGCATTGGTAAGGTGCTTAGAATCGAGGGGGCGCAACTCAGAGAAAAAAGAAAGCAAGCTGCCAGAGAAAAGGCCATGAAAGCACCGATAAAAATGTTATTTCCTCTTGTAGTCTTTATTTTTCCAGCCATATTTGTTGTCATTTTAGGACCGGCATTAATCCAGATCATCAATACACTGTAGGTGACGAGATGATGATATTAAAAGTTGATACCATAAAGATCGCCGATTCATTCATGAAAAGACTCCGCGGTTATATGTTTCATAAAATGCCCCCAAAAAGTGAAGTTTTGATCATCAAACCATGCAATCAAATACACACATTCAACATGAAGTTCGATATCGATATTTTATTTATGGATGATGAGAACCGTGTGATCAAGAAGTATGTGGCAGTAAAGCCTGGAAGAATCCTTCCCGTTGTCAAAAACGCCACATTTGTCGCTGAATCAAAGACCGGGCTGTTTATGTCTGTCGACGAAGGGGAACAGATTCGTTTTGAGCTGTCAAATTGACTGAACACAAGGAATATGCTATAATGAATGGGTGCACACTAGTGACCCGCACACCATAAATAACAACATATTTCCAAAGCCACTTTATTGTAAAGTGGCTTTTTTTTATTGGATTCAGTTCGTTGAAGTCCAAATTGTGGAGGAGCTGACATTGAATAATTCATTTATAATTGATATCATTCTGGGAATTCTTGTATTGGTCGCAACAGTGACTTTGATACTAAACTTTAGAAAGAGGAAAAGCATCAATATCCGAAATGCCTCGTTGACCGTGGAGGAGCTTGAATCACATGCGAGACGTATGGCCATTGATCATTCGGTATCGCTGAAGAAAAATTTGCATAATTGGCCGATCAAAAGGTTGAATGAAAATTATGCCATGATTTTAAATTTGTATAAAGAATTGAACAAAGACACTCTCCTTAAAAAATCTGTTCCACCATCTGCTGAATGGCTATTAGACAACTTTTATGTCATTGAAGAACAAGTGAAAATGATGCGCAAGGACATGAACAAGAAAAGCTATAGAGAATTGCCGGTTCTGAAAAAAGGACATTTGAAAGGCTATTCGAGGGTTTTGGCCATTGCGATCGAATACGTCTCACAAGTGGATGGTCAAGTCGATGAAAGCACATTGATCCGTTATTTGGATGCGTATCAATCGCATAGTATTTTATTTGACAGAGAAATCAGAATGATACCGACCATGCTCAGACTCGCATTGATTGAAAACATGCGCAGTGTAAGTGAAACTCTAACAGAGACACATAGTGCATGGAATCAAGCTGACGATCTCATTGAAACATGGATGGAAGATGAGAACACTTCTGTAGACAAAATGATCAAAAACATTGAAAATACGATGGGTAATCAGTATGACACGAATGCATCATTTATAGAGCATTTGTTTTTTAGACTTCGTAGATCGGGGAAAAGTTATTCAGGAATCTTGAAATATATGGACACCAATCTTGAAAAAGTTGGGACATCCATAGAGCAAATCGCTCAAAAGGAGCATATCTCGCAAGCTGTGAATACAGTATCCATGGGAAACTGTGTGATGGCACTCAAATATGTTTCATCAATGGATTGGCTTGATTTATTTGAAAAAACAAGTTTTGTCGAAGCAATCCTTCGTAAGGATCCAAGTGGCATTTACGAGAAGATGGATATCGAATCCAGGGGATATTACTTAAGAAGCACAGAAACACTCGCAAAAATTTATGGAGTCTCAGAACGTCATATTGCGGGTGAAGTCTTAAAACTGGCAACAGAAGCATATTTGAAAATGAAGAACCAGAAACAACTCGATCCACTTGAGCAAAGAAAAATTCATGTGGGTTACTATTTGGTAGATAAAGGCAAACAGAATCTTGAAGACCTTCAGGATGATAAAATGCCATTTTACTGGACGTTGGTTGAGTCCATCAAAAGACACCCTCTTCGTGCTTATATAGGATCGATATTGATAGCCACCACTGCAATTATCACTGGCGCCTTGATGTATCTTGCAGGTCATTTGATGAGTAGTCAACTCTTGGTCACAATTTTGACGGGATTGATTATTTTTATACCATCGAGTGAAATAGCGATCACTTTGGTGAATTGGTTGGTCGGTAAGATTGTAAGACCCTCAGTTTTCCCACGGCTTAAATTCAAGGATGGCATACCGCCAGAATATAAAACCATGGTGGTGGTACCAACCTTATTGAGTGATGTCCATCGAGTGGATGTTTTACTTGAGAATCTTGAAAGCAACTATCTTTCCAATCGAATCGACAATCTCTATTTTGCACTGATTGGGGCTTATTCGGATTCTGAAGGACCTAATACGCGCATTGATGAAAGGATACTAAGACATACTTCCGAAGGCATAAAGATCTTAAATGAAACCTATGCAAAAGGACAAGAAGACATTTTCTACTTTTATCATAGAATGAGTCAGTTCAATGAAACCGACAATCAATGGACTGGATGGGAACGAAAAAGAGGCGCGCTCATGGAGTTCAATGAACTTCTGCTTGGTTCTGAAGAGACGAGTTTCAGGCATTATTCTGAAAATGCGATGCCTTCAGGTGCAATCAAGTACATTATCACACTCGATTCGGATACGCAGTTACCAATCGGTATGGCGAAAAAAATGATCGGGACCATGGCACATCCTCTTAATACTCCAATAATCAACTCTGAGCGTGGCGTGGTGGTAGATGGTTATGGATTGATACAACCTAGAGTATCTTTTGATGTCGAGAGCGCCAATAAATCTTTGTTCTCAAAAATATTCACGGGACAAGAGGGGGTTGACCCCTATGCGAGTGCCATATCAGATGTTTATCAGGACATCTTTGGGGAAGGCATTTTTACAGGTAAAGGAATCTATGACCTCAGTGTTTTCCATCAAGTTCTAAAAAATGCTGTTCCGGACAGGGCTGTACTCAGCCACGATCTGCTGGAAGGCTCATATGTAAGAGCTGCACTGGTATCAGACCTGGAGCTTATTGATGCCTATCCTACAAAATACAATTCATACATCGCGAGACTTCACAGATGGATCAGAGGCGACTGGCAATTGATTCCTTGGTTGAGAAAATCGATTCTCAACAGAAGTGGTGAGAAGATAAGGAACCCACTTTCTGCAATATCCAAATGGAAAATTGCAGATAATTTGCGACGTAGTCTTGTGGCACCAGCGGTGATGCTTTTACTAATTTCAGGAATCGGATTTCTGCCAGGCAACAGTCTGGTTTGGACTATATTCGGTTTATTGCCTCTAGGTGCTTCATTGTTTCTTCAATCGATTTCATCAATTTTCAAGAAAACGGATTGGGTCAAAAGACATCTTATAGGGTTTTTTGGACTAAAAGCTTCACTATTCCAGTTTATTCTTGGTTTGATGTTTTTACCTTATCAATCCATGAGAATCTTGAATGCGATTGGCGTGACCTTGTACCGTTTGTTAATTTCGAAGAAGAACATGCTGGAATGGGTCACATCGGATGATTCCGATAAAAATCAAAAGAATTCACTTGGAGCCTATTTGAAAGCGATGTGGCTTGGAGCTTTAATGGGTGTGCCAATGATCATACTTGGCATATTTCACAAACCACAGGATTGGCTCATAGGGTTATGCTTTTTCGTAATTTGGGTGATTTCTCCATTTGTCGCATACTATGTAAGTTTGGATGAAATAGAGAAAAAAGAACTTCTTGAACCTGATGAGGAAATTATACTCAGACAATTTGCCAGAAAGACTTGGCATTATTTTGATACTTTTGCCAACATGGGAAACAATTTCCTTGCACCAGACAATTATCAAGAAGATCCTAACAGGGGAGTCGCCTATAGAACTTCACCAACCAACATTGGACTTGGACTTCTTGCAACGCTTTCAGCAAAGGACATGGGGTATATTGGAAACATTGAAATGCTCAGCACTTTGTCTGAAACGGTCAGAACAATTGAAAAACTACCAAAATGGTATGGTCATCTCTTCAACTGGTATGATACCAAATTGCTTAATCCACTTTATCCAAGATATATTTCGACCGTGGATAGTGGAAACTTTATAGGGTATCTCATAACACTCATCGAGGGTTTGAAATCAAACCTTTCAGGACCAATTATAAGACGTGCTGACATTGAAGGTATCCTTGATACCATACGGTGTGGTGAGGGAGAAATTCCAAAAGCGTTTCAAGAATTGATGATGAGTGAGAATATAACACCTCTTGCTTGGTCACAGGCACTTTCCATAGCAGTTGAAGCGATGCATGTAAACAATGATCCTAAAAATATATGGAAACAAAAGACATTGACCATGACTGTAGCTTACGTAGCGGAGATCGAGAAAATGATGCCTTATTTAAGTCTACTAAGTAATAGTCCCGTGGATCAAGATCTGGAGCGCATTCTGACGCTTACATCAAAAGTACCTTCCTTAGATAAAATGCAAGAATATAATCAAGCGATTCTAGAAGATTTAGAACCTCTTAGAGATACGATGCATCAAGCCTGGGTAGAAGCTTTCGAAGAAAAAGTCATAGAATCCTCAGAGTATATCAAAGCTTATTTGAACGAGACCGATCAATTGATGGAGCAACTGAAATGGATTTCAGACAATACACAGTTTGGCGTGCTATATTCAGAAAAAAGACATCTGTTTTCAATTGGTTTCAATCTGGAAGATAATCGACTGACCAATTCTTTCTATGATCTATTGGCTTCTGAATCGAGACAAGCGAGTTATATCGCTATTGCAAGAGGTGAGGTGCCATCTAAACATTGGTACATGCTAGGTAGGTCTATGACAGTAGTAGACAGGTTCAAAGGGCTGATCTCTTGGAGTGGCACAATGTTTGAGTATTTGATGCCACTGTTGATCATGAAAACATACAAAAACACATTACTGGATGAAACCTATTCATTCGTCATCAAAAGCCAAATGAAATACGGCAAGCAAAGAAATATGCCATGGGGTACTTCGGAATCTGTCTACAATTTATTGGACACCCATCTGGATTACCAGTACAAGGCGATCGGTGTGCCTTGGCTAGGTCTTAAACGTGGTCTTGGTGAAGATGCTGTCACTGCACCTTATGCAACATTCATGGCTCTGATGGTAGCTCCCAGGGAAGCATTTGACAATCTTATTCTACTAAAAAGTGAAGGCCTTGAAGGCACCTATGGTTTTTTTGATGCGGCTGATTATACTCCAGAGAGACTTGGGAACACAGAAACAAAAAAAATATTAAAAAGCTACATGGCCCATCATCAAGGCATGTCACTCCTTGCAATCAACAACTACTTGAATAGAAATGTGATGCAGGAACGTTTCTTTGCGAATCCTTCCATGAGTGCCGCTAAGCTGTTGTTACAGGAACGAGTACCACTTCATGTCATTTTCACAAAAGAGAATAAAGAAAAAATCATGCCTTTCAAAGAGTATGTTATAAAGGATCAAGGTTCTTATCGAAGGTTCACTGAACCAAATCCGGTGTTGCCGAAAGCACATATTTTATCCAACGGCAATTATACCGTTCTTGTGACAGACAAGGGAAATGGTTACAGCCG
>JAIOSU010000194.1 GCA_021107455.1 Clostridiales bacterium | reverse complement strand
GCTGGATATGGACCCGCTGGAACTTAGAATAAAAAACGGTGTCAAACCACATGATACCACACCTGTCCAAAGTGTCCTCAATGAGAGCACAGGAGATATAATCAAATGTTTCGAAGAAGTTGGAGCCATGCTTGGCGGTAATATTGGAGCTACTCAGCAGCTTGAAAACAATACGGTTCGTGTAAAAGGTGTTTCAGGACTCTGGAAAGCTCCTGCAATGCCTACCAATACAGATGCAGGCGCTATTCTTACGTTCAATTCCGATGGCAGTTGTAATTTAAACACTGGCGTAGTTGAAATCGGTCAAGGTACAAAGACCGGGCTTGCTCAAATTGTTTCAGAACGTTTGGGGATTCCTGTGGATAAGGTACATGTTGTCATGGAAGTGGACACAAGCGTTTCTCCTAGTGATTGGGCGACAGCTGCAAGTCGAGGTCTTATGATGGCTGGGATGGCAACACTCGAAGCGTGTGAGGATGCAGAAAATCAAATCAAAGAAATCGCATCTGCAGTATTGAGAGTGCCGAAAAGAGATTTGAAAGTGGATGGTGAACGTGTTTTTGTACCGGATGAACCTAAAATAGGACTGAACCTCTCAGAAGTGGTGCTAGGATATGTCTACCCAAATGGCAACGCCATCTATGGACAAGTGATTGGTTCGGGAAAATATATCGCAAAGCACCTTACAGATCTAGATCCAGAGACCGGAGAAGGTCATCCGGATCTTGAGTGGACACTTGGTGCTGAGGGTGTTGAAATTGAAGTGAATTTAAACACAGGAAAATATAAGATATTAAAAGCTGTTTGTTGCATCGATGTCGGCAAAGTAATTAGTCCGGCATTGGCAAGAGGACAGATTGTTGGCGGCATGGCAATGGGTATGGGTTATACAACCATGGAAGGTTTCACCTTCAATGACAGGGGACAGGTCACCAATGGTGTTCTTAGAGATTATAAGATCATGCGTTATGGCGATGAACCGGAATATCAAGTCAAATTTCTCGAAACACCTCAGCAAGATGGACCATATGGAGCGAGAGGTCTTGGGGAACAATCCGTAATTGGAATGCCTGGTGCGATCGCAAACGCACTTTCAAGAGCTGTTGGCAAAGGAATGAATCAGATTCCAATGACACCCGAGAAAGTTTGGAAGACATCAATGGAGGTGAAGAGATGATCGCATACAATCTTGATTACTTTAAACCAGAGACAACTCAAGAAGCCTATGAATGCATGAAAACGCTAAAAGAGGATAAAGTCAATGCGCTTTATTATTCTGGTGGCACTGAGGTGATTACTAATCTAAGAAAGGGTGCATTTAAAGCAGATGCGGTAATAGACCTTAAAGGAATTGGCGAAATGTCGGAAATCCTTGTCGATGATGAATATATCGTTGTTGGAGCAAATGTTCCGCTGAATGTGATGATAGAACATTCGGAACTGCAATCTTTGAAGTCTATTCTGAACAAAATCGCTGATCATACAGTCAGAAATGCATTGACCATCGGGGGAAACATTTGTGGAAAATTGCCATTTAGAGAGGCTGTTCTCCCACTTTTGGCCTTGAATTCATTGGTAAAATGGGTTGATGAGAATGGAATCAATGAATCTTTGCTTAGAGATGTTTTTGATAAAAGATTGAAATTGCCACCGAATGCATTTTTGTATCAGATTATGATCCCTAGAAAAGTTGGTGGCAAAATGATGTCAAAGAGAATGGAGGCACACACTGAAGTCGATTACCCGGTTTTACACGTGGTGATGAGTGTTTCTGATACTGAAGTATTCGTTGGTTTATCTGGATTCGCGAGTTTTCCGGTTTATCAGCTGATACCAAGAAATGAGTACGACGAGTGGTCTGATCCGGTAGGTTCAATTGCCGGTTTGTTTGAAAAAGATGCCAAATCGGATGAGCGTGCCAGCAAGGAATACCGAGTTCATCTTTTAAAGAACCAAATCGCTTTATTTACCGGAGGTGCATATGATTCATTATAGTGGAAATGTCAGTATTCAGTTGAATGTCAATCGTGAAATCCATGAAGTGGTTGTGATGCCTCAAGATACATTACTGAGAGTATTGAGAGAAAAGATTGGATACACAGGCCCTAAAGCGGGGTGTGAGAACGGAGATTGTGGAGCTTGTACGGTTTTGATGGATGGAAAACCTGTTAAGGCATGTCTCATGCTTGCAGTTGAAGCAGTAGGAAAAGAAGTATTGACCGTAGAAGGTCTTGAAGATACCGAGATTCAAAAGGCATTCATATCCGAAGGTGGATTCCAGTGTGGTTTTTGTACTGCTGGATTTCTTATGAACGCATTTGCATTGCTCGAGACAAATCCTGATGCAGACGAAGCGGAAAAGAAAGATTGGCTCAGTGCCAATCTATGCCGTTGTACTGGATACGAAGGTATAGAAAAGGCACTGACCCTCGCGCAGAAGAATGTTCAGGAAAAAAATAGTAATAAAAGATAAGAAGAGCCCGCAAGCGGGCTCTTCCTATCTTTTACGCGTAGTTACAATGTTTTGTGAAGCGAAACATTGGGCGTAGGTATGGTTCTCGCGAAGCGAAACTATACTAGCCACAAATGTCTATGTTCTAAACAGTACGATTGGAAACTTATTAGCGCCTCAGTAAAACTAACGAAATGTGACTGAAGAGCCCGCTTGCGGGCTCTTCCTATCTTTTACGCTTTAAGTGCCATTCGTTCATTTGTAAGTCTTTTATAGGTATTGTCGATGAATTCCAAAACATTTTTGATTTCTGGATATTGTGCAGTGTCTTTATAAGTGGTAGAGATATTTTCTATCAGTTTCATCAGATCTGATAATGCCTGCTTGTAAAGTTTGTCAATATCAAAATTTGGAAAATCCTTTTGATTTTCAATATGTCGATCCAATTCGTCGAGAATGGATGTAAGGACTTTCTCGTATTTCTTTGCATCTCTACCAGGTTTATCCAAAGTTTCATAAATGACTTCTTTGACCTTCGGAATGTCCTCTTCTTTCTGCCAGAATGAAAATTGGAGGGCATTTAAATCTTCTGGGATACAATGGGTTCTACCTTCAAATATCGCATTTGCTTTGACCAGATTTCTACTGAGTTTCAATCGTCTTGGTGAAATGGAAATATTGTGCCTTCCCTCTAGTTGAGTGGCGATGGTCACCATGCTTCTTGCTATTTCGGAACTCATCTTTATATTGGGAAGTTCGTCTTGGATCAACATGAGCTCTGATAATTTGATTCTGGATTCACAGGTCAAATCATCATCCATCAGAATCATCTTGACTTTATTGTCGGGATCTTTTAAAGGTTTAAGATGATATCGTGCCAGGAATCTGTCGTGAAGTGCCTGAAGTTTGAAGTCGACTTCCTCGGCATCTAGATCATCCTTTTGTTTTGGGAAGAAATTGGTGTCAGCCATGAAGAATCGGAGATTGGTTTTTATGGTCTCTGTTCCATTTTTGAACTCACCTTCATTTAGTATGGTCAATAAACCAGAGTTGGCTACTTGATCGCTGACCCTGTAGAATTCAGAGCAAAAGGCTATCACGGCGTCGGGTAAAAAACCTTTGTAATGGCGCTTGATAATGCCGTGTGTTTTGAAATACGCGATGTCTGGAGCCCCGAAAATATTGTTTGGGGATATGTCAGCGCCCATTTGAATGTGAAAATAGGGAGTGCCTTTCGCTTGATCGAAATCCATGTGAGCCACAAACTCTCTTAGAATGGCAGACTTTGCTATCCCGGGTTCTCCCAGTACAATCATGTGGGTCCTTGAGATCATGGATAGCATCAGACAGGTAACAAATTCATCCACTTCATAATATTTGGAAGCGATGTGGTTGCGGATATCGTGTAATTTTTGGCTTGCAGCTATGAGTTCGTTTGGTTTCATAAATCGTATCCTCCTATATCAAAGTGTATAATCGTTGATTTGTAAGGTTGTTCCAATTGCCTAAATTATCGCCTCTGATGTCGAGGATCTCATCTGAAATGAGGCCGATGTCACCGTAGTCGTTATAGGTATATGAATGCATGATTATGGTGTAGAGTTTGAACTTTCGCTCTCTTTTGAGCTCGAGGAATTTTTCTCTGAAATTCGGATGAATCTCACATTGACCATCTGTAATGAATAAAATGTCGCTGTTCTTATGTTTGGCTTGTTTTATGATTTCCATAGCCGTGGAGAGGGGTTTCTCAAAGTCTGTGCCACCACAGATGAAAGTATCCATGATGTCCAGCACGTCTCCCGCAGTTATTGTGAGTGGGTTGATTTCCTTGATGTATAAAGGCTCGGACGCAGATGCGAATTGGATCAGCACCAACTTCCGTTTTTGAATTTTTGAAATTTCCAGAATCGCCAAAATATGAGCAAGTGTCTCATCGAACTTCTTTCCTTGCATGGATCCAGAACCGTCGTAACATAAAATGATAGGTCCCTTTCTTTTGTCTTTTTTGGCTGCCATCTCAATGGTAAGAAGATTGTCGTTGAGATATCTGTCATAAAAGTCATTCTCAAATGCATCGATATCCAGTGCGATACCGATGAATTCATCCTCAATGAGTCCATCGATGTCGTTTGAGTAACGTATGCCATCTTGTGGCGTTATTTTCTCCCGCTTTTTTTTATAGGCAATGGTGCTGGCGTGTTTTTTGTTTTTTCCCACTTTGTTGATGAATTCTATGAATCGGGTAGATTTAGTGCGACTATATAGGGATATGATCTCATCAAATGTAAGATCTGAAATACTACGTCCTGGTATACCAAGCGTCTTTATTTGATTGTTGAAGTGATCGAGTTTTTCACTTGTAGCCACAATAATGTCATCCCAATCCAGCGACTCCATCTTATTCCTAAGTTCATCGCGTTTATCTTTGAGTTCATTTTTAAGTTCAGGGGTCATTTTCAATATCTCGGTTTCAGAAGGTGGGCTTTTTGGAGAAGCTTTTCCATCAATGATCTTATTTTCATCCACATGTTCATTGTCGTCAATAGTGTCCATTTGTTTGTGGAACGGAGTGGCTACTTGTGATTCACCGATGGAAAAGGATTTTATAAAAGGTTTGAACCGGGATTCCAGATCTTCTTTGACATATTCTTCATAATCTGAATCGACTTCGCCTTCTTTTCTAAGTACTTCTTCCAGAGCTTCCTCGACAGTTGTGGATGTTTCTGATTGATCGAGATGTTCCCTCACTTTTTCAATGTAGTCAGTAAGTGGTTTTTTATCCTCGTTTTTATAAGGTATCGAAGGTAATGCTTTATCAGGCTCTGCTTCTGAATAATCAGAGTGCTTCGAAGATTCGTCATTTTTACTGAGAAGTGGGATCAATGTCATTAAAAAATCTTTAGGGTCTTCTGTTTCAGAGGAGGATAGAGATAAAATCTCATTGATCATATCGATTTCTAATGAACTTAGGATATCGGTAAATTCATAGTTTTGAAAGTCGTTACTTTTAGTGTTTGACAATAAATTGTTGTATGACTCTATGTGCTCTTCCATCTCGCTCAGAAATTCGGTTCCTCTCAGTTTTTCGAGTAGCTGATCCAGCAGGAGTTTCATGGCAAGATAAGATTCACCTTTTGAACCTGCGCACCTCATCCTAAGAATTGTAGTTCTGGGATGTGAGGCGAATGATTCAATAATGACATCGTGCATTGAAACGGAATCTTCGGAGTTGAGTTTTATTACAATTTTGTATAGAATAAGATATAGATCCATTGAAATTACATCGAACTCGGGAATGAGTCTTTGACCATTGTCGATGAACTGTCTCAACAAATTTGAGTTTGCAAGGGTTTCCGTGAATATAAGCTCATCCATTAAGTTGTGGGTTACTCTGCTTTGCAAAACATCACCGCCTTTATTATGATGTAGAAATGTTTACCCTAAAGTACACTTCATAATCTGATAACAATTATAATGCCAAATTCACTAATAATGTTTGTTGCTTACTACTAAATAAAATGACTTTATCGTCTGAAAATTTAGTCTATTACAATAATGAGATAAATGTGTAAAAAAAGATATAATGAGTGTGAGACGTACTGAATTATTGTTGGAGGTCATTAAAATGAAAACATTTGAATACTTAAGACCAACGTCGTTAAAAGAAGCGTTGGACATGTTAAAGAAACATGACGGAAATGTATCCATACTCAATGGGGGTACTGACCTTATAGTGAGGATGCGCGAAGGTCACTCTTCACCAGAAATCGTTATGGACATCAAAAAAATACCTGGACTTGATCAAATTCAAGTTGATGAAGACCGTATCACAATCGGCGCGACTGTATTACTCAATGATTTGGGATTGAACGAAGTCATTAAAACCAGATATCCATATCTGGCACAAGCCTCATTGTCGGTTGGATCGAAACAAGTCAGAAACAGAGCGACATGTATTGGCAATATTTGCAACGCTTCACCACTAGCTGATACAGCAACACCGCTTCTCGCTTTAAATGCAGATGTCCATATATATGGAGAAGAGGGTATAAAGACTGTACCACTCAAAGATTTTTTTGTTTTTGTTAGAAAAACAATATTGAAACCAACTGAGATCGTTACAGGCATTTCATTTAAACAAGATCCTGATGCGCTTGGCATATTCACAAAAATGTCACGTCGTAAAGAAGTGGATCTTTCCACTGTGTGTTCCACTGTAATACGTTCAGGATCCGAATATAGAATCAGTTGTGGGGCTGTAGCGCCTACACCTGTTAGATTAGCTAAAACTGAAGCGTTTTTAACTGGAAAGACACTGACTAGTGATATTATCGATGAGGCATGCAAATTAGCTACTGGAGAAGTTACTCCAATCAGCGACATCAGAGCTTCGGAAGAGTACAGACGTGAAATGGTCGGAGTTATGCTTCGCCATGCGCTCACAGAATGGCTATAGGAGGATTAATCATGAAAACATTGATAGAATTTACGCTCAATGGCGAAGTTGTTGAGTGTTTGGTAGATAATCAAAGAACCCTACTTAAGATGATCAGAGAAGATTTCGACCTTACAGGCGCTAAAGAAGGTTGTGGCGCTGGTGAATGTGGTGCATGCACAATCATTGTGAATGGCAAGGCGCTGAATGCTTGCCTCGTACTGGCGGTAGAAGCAGATGGTACTGAGATTACAACAATAGAAGGATTGGTAGTAGATGGAGAGCTTGATCCTCTTCAAGTGTCATTCATAGACAATGCGGCACTTCAATGTGGCTATTGCACACCAGGAATGATTATGACTGCAAAAGCGATGCTCGAAGAAAATCCACATCCGACTGAAAATGAAATCAAAGAAGGCATCAGCGGAAACTTATGCCGTTGTACCGGCTATAAAAAAATAATAGAGGCAATCCAAGTAGTTGCCGACCAAAATAAAGCGTAGGAGGTGGGAGACTTGAAATTTGTAGGAACTAGCGTAAAACGTGTCGACGGAGTTAAAAAAGTCACAGGCTCCTTAAAATATGTGGATGACATCAAATTATCAAAAATGCTTTACGTCGCTGTAAAGAGAAGTCCTCATCCACACGCAAAAATATTGAGCATCAATTTTGAAAAAGCTTTGGCCATCAAAGGTGTCAAAGACATAATTACGGGAGATTTATTCACAAAACGTGGTGGACTTTACCTTGAAGACAAGAACTTTTTAGCTGTTGGAAAAGTAAGATATAGAGGAGAAGCTGTTGTGGCTGTTTGCGCTATTTCAGAGGAAATCGCCCAATCTGCGCTTGAGTTCATCGATATTGAATACGAGGTGTTACCGGCAGTCACCAACGCCAAAGATGCCATGAAACCTGATTCACCGCTTGTTCACCCTGATTTGGGAGAATATAAATGGGCACCAGTATTTTTCCCGGTTCCAGGAACGAACATTTCCAATCATTATACACTTAGAAAAGGCGATGCTAAAAAAGCATTTGAGACAGCTGATTTTGTAGTGGAAAATGATTTCTATGTACCGCATGTGCAGCACGTGCCAATAGAGACACATACAGCAATTGCCCAAATGGATGCGGATGGCTTCATGACAGTTTGGGCAAGTTGTCAATCGCCTTATGCTGTGAGACAAGCACTTTCAGAGGCGTTTGACCTTCCACTCAATAGATTGCGCGTTCTTTCGCCGGCAGTCGGAGGTGGATTTGGATCAAAAGCGGGAACCACTCTTGAAGGTATTTTGATTCCTTTTGCAAAAAAATTCCCGGATCATCCGGTAAAATTGACATATTCCAGACAAGATGAGTTTGAAAACGCATATGTTAGACAAGGTCTGCATGCGAGAATAAAGACAGGTGTCAATAAAGATGGTAAGATCATAGCAGTGGAAAATGAATTCATTTGGGATGGTGGAGCGTACAATGAGTACGGTGTAAACATCGCAAAAGCTGCTGGTTATGCTTCAGCAGGTCCTTATGATATTGAAAACGTCTATACAGATTCTTATTGTGTCTATACAAATCATCCGGTAGGAGGACCGTACAGAGGCTTCGGAATGAGTGAAATTCATTTCGGTATTGAACAAAACCTCGATATGGTAGCTGAACAAATTGGAATCGATCCGGTTGAAATCAGAAGAATCAACGGAATGAAGCCAGGTGGTGTAACTGGTACAGGTGAAGTGGTTGAAGTTGCCGGTTTGATGGAATGTCTGGATATTGCAGTAGAAGAAATCAAATTCTATGAGAAAAGCGAATCCACAAGTCCTACAAAAGTAAGAGGTAAAGGAATCGCATGTGGTTGGAAGGCTCCATCAATGCCAACAAATGCGGCATCCTCAGCAATCATCAAACTTAATGAAGATGGAACTGCACATCTACTTGTGAGTGCACAGGATATCGGACAGGGCTCTGATACTGTCATGACACAAATAGCAGCGGAAGTACTTTCCATTTCACCTGAGAAAATTACCATTAGAACAGGTGACACGGATCAAACACCTTATGAGTGGCAAACGGTCGCTTCTAGAATCACTTATTCAGCGGGCAGAGCGGTATTTGAAGCTGCAAATGACGCAATGAATCAATTGCTTGAACTTGCCCAAATCAAAATAGGACTCTCCAAACGCGACTTGGAACTTAGAGATGGTTATGTGGTCTCAAAAATCTATCCAGATAGAAAAGTTGCGATTACAGAACTTGCACTGGGACTTACTTTTGAAGATGGATCAGGTATTCACGGACCGATTATCGGTCGTGGTGCATTCATTCCTCCAAATGTTCGTAACGCAGACAAAAAAACCGGTCTTGGGGAACATCCGGTTGTATTCTGGACATATGGAGCTCAAGGTATTGAAGTTGAAGTAGATCTCGAGACTGGGGCAGTAAAAATTCTCAAAGTTGTCTCAGTATTCGATGTCGGTAAAGTCATGAATCCACAATTGCTTGAAGGACAAATGGAAGGTGCGATTGCACAAGGTATTGGAACAGCACTTTTTGAGGAACTAATGCTAAAAGATGGTAAAGTTCTCAATCCATCATTTGTCGATTACAAGATTCCTACAGCAGATGATATGCCTGAAATGGTCATAAAATTTGTGGAAAACCCGGAGGATACTGGCCCATTTGGTGCCAGAGGCGTTGCTGAACCGGCAATGGTTCCTACCGCACCTGCAATAGCGAATGCGATATATGCTGCTACAGGTATTCGCTTAAATACAATGCCATTGACTGCAGAAAGAGTTTTAAATGCAATCAAGGCGAAAAACAACGATTAACGGAGAAGCTATTTAATTAAGGGGAGGGGTTTTATGTCTAAAAAAGATGAGCATTCAGTAAATAAGCACGCAATTACTGATGTAACAGCACTCGGAACACCAAAAATGCTTACATTGGGCTTACAGCACGCATTTACAATGTTTGGTGCTACTGTACTTGTTCCAATCATCACAGGTCTTGACGTTTCAGTATCACTGTTCTTGGCCGGTGTAGGTACACTTTTATTCCACCTTGTAACAGGTGGTATGGTACCTGCATTCTTAGGATCTTCATTTGCATTCATTGCACCAATGCTCGCTGTGGCAAGCAGTCACGGACTTGATTATGCGCGAGGCGGCATTGTTGTCGCCGGTATCATCTACCTGATTCTTGCAGGTTTGATGCAAGTTTTCGGTACTGATAGAATCATCAAATTTTTCCCACCAATAGTTACAGGTCCGATCATTCTTGTTATCGGTCTTAAGCTTGCACCTACTGCAGTTGGAATGGCTTCAGAGAACTGGTTGCTTGCTATCGTTGCATTTACAATCGTAACTGTCGTCAGTGTATTTGCAAAGGGTTTCTTAAAAGTTATTCCTGTAATCATAGGTTTGATTGGATCTTATATCATTGCTGCAGTATTCGGCTTGATTGATTTCTCTCCGATTAATGACGCGGCATTCTTTGGAATTCCTGCATTTACACTTGCTAAATTCAATTTCGATGCCATATTGACGGTAGCACCTATAGCTCTTGCTACAATGGTTGAGCACATCGGTGACGTCGTAGCAATTGGCGCAACTGTAGAGAAAGACTTTATCAAAAAGCCTGGTTTATCCAGAACACTTCTTGGTGATGGTCTTGCAACATCAGTTTCAGCAATGTTTGGTGGACCTGCGAATACTACTTACTCTGAGAATACAGGCGTTTTGGCACTTACAAAAGCTTGGGATCCAAAGATTATGTGAGTCGCAGCCGTATTTGCAATAATTTTAGGTCTTGTACCTAAATTAGGCGCACTGATTGGAACTATCCCAACAGCAGTAATTGGTGGTATCTCTATAATTCTTTTCGGTATGATCGCAGCTATCGGCGCTAGAACACTTGTTGAAAACCAAGTGGATTTCAACAAATCTAGAAACTTGATCATCGCGGCTGTCATAGTCGTTTTAGGACTTGGTGGAGCGGTGCTTCCGATCAACATAGGCGCATTATCTCTCAATATTGAAGGTATGGCACTAGCAGCAATCGTCGGCATTTTCTTAAACGTAGTTTTACCAGAATAATGAAGTACGCTTCTCGTTAATCTATTATGCCGGTAAGCAGCTTACCGGCATAATTTGTTAGTTGATTACAACAATAATGAAATATTACACAAAACATTGTATCTCAACAACAATAAATAGTATAAAAAGAACACAGAATATTTAGTATAATATTGTTGGGAGGTATAATCATGCAAAATAAAATGGGAGTTCGACTGAGCGAAATTATTTCTCTTGAAGCTTTTGAGGGGTGTGAAGTTATTAGTGGTTCAAACGGCCTGTCGAGACCGGTTACCAAAGTCAATGTCATGGAAGTTCCCGACATCGTCCAGTGGCTTCAACCTGGAGAACTCTTACTTACTACTGCATATTCAATAAAAGACAATGTTTTCAAGTTAAATGAACTGATTCCGAAAATGCATGAAATCGGAGTCGCTGGACTTGGAATCAAAATGAAACGTTATATCGAAGAATTGCCTGCATCAGTCATCACACTTTCAGATCAGTTAGGATTTCCAATTATTAAGATACCAATGGATATATCTTTCGGTGATTTGATCACTTCTGTTCTTACTACAGTAGTTAGCAACCAGACCAATTTGCTGATCCAAATTGACGCATTCAACAATCAACTCAAAGATATCATGCTTAGGGGTGGCGATTTGAGGGAGATATGCGACATGATTGGGGAGGTCGTTTCGGCTCCGGTGGCAATCACAGAAGAATTGTTCAAGGATTTCGTCATAAGTTCAAATCAAGAACTTGAAGGTGAAATCGAAGAAATTGTCAACAAAATGCTTTTTAAACGTACTGATAAATTCAGAAGAATTTATAAAGACCAAGGTATTGAAACAGCTGTGGATGTTATAGATGGTCATCCGGTGAAGCGTTTGATGATTCCGATTTTCTCGGAAGAAGTCCTTTACGGGCAGGTCATCATTTGGAATATTGATGAGAAAGTCGAAGAGAAGACTTTATTCATGATTCAGGCAGCAGTATCACTTATTGCACTCCATTCAACAAAAAAATTATCTATTTATGAGAATGAAAACAAACATAAGATTGAATTTATCGAGGAATTGTTATCGCCCCAAGAGAGTCAACAACAGAGGGCAATCGAAAAATCCAATTATTTTGATTTTGATAGAAACAAAGCACACGGTGTGGTATTGGTTAAAACAGTGGACGCTCCATATGATGTAAGAATGACTCCAAACAACACTCAAATCATGAAGCAGCTTAACTCTAAACTGGTCAGTGTTGTTGAGAGGATGCAAAGACATTATAAGGGCGCGCTACTTTACGGAAATAAAAGTGACAGAGTCATATTTTTACTCAGTTTTGATCCGTATGCCTCTCCTGAAGAAAGCAAAAATGACATGATTTCTTTTTCCAAGGAATTAACAAATTTTGCAAAATTTGAAAACATCGACAAAAAGATACACATTGGAATAGGTCGAGTTTATTCGCCACTAGGCATGCTTCATAAAAGCTACAAAGAATCGGAACGAGCTATTCACAAACTGGAACTCAGCAATTCAGATCAAAATGCACTTCATTTTGATGATTTGGGCATATATAGAATTCTATCCAATGAAAGCATTCAACCGGAACTTGTTCAGTTTTTCATGGAAGTCCTTGGTCCTATAGTCAACTACGACAGGGACAAGGATGCTGAGCTCCTAAATACCCTTAAGATGTACTATTCCTGTGGATGCAATCTCAAAAAGGTATCTGAAGAAATGTATACGCATTACAATACAGTGATATATCGTATGCAACGGATCAAAGAAATTGGAAATATTGATTTCAGTAATCCCGATGTATCACTCAATGTGCATATAGCTATAAAAATAATGGATGTTATCAAATTGGACTTAATTAAGAAATAGTGGGGGCGCTATGAACGCAATTAGAATTTCCAAAGAGCTTAAGGATCACTTCGCTCGCAGCAGATCGAACAAATACGTTGTTCACTCTATATTTAAAGAAGCGATCAATCTTATGGATGATTCTGGTGAACTTATAACTCTCCTGACTGAAAACAAGGATTTGGCACCAATGAGTGTTGTTATAGCTGGCAGATCATCGAGTTTTAGAAATGTTCTAGCAAATGACGAGGTTGAAATCACAACCAGTGGAATGACATTTGTTCATAGCCAGATGCAACTTGATTTTTCAAATGCTTCTGTGACGCCTTGTGTTCTGATGCTCAAAGGAAAAGGTCTTCATCTAGAGGAGCAAATCACTAAACTGAATCTTTTGAGAGATATTTTGTGTGAACGTGGCGAGACGAGTGGCATATTACCTTTATTGGATTCAGTTGAAAGGTATAAAGGACTAGGGTTAAAAACTTGTGGACTTAGAATGAACACTTATTGTGAGTTCATACAGGAAGTCTTCGTAGAAATTCTCAAATGTCTTGATCGTAAGGCTTTCAACGAGGTTGTGGATTGGCTTCCGAAGTTTATCGGATTTGGTCCGGGCTTGACACCTTCTACTGATGATTTTTTAACTGGCGTAATCTTAACTTATATTGCCAGTGCAATGATGGGTGAAGATTCCATGGAAGCCACTGAAGATTTCGCTCAAAATGTTTACAGGTTCTCGATCAATCGCACAACAAAAGTAAGTGAAACGATGCTGAAGCAAGTTGCACTTGGAAGAGCATCCGAAAATCATTTGAAAGTGGTTCAATCACTTTTTATAAGTAACAATTTAAATTTTGAATTTCTGGTTAAACGAGTGTTGGCCAATGGTGCGACCTCTGGTGCGGATTTCTTGCTCGGAGTGTACTGCGCCATGGTGTTAAGCAAATACTAATTTATGAATAAAGGAGGCTAAATCATGATTTGTTATGAGGTCCGAAAAAATTCTTACTATGATTCCGTGACACTTATGTTGATTTCCAAAGAAGTCAAAAATATTGAAGGTGTCAAAGATGTCATGGTGGGAATGGGTACCGATTTGAACAAAGAACTGTCGAACAATTTAGGACTTGGCAGTGAGAAACTAGATGAACTTTCTCCTAATGACTTCTTCATCTCAGCAGATGTGGTTGACGAAGCGATTATGGAGCAAGTTGTGGAACGTGTCAATGGACTTTTGAAGGAGAAAAAGTCTTCAGCAGGTAGTGATTACAGACCGGCCACAATCAAGTCCGCGCTTGAGATGATGCCGGAGGCAAACATGGCTGTTGTATCAATTGCAGGTCAGTATGCAGAAGGTGAAGTATCAAGACTGCTTGATAACGATTTGCACGTTATGCTTTTTTCAGACAACGTATCTGTTGAAGCTGAACTTAGACTCAAACAAAAAGCTGTTGATAAAGGACTTTTGATGATGGGACCGGACTGTGGAACCGCTATTATAAATGGTGTACCACTCGCATTCGCAAATGTTGTCAAAAAAGGACCTATTGGAATCGTTGGAGCGTCAGGAACTGGAACTCAAGAAGTGAGCACTTTGATTGATAAACTTGGTTCAGGTTTATCGCAAGTTATCGGAACCGGTGGCCGTGATCTTAAATCTGAAATTGGTGGATTGATGATGCTACAAGGTTTTGAAGCACTGATGAGAGATGAGTCCACAGAGGTTATCGTATTGATTTCTAAACCGCCATCACCTGAAGTAGCAGAGAAAATTCTGGGTAAAGTCTCCGAGACAAAGAAACCCGTTGTAGTAGATTTCATTGGTGGAGACATCGAGGCAATCAAAGCTGCTGGAGCATATCCATGTCTGACTCTGGAAGATGCAGCATACAAAGCTGTGGCTCTTGCAAAAGGAGAGACACCAGTGGATTTCACCGGATTCTCATTATCGGATGAAGCAATTGATAAGGTTGTGACTTCAAAAGTAGCAGCACTGAAACCTGAGCAAAAATATTTCAGAGGTTTATTCACAGGGGGAACCTTGGCAGATGAAGCAATGAAAATGCTTGGTCAATCATTTGGAGGCATTTATTCCAATATTCCTCTCTCTCCTGAATACGCCATTGAGAATTTAACCACACTTTCTGGGCATGTATGTCTTGACCTAGGTGAAGATCAGTTCACAGTAGGAAGACCTCACCCGATGATCGATCCTTCAACCAGATCTGATCGTTTCAAGACTGACATTGCAAATGATGTCGCTGTTGTACTTGTAGATGTAGTCTTGGGTTACGGTTCACATGAAAATCCTGCAAAAGAAGTTGCAGATGCCATTCATGAAGTGAATAAGAAACTTGACAACAATGTGATTTACGTTGCATCTATCACAGGAACAGAGGGTGATCCTCAAGATTTGAAAGCATCACAAAGCGTACTTGAGGCTGAAGGATTCATAGTAATGCCTTCAAACGCACAAGCCGTTCGTCTTGTTCAAAAAATCATGGATCAACTGAATAAGAAAGGAGCTTAAGATGAATAGAATCGATCGTTTATTCAGCCAAGACTTGAAAGTCATCAATATGGGGCTTGAATCTTTTTCAAAGGATCTTAAGAAACAAGAAGTTCCGGTGGTTCAGATGGATTGGAGACCACGTGCAGGCGGCAATGCAAAACTCGTTGCCTTACTTGATAAATTGAAATCAAATAAATAACCAAAGGAGATGATGAGGTGGAAGAATTAATTAGAAAAGCCAATGAACAAGCTTTAAACACTCTTCAAAAAGCGAGACCTACCTTGATTGGATTGGGTGTAGCTAAAGATATGATTCCAGGTATGGACAAAAAGACAATTTTACATGCGGGACCACCAATCAAGTGGGAAAACATGAGCGGACCTCTTAAAGGTGCTGTAATAGGTGGCTTGATTTATGAAGGTCTTGCAAACAATGAAGAGGAAGCTGTCAAATTAGCTGCATCTGGTGAAATCAAGTTTGACTCTTGTCACCATCATGACGCAGTTGGTCCTATGGCTGGTGTAACAACATACAGCATGCCAGTATGGATCGTCAAAAATGAAACATTTGGCAACTATGCGTACTGTACTTTGAATGAAGGACTTGGAAAAGTCTTGAGATATGGCGCATACAGCGAAGAAGTCATCACTAGACTCAAATGGATGGAGAATGTTTTATATCCAGTGCTTAAAGCTGCTCTTGAATTGCACGGTCCACTCGATTTAAAATCTATGATCGCGCAAGTAGTTCAAATGGGTGATGAGGGTCACAACAGAAACAAGGCAGGCACTTCTCTTTTCATCAGAGAGTTTGCTCCATATATTGTTCTTACAGATTTCAGTACAGAAGATAAAGCCGAAGTGTTAAAATTCATGCATTCCAATGACCACTTTTTCTTGAACTTGACAATGCCATCTGCAAAATGTACTTTGGATCCAGTTGGCAACATCCCTTATTCAACAGTTGTATATACAATGGCACGTAATGGTACAGAGTTCGGTATTAGAGTATCAGGCCTTGGCGATCAGTGGTTTACTGCTCCTGCAGAAGTCATAGATGGATTGTTCTTCCCAGGTTTCACACTTGATGATGCCAATCCGGATATCGGTGACTCAGTCATCACTGAAACCTCTGGTCTTGGTGGATTTGCAATGGCTACAGCGCCTGCAATCGTTCAATTCGTTGGCGGTACTCCTCAAGATGCGATCAATTACACTACAATGATGTATGAAATCACAGAAGAAGAAAATGATGCTTACAAGATGCCTTCAATGAACTTTAGAGGAACACCAACAGGTATCGACATCCGTAAAGTCATCGAAACACAAATATTACCAATCATCAACACAGGTATCGCACATAAAGATCCAGGTGTTGGACAGGTTGGAGCAGGTCTTGTTAGACCACCTATGAAATGTTTTGAAGATGCACTCGAAGCTTTTGTTAATAAAATGACTTCAGAGGGTATCATTAAATAGTAACCACACATCTTATAACTTTAGGAGGTAACATATGAAATTCTGGGACAAAATTAAAATGTACGATTTAACTGTAAATACGAGCCACTTGACACCACCATGGCCAACTTATGAGCCACTTCAAGTGAAATTCTTTAAAAGATTGTCTCCAAATGGTGCGAACGGTCAATTGATCACTACCTCAAATCACGTAGGTACCCATCTTGATGGACCGCTTCACTTCGATACTTCAGGTAGAGACATTGCTTCACTTGAACTTGAAAAACTTTGTGGTCCTGGTGTTGTAGTTGATTTATCCGATCAAGCAGAAGATTTTGGAATTTATACACCACAAGATATCATGGATAGAGTTGAAGTCAAAAAAGGTGATATTCTTATCATCAACACTGGTTACAACAAGTATGGTTTCGATCAACCAGAAGCAGATGAAAGAAGATATATGCTTAGACATCCTGGTCCATCACTTGATTTCATGGCATGGGCTCAAGAAATGGAAATCGCTTGGATAGGTGTTGACTGTGGATCAGCGGATCACCCAATGAACACTAAGATTCGTGACTGGGAGCCAGGCGAAGCAAAAGCTTGCGATGAACTCTTCCAAAAGAAATATGGAAAAACATTAAATGAAGTTTATCCATGGCCAGAGCAATACCAAGCTATGCACATTCAAATGTTTGGACAAAAGTATGGCGAAATCATCCATGCTGAGAACGTTGGTGGACAAATCAATGAATTATCAAACAAAAGATTGATCATTGGCTGTTTCCCATGGAAATTCCAATATGGTGAGTCAGCATTCTGTCGTATTGTAGGATTTGAAGAGCAAGAATAAAAGATAAGGGCGTGCCCATGGGAACCTTTGGGTTCCCGTGGGTATGTTTTTTTGAGGAGGAAGTTTATGGGACCTTTAGAAGGTTTGAAAGTACTTGATTTGACTCGGGTTTTAGCAGGCCCATATTGTACGATGATGCTCGGCGACCTTGGTGCTGAGATCATAAAAATTGAAGTACCGGTTAAAGGGGACGATTCAAGACACTTTGGTCCTTATCAACATGGTGAAAGTGCTTACTTTATGAGTTTGAATAGAAACAAGAAAAGCGTGACTTTGAACTTAAAGTCTGAGCGAGGTAAGGCACTTCTGAAATCTTTCGTTGAAAAAGTGGATGTGATCGTTGAGAACTTCAGACCGGGAACTATGGAGAAATTGGGTCTTGGTTATGATGTTCTGAAAGAAATCAATCCTAAAATAATATATGCTGCTTCCTCTGGATTTGGTCACTCAGGTCCTTACAGCACTAGACCTGCCTATGATGGTGTGGTACAAGCTATGGGGGGGATTATGAGCATCACCGGTCCTGAAAATGGAGAGCCTACACGAGTTGGTCCATCCATTGGAGATATTGGTGCGGGATTGTTTACAGCTATAGGAGTACTTGCTGCCCTTAATCACAGAAATAACACTGGGATTGGCCAAAAGGTTGATGTTGCTATGCTCGATTGCCAAGTTGCAATGCTCGAAAACGCAATTGCCAGATACGTGACAACAAATGAAGTGCCAAGACCATCGGGAAACAAACATTCATCTATTGCTCCTTTTGAGCCGTTTGATACAAATGACACTAAAATTGTAGTAGCTGTTGGTAATGATCAGATTTGGAAGCGATTCTGTGAAGTCGCTGATCTTATGGATATTGTAGACGATCACAAGTTCGCAACCAATCCGCAACGTCATCTTAATTATGATGAAATGAGGCCTTTGATCGCTGCGAAAATGAAGATGAAGGCCACAAAAGAATGGCAAAAGATACTCGATGCAGCTGGTGTTCCAAATGGACCAATTAATTCAATCAAAGAAGTCCTTGAAGATGAACAGGTTATAGCTAGGGATATGATTATTGAAGTGGAACATCCAATAGCTGGCAAACTAAAAATGGCTGGCGTAGCGATTAAACTCAGTGAAACACCTGGTGAAGTCAATGCTCCTGCGCCGATTTTGGGACAACATAATTTCGAAATTTTAAAACAATACTTCGAGTATTCAGACGAAGAAATTGAGACACTTATAGCGGAAGGTGTTTTGTAGGAGGCTGTAATGGAAGCTCAACTCATGAAAAAAATGTTGAAGTATATCGATAAAGGAGAGGCTGTTGCGCTTGTTACAGTCACCAGCAAACTCGGAAGTGGTCCTCGCGACACTGGAAGCATGATGCTGGTGGGCGTAGGCGGTGAGCTGATTGATGGCACAATCGGTGGCGGAAAAGTTGAGGAACAGGCAAAACGTGACGCTGCTGAATGTATCAGAAAGAATGAATCCACTGCTTTCAAATATGAACTGACTCTCAAAGAAACAGAACATTCGCTTGGAATGGCTTGTGGTGGAGCAGTGGAAATATTTGTGAAGGTATTTTCTGAACAGGACAAGCTTGTGGTTTTCGGAGGTGGGCATATCGCACTCGATTTAAGTGTTTTTGCAAAAGCGCTGAACTATCGGGTGACTATCATTGACCATCGACCAGAGTTCATCAGCGATGAGCGTTTTCCAGATGTTGAAAGAAAAATGTCAATGGAAGATTTCATGGCTAAACCCTTTGATATGGATTCAAACACCAGTGTTGTCATAGTTACACACGGTCATTTGTATGACCTGGAAGCTCTTAAACTGGTAATAGATTCCCCTGCCAGATACATTGGAATGATTGGCAGCAAAAGTAAAATAAACTTTTGCTTTACGCAGCTTCAGAATGAAGGGGTATCGGAAGATCTTTTGGCAACTGTACATGCGCCGATTGGAATTGACATCGGAGGGGAGACTCCTCCTGAGATCGCACTTGCTATCATGGGTGAGATTCAAGCAGTCAAATACAATCGTTCAGGAGGATTTTTAAGTAAAGTAAGGAGGCCTCCAAGTGACAGAAACTCAAAATAAAGTGCTTGTAAGAGGTGGTGGCGATCTCGCCACCGCTGTTATACAAAAGTTGTTTAAAAGCGGGTTCAAAGTAGTAGTATCAGAACTTGAGAACCCTAAGATGGTTCGTAGAACCGTATCTTTTTCAAGTGCAATTTATGAAGGCACTCATTCGGTTGAGGGGATTGAAGCAATTTATTGTAAACATGTCGATGAAATCGATGTGCTACTCAATGCCAATAAGATTCCTGTTTTGACATGTAATGAAGATGTGATCATGGAGGCTTTCAAGCCTGACATATTTGTTGATGCGACCCTCTCCAAGAAGAAAGTGAATTATAGTTTGGATAAAGCTGAAATTGTTGTTGGACTAGGTCCTGAGATCAATGCAGGTGTTGATGCTCATGTCGTTATTGAGACGGCAAGAGGTCATGATTTGGGAAGATTGATTTTTGCCGGATATGCGAAAGAAAACACTCATTGCCCTGGAGATATCGCTGGATATACAACGGAAAGAGTGCTTCGTTCACCTTGTGATGGTGTCATAAAATCTTTGAAAAGAATCGGAGATCATATTGAGAAAAACGAGACAATCGCTTTTGTGAACGATATGCCAGTGATCTCACAGGTTGAAGGTGTCTTAAGGGGCTTGATTCATGACAATGTCGAAATAACAAAAGGTATGAAAGTTGGGGATGTGGATCCTCGTGGCATCACTGAATATTGTTATACAATAAGCGAAAAGGGAAGAAATATCGCCGGTGGTGTTCTTGAGGCCATCTTGTGGAGGCGCGATGTTTTTAGTAAAGCGGATTGAATCCATATTTAATGAAAACGATACTTGTCTGGTGTCCATCATCGGTGGAGGTGGGAAAACAACTACTCTTTATGAATTGAGTAGAATATTGAGTAGAAATCACAGAGTCCTTGTGACATCCACTACCGCCATGTTCAGACCAAGTCTCAGTCAAGTCAGTGAAATATATTTTAATGAATTGCCTAGTTTCAATCCTGATACAAAAGGTGTAGTGGGGTTTTTTTCTAATGTCCATGAAGAGAATGATCAAAAAGTGAAAGGCGTTGAACCTTCGGTGTTGGACGCTTTTGTCATAGAAAAAAGTCCGATGATTATTTTAAATGAAGCTGATGGTGCAAAGCACAGACCAATCAAAGCTCATCTGGATCATGAACCCGTCATACCTGAAAAAACCGATATTATCATTATTGTTTTGGGTCTTGATGGTGTGGGAAAACCTGTTTCTGAAGAATGGATCTTTAGAACGGAGAAATTTTGTGAAATTACTGGAGCTCAACTAGGTGATACAATTGAAGTGTCACATTTGATCAGACACTTATCTGATCCGAATGGACTCGGTAAAGGTATTCCTGAGCAAGCGGAAGTCATCCTTTTACTCAATAAAATTTCAATGCTTGAAGTGGACATTGATTTCAAGTTGTTTTTTGATGCGTTACCAAGTTGGATTTCGGCACTTGTAGTTGCTGAAATGGAAAATAGTAAAGAAATGATGGTCATTAGGAGAGAATATGATAGTAGCGGTGATACTCGCAGCGGGGCTCTCATCACGAATGAAGAAAAATAAATTGTTATTGCCACTTGGCGAAACAACTGTAATAGAGCATGTGGTCAAAACGGTATTGTCATCCAAAGTGGATTATGTCATAGTGGTTTCTGGACGCGATCATGAATTCGTTCGTAAATTACTGAAGTATTATCCGGTAAGGCTTTTATACAACGATCAGTATGAAAAAGGTCAAAGCACTTCTATCATTAAAGGGATGGAGACATTGCCCAAAACTGGTGTCGAAGGAGTGCTTTTTGCTATGGGTGATCAGCCACTCATCACGGTCAGTGGATTGAATGCAATAATTGATGCCTTTACAATGAAAAAAGGCAAGATTGTAGTTCCTGTGAATCAAGAAACAGGTAAGAAAGGGGCACCAGTTCTTTTCGATCAATCCTTTTTCAGTGAAATCAGAAAAATTGAAGGCGATCAAGGTGGAAAAGTCGTGATTAGACAATTTCCCGATGAGGTTTATGAATGTGAGATTCAAAACTCTGATTTTTTTGATGATATCGATACAGAAGAGGCATATGAAGCGATTATTGAATTGTGGAGGCGACATGAAACAAAAAATGATTTTAAATCCAATTGAAAAAGTGTTGAGTGATATTCATGACTTTTTCGGAAAGTCTTATGATCAAATTGAAATGGTGGAACTGACACAAGCACAGGGTAGATATTTAGCCAGCGATATTATAAGTAAAGAAATGATCCCTGATTTTTCAAAATCTACTGTAGACGGCTATGCTGTAAAATTCTCAAATGGTCCTTGTACCCTCAAAAAAGTTGGTGAGTCTTTTATGGGAAGCGGTAATATGAGTGTACTCAACAAAGGAGAGTGTATTTACGTTCCAACCGGTGGAATGATTCCAGAGGGAACTGAGACCATGGTCATGATTGAAGACACGGAAGTTTTATCTGAGGATTCGGTATATTTTAAAGAAGCGTTTATCGACAGGGAGAACATCATAGAACGGGGATCTGATATGTCTATCGGACAGGTGGTGTTGACCAAGGGAACAAGAATTGGTACGCACGAAATCGGAGCATTGGCTGCACTTGGATACTTTCAGGTTGAAGTCATGAAAAGCCCTGGAGTGACTTTCATTTCCACAGGAGATGAACTTACTGAATCAAGTGAACCACTCAAAACGGGTCAAATAAGGGAAATCAACACGTTTACGTTAGCTTCCATTGCTCAAAAACAAGGACTCAGAGTAATTAATAGAATGATAGTGAAAGATGATTATGATGAGATCAAAGCAACTATTGAGGATGCTATATCGAAATCGGATTTGGTATTTATATCAGGTGGCAGTTCAGTGGGAGAAAAAGATTATACTTATGAGTTGCTCGACGAAATATGTGATCAGGGCGTCCTTATCAACGGAATGGCAATCAAACCGGGTAAACCTACCATAGTTTCGAAACACGGAGACAAGCCGGTTATAGGTCTTCCGGGGCATCCCGTCTCATCCATCATTGTCTATGAACTTTTGGCATCTGAGATCCTAAGAAGTTGGGGCTTTGATGTTCCAAGGCATAAAAGTGTTGAAGTGACATTATCTCGATCGATTCGTCCCGCCAAAGGAAGAGATACCTACCAGATGGTTCAAATAAAAGAAGCCGACAACCAATTTGTGGCTGTACCGACTTCTGGAAAATCAGGAATGATATCTTTGTTGACAGGTTCCAACGGGTATGTGATCATCTCAAAGGAATTAGATCAATTACCTGATGGATCAAAGGTTAGGGCGTATTACTTCAACAGTTAATTTCATATTGATAAAGGACTCAATAGACTCTAATCTTTTAGAGTCTTTTTCTGTCAATAGGGTGATGGCGATGCCGCTCTCTCCAGCCCGGCCCGTCCTACCAATTCTGTGGACATAGTTTTCCGGATCATCAGGAAGGTTGTAGTTTATGACATGCGTTATGCCTTCAACATCAAGACCTCTAGAGGCCACGTCTGTCGCAACCAAGTATTTTAGTTTTCCGTCTTTAAAAGAAGACATTACGAATTCACGTTTGGCCTGTGTCAAATCCCCATGTAATGCTTCGACATCATATCCTGCAGCCAGCATTTCCTCATATAAGGAATGTGTACCCAGACGGCTTCGGCAAAAGATCATGGCCTTGTTTGGTTTTTCTTTGTCGAGTATAGTCTTTAAATCTTCGAATTTCTTTCGATTGGATGTATGAATGACCGATTGGGTAATTTCTTCAAGAGTAATTTGCTTTTTAGGGGCAATGACAACTACAGGATCATTAAGATGCTTGCCTGAAAAACCATCTACCGTATGACTCAGTGTTGCTGAAAAACATAAGGTTTGACGGTGTGCTGGAAGTGCTTCAATGATTGCATCCACATCCTTTTTGAATCCGATATGAAACATCTGATCAGCTTCATCGACAATGAACATCGAAAGTGCATCAAAATTGATGGAACCTCTCCTGATATGATCAAGTATTCTGCCCGGTGTGCCAATGACCATATGGATGTTTTCTTTTAGCTTACTGAGCTGTGCGTTGACATCTTGTCCACCATATGCCGCCAGGATTCCGATCGGTACTACCTCTGACAAGGTTTTGGCTACGCCTGTTATTTGAAGGGCAAGTTCTCTGGTGGGAGTGATGATCAGAATCTGTATGGATTTATGTTCAGGATCGATGGCTTGAAAGGCGGGGAGTAGGAAAGCCATAGTTTTCCCTGTGCCGGTCTGCGCTTCAGCCAAAAGATCTTTGCCTTTGTTTATTTTGGGAATCGCCAATTGTTGAATTGGAGTCGGAGTCAGAATGTTTTGGCATTCCAGTGCATATACCAAATCTGATCGAATACCGAGTTTATAGAAGTTCAAAAGGAATACCTCATTTCTTTAGTGGGTGTCATAACGTATAATTATAGCGTATTGGCATGGGAATTGCAATGATATTGATAGAGGCAAAATAACTTTGGGAGGTTAAGATGAAAGTATTCATTAGTGCAGACATGGAAGGTGTAACGGGAACTACTCTATGGGAGGAATGTGATCGGAATAGTCCGTTTTATTCAAGATTTGCAGACCAGATGACAAAAGAAGTTGTCGCTGCTTGTAAAGGTGCATTTGCAGCAGGAGCAAAAGAAGTGGTGGTCAAGGATTCACATTCATCAGGTACAAATATCGACATAACTCAGTTGCCGGCGGGAGTAAAATTGATCAGAAATTGGAGTGGTCACCCTTATTCTATGGTGGAAGGCGTTGATTCGAGTTTTGATGCCGCCATGTTCATCGGTTATCATGCAGCAGCAGGAAGACCAGGAAATCCTTTGTCACATACTATGTCTTCTGTACCTTATAGAATGAAAATCAATGGTCAGTGGGCAAGTGAGTTTCTGATTTATAGTTATGCGGCGGCATATGAAGGCGTACCGACAGTTTTTCTATCGGGAGATGCAATGTTATGCGAGGATTCCCATACCATTCATCCGTTGCTTAAGACTGTTGCAGTAAAAGACGGAACAGGTGGTTTGACTATCAATGAATCTCCAGTTTCAACACTTGAGTGGATAGAAAAAGGTTCTTCAGATGCTCTTAAACAAAATTTGAATGATGCCAAAATCACTATGCCGGAGCATTTTGAAGTGGAATTGATGTTCAGGGAACATAAGGTCATGAGAAGGAAATCTTATTATCCAGGCATGGAAATCGTTGATGATCTGACGCTTCGGTTTGAAGCTGATGATTATTTTGAAGTGCTCAGAATGATATCGTTTGTTCTATAAAATAAACTCCCGATTGCTTAAATTTCAGTAGTCGGGAGTTTTATTTATCGCATCAAAAGTTCTTGATGATTTGAGTGGTTCGCTTGATATGTCCAGAGGTGTCTGTGTATTCAAATGTGGCCACATAATATCGTTCAATAAGAGGCTCATCATTTGAATAGGATAGTTTGCTGGTAAGTGCATCAATTTTCGCGTCATAGCGGATTCCATTCAACCAGAAATGGGCGCCTATGGTATTATCAAGATCAATTGACTCCATTTCAAAGTGATTGGTAACTCCAGGAATAAAATTTATATTATTTTCAGGTGAGTCCGGTTGTGAAAAGTTCATTTCATCAATCAATCTTAGAGAGTTAAGCCCCATGACCTTGTCTATGGTGTCCTCTGAGAAACCTCTATTCTTCATGGTCTTTGCAACGAGCTGCATGTGTGATATGTCTGGCAAGTCGACTGGCATTGTTGCTCCATCAAAGTCGGACCCGAGACCGACATGATCTTCACCGATTACATTGATGATGTGTTCAATATGATCCACCAGAACCTCCACGCCAGAGTCGACATCTCCGATAAAGTAACGACAGAAGACGACATGCACAACACCGCCGGAGTCAGCAACTGCTTTGAGTTGACTGTCTTTAAGGTTTCTGACGTGCGGTTTGACCGACTAAGCACCTGAGAGTGTGGCGATAAGTGGTTTGCTTGTAGTCTGAATCGTGGACTCGAAAGTTTCTTCATCCATATGGGAAACATCGACTAGAATTCCGATCTCATTCATGGCTCTCACAACTTCTTTACCAAGTTCAGTCAATCCGCCGGATGTAGGTTCTCCCATAGCGGTCATTTTTTTTGTACCTTCTCCGAGTGAGTTTGAGTGGTCCCAGACCAAAGTGATGATTCTGACACCAAGATCATGGTATTGTCTCAATAAACCCAGAGCATTATCTTTAGTCAGGGAATAAGCTCCTTCGATAGTCTGAATGGCCACAAATTTATGACTTTCAATTGCTTTTATGATGCCATTATAATCGTACCCTTTTGACATTTGATCTGAATGGAGTTCCACTGTCGTATCCAGTGCTTGCATCATCGAGAGCAGTCTACTGTTGTTGAGATCGGGATTCCCCATATCGTCCGTAAATGCAGCGAAGAAAGCAACGTTGACATGTCCTTTGGCCAGTTTGTCCAGATCGATATGAAAGTCCGTCTTCAGCCCAATATCAGCCGAAAAAGACCAATCGTCCTCTGAGATGATTTTCATAAGGGTGTCATTATGTGCGTCAACTGTCAATCGCATAAGAAGGCCTTTCGATGATATAGATCAAATGTTTCCATGCTTTGATAAATTGATGGTATTTGTATTTCCTGGATACATTTTCAATGGTTTTTGTTGCAGGATCATTGACGCAAACCATAACTCCGTCATCCGTTTTTTCAACACCGGTCACTACAATGAGATGACCACTGGGATAAGCTTGAGATGCACCATCCAGTTCGCTCACATCTTTAGTTCTTATGGATGCGATTACAGGAATGTCCTGCTTCAATAGTTCAAGGACGTTATCGAAACTGTCACAATAGTGCACGTAAGATTTATAACCACATTCTCCAGCATAAGCCACGTTATAGGACCAGTTGCCATAGATGGAAGTGCCATTGTCAATTGTTCCTTTGGCCACTTGCTCAGTGGGAAGGTTGAGACCATAATATTCTAGGACCATTGAAAGAGAAGTGGGACTACATATGATGTTTCCTATTTCTTCAACAACAAGCTGGGAACGGGTAGGGACGTCCAGTCGAAAATCGTCCGAGGAAACCGTGGACTCATATCGATTTGTTGGTGTACTAAGTGTTGCAAAGATGGCCCTAACTGACGGAGAATTGATATCTGAGTGTTTTCGGGTAAGTGCCAATTTCACCTGGACAGCTTCTCCTAAACCGGAATGAACCACCAGTTCGTCAATGTCCAGTCGTGCGAAATTGTCTTGTTGCCCTGAAAAGCTCCCAGTGTTGTTGCCGTCGGTCGTCCACTTGCCATAACTGAACCACATGCTCCAGTTCTGTGAAGTCCTGACTCTGATCCACACTTCTATATTGGTGTTTTCGAAAGTTGTCGTATTCCATGAGACAACCAAACGTTCGAATGGTGAGACTTCCTTGACTTTAGAGACCCACTCGGCAGTCAGGTTGTCTTTTTCAATGTGAAAGGGTTGATCATATAATTTGGGTTCCCATGTAAGCAAATTGTTTTGCATAGTCTATTCCCCCTTTGAATTTGATTCTAGCATGGTCTTGTATTCGTCAATCTCCATCTGGTTGGCGAGAATGAAGTGCCCAGGAGTGATTTCAACCCATTTTGGAGCATCAATGTCGTACTGATGCTGGCTTGGATCGTAAAACACAACCTTGCGGCTCTTTTCATAATTTGGATTCGGCATAGGTATTGCTGATAAGAGACTCCTTGTATAAGGATGAAGTGGGTTGTTGTATAATTCCTCTGTCTCAGCAAGCTCCACCAATCGTCCTTTGTGAATGACTCCTACACGATCGGTGATAAACCTGACAATGGATAAATCGTGAGCAATGAACAGATAAGTAAGGCCGAGGTCTTTCTTCAATCGATTCATCAAATTAAGCACCTGTGCCCTAATGGAGACATCGAGTGCGGAGATCGGCTCATCAGCGATTATAAATTTCGGTTGCATAACCAGTGATCTTGCTATTCCAATTCTTTGACGTTGGCCACCTGAGAATTCGTGTGGAAATCTACTGGAGAATTCAGGCAAAAGACCGACTTCCAATAATGCATCATCGACAATTTTCTTTCGTTCAGCATCATTTGCGTAGTTTCTGAGATTATATAAGCCTTCAGAGATGATATAATCCACTTTAGCCCGTTCGTTCAGCGATGACATGGGATCTTGAAAAATCATTTGTATATCTTGGACAACCTTCTTGTCTTTCTTCTTATCAATCTTACCACTGATGCGCTCACCCTCAAAAGTGATTTCACCGGATGTGATCGCATTGATTCTTATGATTGCTCTCCCGATGGTTGTTTTTCCGGAACCGGATTCTCCAACCAGTCCAAATGTTTCCCCTTCATAAATATCGAAACTGACATCGTCTACGGCTGTGAAAGCCTTTTTCCTGCTCCCGAAAACGACACTTATATTTTTGACTTCGAGAAGTTTTTTTCTTTCATTCATTCGTTTGACCCCCATTCGTTTTTAAGTCTGATGACATTCTCCGAGATTGGCACCTTTGGTGCACGAGGGTCAAGTAACCATGTTTTGGCTTTGTGGGTAGGAGAGACTTGAACCATAGGTGGCTCATGCAGGAAATCCACCTTAAGTGCATTTGGATTTCTGGGTGCGAAAGCATCTCCCTTAATCGTTTTGAATAAATTTGGAGGCGTGCCCTTTATGGCACTAAGATCCTCACCTTTAACGCCAAGTTGAGGCAATGAGCTTAAAAGTGCATTGGTATAAGGGTGAATAGGCTCATAAAAGATCTCGTCAGCCGTACCGACTTCAACAATTTCTCCTGCGTACATGACAGCAACTCTGTCAGCGACGTGAGCGACAACACCGAGATCGTGTGTGATGTAGACAATTGTAAGTTCATAAACACGCTGGAGGCTTTCCAGAAGTTCTATGATCTGAGCTTGGATAGTCACATCAAGTGCTGTAGTAGGTTCATCGCAAATGAGAATTTCAGGTCTGCATGCGACGGCGATTGCGATTACAATTCTTTGCCTCATTCCACCGGAAAATTCATGGGGATATTGTTTGTATCTTTTTACTGGATTATCGATACCCACACTGGTCAAAAGGTCATAGGTGGCTCTTTTGGCATCTTCTTTGTTCAAGTACTTCTGATGAAGTTCAAGGGTTTCTTGAACTTGTTTGCCTATGGTCTTAAGTGGGTTGAGTGAGGTCATTGGATCTTGGAAGACCATGGCAATCTCTTTACCCCTGATCTTCAGCCAATCTTTTTCGACTTTGTAAGTAGAGATGTTGTTTCCTTTGTAAATGATTTCCCCGGAGTCAACCCATCCGTTTGCGTCTAAAAGACCCATGCATGATTTGGTGAGCACTGATTTTCCCGAACCGGATTCACCAACGATTGCCAAGCTTTCGCCCTTGTAAAGTTCAAGTGACGCACTTCTGATCGCAGTCAGAGTCTTTCCTCTCAAATTGAACTTGATGACGAGGTCCTTGAGTTCGAGTATGGGTTCAAGTGTTCTATCTATAGTATTCATAGTGGCCTCCTATACGTGATTTTTCGGATCGGCGGCATCTGCAAATGCATTTCCCATCACGTAAAAAGAAATTGTTATCATTGAAATGACGATTGCAGGGAAGAATAGCTGATAACGTAAAGATTCACTCATCATAAGGACTCGGCCTTCATTGACAAGATTGCCTAGAGAAGGAATCTGCACTGGAAGTCCAAGGCCTATATAGGTTAAGAAGACTTCAGCTCCGATTGCCATTGGTATTGCTAGAGCAACTCTAAGCATGATGACTGATACGAGATATGGCAGCATATTTTTTGTCAGTATACGGTAAGTTGGTGTTCCAAGACATCTGGACGCCATATTGTACTCTCTGTCACGGATTATTGTAACAAGGTTTCTGACAAGTCTAGCCATGGAAAGCCAACCTGTTATAGCCATTGCGAAGATCAAAGTGGAAAGACTAGGTCTGAAAATGTAGGTCAATAGAATGAGAACCACCGTAGTAGGGATATTGTTCCAAACATTGTAGATTTCAGTGATGATTCGGTCAAGTTTTTTGACATAACCCCAAAGTGTTCCGATGATTATGCCTATGACCACTTCGAAAAGCCCTACTGCAAAACCGATCAATAGTGAAGTTCTCGTTCCACTCCAGATTCTAGCCCAAAGGTCTTGACCTATGGCATTTGTTCCAAACCAGAATTCCGATCCGGGCTTGATGTTTCTAAACTGCATGAATGTTTCGGGATTGATGTGAATGAAAGTTGGATCCTTTTGGCCCGGTAAAAAGGGTTGAATCAATGTAAATAAAAGAAGTATAACGATGACTCCTAGGAAGACTACAGCAGTTTTGTTTTTAAGAAAAACTTGGACAGTAGAGCGCCAATAGGAATAATTGGAGTAACCGGCAATTTCTGATTTATCAGTCTCAACGTTTGCGAATTCGAAAAGATTGTCAGCTATGTGTTCTGTTAATCTGTCGTGGTTTTTTAGCTTCATCTTCCGCCTCCTGAGTTACCGAATTTAATACGTGGATCCACCAGTGCCATAAGTATGTCACCCATTAAGAGTCCAAATATACTGATGGCTGAAAATATCAAAACCAGAGCTTGGACCAAAGCATTGTCCTGTCTTTGAATCGAATCTACAAGTAGACCACCCATTCCTGGAATGGAATAAAGTGATTCGATATAAAGAGAGCCACCGATCGCCATGAGAATTGACGCTGGAAAGTACTGCACCATTGGAACGAGTGCGTTTCTCATAACATGACTGGTCATGATGTTCTTGCTCTTCATACCTTTTGCTCTAGCGAGCTTGATGTAGTCTTTGTTGAGTTCGTCGACCATGTATCTTCTCATCCACATCGCATATGCGGCAATCGAACCAAGCGACATAGATATAATCGGCAAGATCCAACTCACAGGTCTTTCTACATCAAAGAGGATTGGCAGATTGAGAAATTTGGTCAAATAAAGCTGTAGGAAAAGATAATAGACTGCCGCAGGAACAGCATTGATGATGACGATGTAAAGTGTACCCAATTTGTCAAGAGGACCATTTTTGTTCCTGGCCATCATTATGCCCGAGGCTATACCAACAATCATAGAGATGAAGACGCTGGAAAGTCCAAGCCATAGGGAATAGGGAATTTTGTCCTTGATGATCTCGTTGACTGAGACGTTGGGTCTGTAAGTGGTAGAAGTCCCAAAATCAAACTTGGCCAACTTGATGTAAAAATTTTTAAGTTGTATGACTAATGGGTCTCTTAGGCCCATATTTTTAAGTATCGCTTCTTTTTGAACTTCATCTAGTTTTTCAAAACCGGAACCAAAATAACCTTCTTCAGGCATAAGTCTCATCAAAAGAAAGACAACGGTAATGACGATGAAAAGTGTTCCAAGTGATTGCAAAGAGCGTTTAAGAGTGTATTTGATCATAGCTGTGTCTCCTTAAGTCATAAAATGGAGCAAGATAGCCCAGTGGATCGGGCTATCCTGCTGGAGGATTAATTCTCTTTAGCATTCTTTAGCGCTAATTCTCGATTTTGCTCCCACTCTTCTCTTAATTGGTAGTATACTTCTGTACTCATAGGTTGATCCATAACTTTCTGACCTTTCCATCTCAAACCGGCTACGCCAAATGGAGAGAAAGGACCATCAAATGGATTGAGTTTAGAGGATACGTAACCGCCACCACCAGTTGAGAATGGAATTAACCATGCGTTTTCAATCATGTATCCTTCAGCGTCCGCAAACATGTTGTATCTGAGGTCATTATCAAGGACTTCAGCTTTTGCAGCCTCGACCATGGATTCATAGACATCAAACTTATTGAGGCCATTTTCGTCAACTTCTGTAGTGTACTCAGGGAAGTTATAATTGCCGCCTCTGTGGAAAGGATCTGTGTAAGCTTGAGGATCGGCGTAGTCAGGTCCCCAGTTGACTTCTTGAAGTGAATAATTACCAGCACGACGTGTTTCATTGAGGTATCCTGTTGGAGGATATGGCAATATGACCACATCGATGTACTCTTTGCCTAACAAAGTTTCAAGTTGTTGTTCAAGCACTTGAGCTCTATCGGCATTGGCACTTGATCCTGTGTTGTATGGCACCACAACTTGAACAGGGAAGGTCACTATGCCTTCGAGTTCAGACATTGCTTTCGCTTTAAAATCATTTGCGAGATCGGCGTTGAAAGATTCAGTGTTTGTAAATTTTTCAAGTCCAGGAAGTTCAGTAAAGTCACCATCTGTTGCACCGACAAAGTTGAAAGGTGTGATGGTATTAAGCATTCTGTTTTGTGGGTCAAATGGTTCATGAGTAAGCATGACAGCGGTTCTGTTAAGACCATGGAACAATGATTTTCTGAAATTCAGGTTATTGACTGCGATTTTCCAATTATCTGGTCCATATTCTTCACTGTAATTAGGGTTGAAGTTGAGTGTGAAGAAGAATGTATAGAAGCTAGGGCGTCCTGGACGTACCAGTGCTTTTTTCGCTGGATCATTCATCCATTCATCCAACATGGCTGAAGAGATTGTGGTAGGTAAAGTTCTTGTGCAACTGCACTGGCTTCTTTGTTGTATCTGTAATTGATTTTTTCGATATAGATTTTTGATGCATCCCAATAATTTTGATTTTTCACAAGAACTCTTCTTGATTGTGGCTCATAAGTTTCTAAAATGTATGCGCCATTGTAAAGAAGTGTTGAGTTGTGTGTTCCGAAACGATGCTCAGAATCTGCAAGAAATTGTCCATTAACAGGGAAGAATGTCACATAGTTCAACATGGAAAGGAAATAAGGGGTAGGTCTTTCCAATGTGTATTCCAGTGTGTAAGTATCAATCGCCTTTACACCAACTTCGGCAAAATCAGTAACTTCACCATTGTAGAAGGCTTCTGCGTTTTTAAGTACGCCATATGCGATTTGAGCAGTTGCAGAACTGTTGTCAGGGTTCAAGATATAGGTCATTGCATCTACCCAGTCCTGAGCGGTGACTTCTGCATATTCTTCACCATCAAAAGTATACCAATTGACACCTTCTCTGATTTTGAAAGTCCAAACGGTCTTGTCATCAGACACTGTCCATGATTCAGCAAGTGCCGGCTGAGCAACACCATATTGATCATAATCGATCAAAGAATCAACAAGATTACTGGCGATGGCAAATTCATTTTCTGATGCGGTGATCAAATAGTTGAGCGTTGTAAGTTCACCTGAATAAATTGTGTTGTAAACTTGTTCCGTTGCAGGTGGTTCAGTTGTAGTGGTATCATTGTTGGCAGGCGCAGGTGTGACAGCAGGCTGTGCGGGATCATCAGCCGAATTGTCAGCGCAACCTGTAAATGCCGTTAGAATCAACACCAATACCAAAGCAAGCGACAAAATTCGTTTCATATGTGAAACCTCCTTAAATAGTATCCTGGAAACCCCCCTAGGTTTCTCTATGGCTTACTTATATTTCTGCAATTCTCATGCCAAATTCAAAATATTCTGAATAGAGCGATTGGTTTGTACAAAAAACAAAACAAGTCCGGATTTCCGGACTTGTTTTCCTGAATTCAGGACTCGTGTTGACGATTCAGTATGATCTTATGTTTTTTTATCTTCTCATAGAAGACTGATTTGGAAATGCTTAAACAATGAATCGCTTTTTTCACATCATATTGGACTTCGTTTAATTTTTCCAAAATATAGTCACGTTCCACAAAATCCAGATGTTCCCTTAGATTCATGGCGGCTCTGGGTTTGATCGGCAAGTTCAGATCTTCTTCCCTGATCCATGCGCCATCTGACATATTGTATGCGAGTTCAATGGTATTTTCGAGCTCGCGAATATTACCTGGCCAATCATATTGAAGAAGAAGGTCGAGTGCTTCCCCTGACAGCAGCTTTCTTGCGCCATCGAAATCTTTGGTCAGTTTTTCCACCGCATTATTGATGAGTGGGAACAAATCTGATTTTCGCTTACGCAGGGGAGGAATTTCTATTGGAAACCCGTTGATTCTATAATAGAGGTCTTCACGGAAGTTTTTCTTCTGAATCTCCTCGGCCAAATCCTTATTTGTTGCGGCGATAATCCTCACATTAACACTTGTCGGTGTTGTTGCTCCGACTTTGTAGAATTTCTTGCTTTGGAGGACATGGAGTAATTTCACCTGCATTTCAAGTGGCAACTCACCAATTTCATCGAGAAACAAAGTCCCGTTCTCAGCCAGTTCGAAAAAGCCTGGTTTACCGCTTTTCTCAGCGCCGGTAAAAGCCCCTTTGTTATATCCGAACAACTCACTTTCAAACAGATTTTGAGGGATTGCAGTACAATTGACACTTATAAATGGACGCTCAGAATTCTTGAACATGAGATTGTGGATTTCCCTGGCGATGAATGTTTTACCAGTGCCACTTTCACCGGTGATCAAAACAGTACTTTTTGTCATTGCTGCGCGTTGTGCCAAGTACTTGATCCGTTGCATAGCACTGCTGTAACCGATGATGCCATCTGAAATCCAATCGGTTTTCGGATCAGATGTGACATCCAGCGATTTGTTGGTTTTCTCCATTGTTACAATCAAGCGGTTGCGCTCGGTGATCAATGCCTCGATGTTGGATACATCAATGAGTTTCAATAACACTTCCTTGTTGCTTTTCAGTGGCATCAGTGAACAGACTGTAGGCCTTTTATGGATCTCATAATATTCATTGATAAAATAATCATTTTCTCCTGCGATACAGGTTTCAATTCTGCTGAGCAGTGTCGGACTATCAAAAACTTTACCGATGGGCATGTCAATGACATCAATAGTTTCCTCATAATTGCCCTTAGCTTTGAATGGCTTGCCTTCAAGCAATTCCGCAATGGTTTCGTTTCTGATGCTGTATCCTCTGGCCTGATAAAATTTCACTTCATTGAGGTCATGCGAATAGACAACCATGTGCCCGATGGCAAGTGAATATCTCATCTTATATGAGTCACCATCGACTTTAATGTCTATGGTTTTCTTCACGATATCAATTTCCACCTCGATCAAGCGGTTGTCAAACTGAGTCTGAAAAATCAATCGGTCGTTGCCGGCCCTGTTGCGCCAATTCTTATGTACGCCTTTGATTTTGGGCGTGTCATACAATCCCACAGCTACAAAAGCTTCACCTTGCGCGATATCATTGTCATCGATACCGATTTTTTTGAGGTCTTCAGCACTCAGCCCACCGTCATCATATCCAAGACGGTTGTCTGCAATAATGACGAGATCCCCTTTTTCAAGTTGACCACTACCGTGAGGTTTTGAATGACTGAGTAAAATCCCTGTGATTTCTTTAGCTCTTCTATTATATGTTTTTATTTTTCCTGACATATCGATGACCACTAGGCCTTCTTCAACTACATCTAAAATACTTTCATAATAAAGATCTGGCATCATCTACTCCTTTGTACCAATTTGCTTAGATTATAACATACGAATTTGACACTTGGCATATTTATTGCAGAAAATAACACAGAGAAGTTTTTAGTGGAGGTTAACATGGTAAAACCAGAACAACTACAAAAAGGGGACAGAGTAGCTATAATCGCACCATCTACACCAGCGGATCCGAACAAGGTAAGGCGATCGGAAAAAGGACTGCGCGCACTTGGACTTGAGCCTGTATATTATCCATCGTGTTTTTCGCATCATGGCCATTTGGCGGGGACAGACGACATAAGGCTGAAGGATATTCACGACGCATTCAGCGATACAACTATAAAAGGCATCATTTGTTTAAAGGGTGGCTCAGGCGCCACCAGACTACTCGACAAAATCGATTACGGGATCATCTCGCGTCATCCAAAAGTATTTGTCGGATACAGTGATATTACTGCTCTACATATGGCGTTCCAAAACAAATGCGGGTTAGTCACATTTCACGGACCAATGGCATTATCTGATATGTATCAATATGATGAAGAACAACAAGTGAAATTCGACACATTCACTTATGAGTCCTACCATGCCAATCTTTTTGGCACAGGACCTTTGGGCGTAGTTGATAATCCAAAGGAATTTCCTCTCGGTAAACTGGTGGGAGGCAAAGCGGAAGGTCCACTTGTCGGAGGTAATTTATCGCTTATGATCTCCACTTTGGGGTCGCCCTATGAAATCGACACCAAAGGAAAAGTACTTTTCATCGAGGAAGTGCATGAATCCGCTTATGTTGTGGACCGAATGCTTACCGCACTTGCACTTGCAGGTAAATTCAAGGACTGCATAGGAATTATACTGGGGACGTGGACCGATTGTGTTCAAGAAGAAAAGAAATCTTATGGAGGAAAGGATCTATCACTTGAGGAAATATTTGAAGAGGTGATACGCCCTTGGGGAAAACCGACCATTACAAATCTTTATGCCGGTCACAATACTCCGCAGTTGATGCTTCCATTTGGTGTTCATGTGAAAATAGATGCGGATTTGGGGACGATTGAGTTTACAGAATCACCTTATAAAGGGGAAAATAATGAATAATCTTACCAGGGAAATAGAGAATATAATTAATAGCGAAGAAGGCAACTTTTCAGTTGTAGTGGAGCGTGACAATGAAACACTCGTGTCCTTAGCTCCCAATCGGAGTTATCATGCGGCAAGTCTCATAAAAGTCCCGATTCTATTGACCGTACTAACCCTATGGCAAAATGAAGAGATAGATCTGGAAGAGCGGATTGAACTCACTGAAGCTGAGAAAGTTGGTGGAAGTGGTATTTTATATTTGATGGAATCAGGCTCTACTTACAATCTCCTCGAACTGTTGAAACTTATGATCTGCATCAGCGACAATACGGCAACCAACATCTTAATTGAAAGATTTGGTATAGAGAGCGTCAATTCTCTTTTGAAGGATCTCAACATAAATAACACTCATCTCGCCAGAAAATTGATGATTTCTGGAACAAATACCTTCAGTAAAACCACAGCACGAGATATGGTTTCGATCCTCAGTCACTTCACAAAAAGTGGACATTTGGATCCAGTGGCGTTACAATTGGGACAAAAGATATTTTCACAACAACAAATCAACAACAGAATCAATAGGGATTGGAAGCTCTGTGGCAATTGCAGTTGTATGATTGGAGCACTTAATACATGTCCTGAGTGCAGAAAAACGACGAGTGAAATCGATCCGATTGAAGTGGCGTTTCTTCACAAAACTGGTGAAATAAATGGTGTTGTACATGACGCTGGTATACTGGAGTTTAATGGAAAACACATTACAATTGCAGTGATGAGCGATGGACTTTCTTCCAATGCGTCAGGTGAATCCATACTCAGTAGAATCGGAAATATTGTGTACCGAGAAATCACCAAGGAGGTGTAGAGTCATGGATGACAATTGGGATTCAAAATTATTGAGAGACACCTATCTGGAAGTTGATTTGGATCGGCTTAAAATGAATGTTGATGCAATCAGACGACATATTGGTGAACACGTGGATTTATGTGCTGTGATCAAGGCGAATGGTTACGGCATGGGAGCGGTGGATATAGCACCAACTCTGATTGAAAATGGTGCAACTTTTCTGGCTGTGGCCAATTTGCTTGAGGCGATGGAACTCAGAAAAAGAGATTCCAATTGGCCTGTATGGGTGATGGGACATACACCTGACAGATACCTCGAAACAGCGATAGATAACGATATCACATTGACGATATTCACTACTGCTCAAGCTGAAAAAATTCAAGAAATCGCTTATGAAAAGGGCAAGATTCATAAGATTCAAATCAAGGTGGATACGGGGTTCAACAGATTGGGATTCAAAACATCCAAGGAAGACATTGAAGCCATTTCAAGTATTTTCAAACACGCAAATATTGAAGTGGTTGGCGTATTTTCCCACCTGGCACTTGCATCTTATGAAGAGGACATAAAACAACTGGAACTGCTGCTGGATATTAAAAACAGACTTGAAAAGGTTGATATCAATAAAACTGTCAAATACCACATTTGTGACAGTATCTCAGGAATCTCCTATCCTGATTTTAGACTGGATATGGTCAGAATCGGAGCTGCACTTTTTGGTGCAAAATCTTACAGATATCCAGAGTTCCCGATTGAGACAATCGCAAAATTCAAAACCAGGATTTCACATTTGAAAACCATTGAACCCGGTGAGGGTGTCAGCTATGACTATAAATGGCGAACGAAGAAAAAAGCATTGATTGCGACATTACCATTCGGTTATGCAGATGGTTATCCCAGAAACATGACCAGCCAAGGTGAAGTTGTGATTGGTGGACAAAAGTGCCCAATAATAGGTGTGATTTGCATGGACCAGTGCATGGTGGACGTGACTGAACTTAAGAATGTCCATGTCGGACAGGAAGTTTTGATTTTTGGTCCAGAAGGTGTTTCCATAGATGAATTGTCCCAAAAATCGGGTACAAATAAAAATGAAATCTTATCGAGATTGATGCAGAGAGTTCCCCGGGTATATATGAAAGGCGGAAGCATCGACCACATCAGAAACGATTTACTATAAAGGATGAAAGAGGTCAATATGTTAAAAACTAATGATAACACGTTATTTGTGGATGGTGTGTCCGCACTTGAACTTGCTGATGAATTCGGTACGCCATTATATGTGTACTCAGAACATCGAATCAAAGAAAATTTGAATGAAATCAGAACATCGTTTCTAAACAAATATCCGAACACTCATGCTGCATACGCTTGCAAGGCATTCTGTACGCTTTATATGTGTAAACTTTTGGATGAAGAAGGTTTTTGGATCGATGTGGTGAGTGGCGGTGAACTCTTTACTGCTATCAAAGCAAAATTTCCACCAGGTCGAATTGAATTCAATGGCAACAACAAATCTGAAGAAGAACTTGTGATGGCACTTGATTACGGAGTGGAGCGCATTGTCGTCGATAATGTATCAGAACTCTATCATCTGGAAAAACTCTGCATGGATAGCGGTAAGAAAGTTAAGATCCTTTTCAGAATAACGCCTGCTGTAACAAGTGATACTCATGAATATATCACCACTGGAAGAAAGGACTCCAAATTTGGAATTCCGCTTGATGAAGATATATTGTATCCACTGATTCAATACGCCATCGAATCTAAGGCGTTTGAATTTTTAGGCTTTCACTTTCATGTGGGATCACAGCTGCTCGACACGAAATCTCATTTGAGTGCACTTGAGGTGATCCTTGAACTCATGTTGGCCACAAAACAGAAATTTGGTTATGATATCAAAGATTTCAATATGGGTGGTGGATTTGGAATCAAATACACTGATTCGGATAATCCACTTGGTATATCCGACTTTGTAGATCCAATCATGAATAGATTGGATGAATTCTGCAGTGATAACAATTTGATCCGTCCACACGTATCCATGGAGCCTGGTAGATTTATAATAGGAGACGCTGGCATTCAGCTTTATCGAATAGGCAACATCAAGGAAATTCCGGGTGTGAAGACCTATGCTTCAGTGGATGGAGGGATGACTGACAATATGCGTCCTGGACTCTATGGTGCCAAATATGATGCCACTATAGCCAATAAAGCTGATGAACCAAAAAATGCAGTTGTGGACATCAGCGGAAAATGTTGTGAATCCACTGACATTTTAATCAAAAATTTAAAATGCACAAAACCTGAAACCGGAGATTTACTGGCTGTTTTTTCAACAGGTGCTTATGGCTTTTCCATGGCAAACAATTACAATAAAATCCGGATTCCGGCAGTAGTGGTCATAAGTGACGAGAAAGCAAGACTGATTGTCAAAAGACAATCATATGACGATATGATTCTAAACGAGATGATATAGCGGAGGGATTATGGATTTCAGGGAAGAGATTGAAGGCATTTATACAGAAATCGTAAAAATCAGAAGAGATATCCATGCACATCCGGAACTGGGACAAGAGGAATTCAGAACACAAAAGATCGTTGAGGATTTTCTGACAAAGGAAGGCATTGAATTTACCCGCATCGCAGACACGGGAGTCCTGGGAATCATAAGAGGCAATGGTGAGGGCAAAACCGTTGCAATAAGAGCCGATATGGACGCTTTACCGATTCATGAACTGACTGATTTATCTTTCAAATCAAAGTATGATGGTAAAATGCATGCGTGTGGTCACGATGCTCATACATCAATTCTGCTTGGAGTTTCAAAAGTTTTGAATAGACATCGACATGAATTTTCTGGAAACATAAAACTTTTTTTCCAACCGGCAGAGGAGACCATTGGCGGTGCAAAGCGTATGGTTGAAGAGGGGTGTATGGACAACCCCAAAGTAGATCATGTCATCGGGCTCCATGTATTTCCAAGACTGGAATCGGGGATGATAGAACTCAAATACGACAAAATGAATGCCTCAACGGATACGGTTAGGATCGAAATTGAAGGCAAAGCTGGACATGGAGCTTATCCACATGATTCCATTGATGCTATCGTCATTTCTGCTCAAGTGATCACATCTCTTCAGACTCTTGTCAGTAGAACGATTTCTCCAGTGGAATCGGTGGTGCTCTCTCTGGGTACAATTGAAGGTGGGGTCAAAGGCAATGTGATCGCTGATCATGTTTCACTGAAAGGCACACTTAGAACTCTGGATGAAGATATCAGAAAGTTATCCAAGCAGACTATAGAACAGATTGTTGTAAAAACTTGTGAAGCGATGGGCGGGAGAGGAACCGTTTCGTTTAATGAAGGCTATCGTGCGCTTGTGAACGATGACTCGGTCGTACGCGTAATTGAGGATACTGCAAGACGATGCCTAGGAAGCGATAAGGTGAGCATAGCCAAAACACCAAGTCTTGGTGCGGAGGATTTTTCATTTTTTCTCGAAAAAGCTCCAGGTGCATTTTACAACATAGGATGTGGCAATGAAAAAGAAGGGATTGTTTATAAAGGACATCATCCGAAATTTGCAATTGACGAATCCTGTTTGAAAGTGGGCATATTAATGCAAGTGGAGAGTGCGCTTGCGCTTTTAAAAAATTAGAAAAGTGTATAGCACTTTCGATTCGCAAATTATACTGAGACGCTAATAAGTTTCCTGCGGAAACTTAACTACGCGGATAATAAAAAAGAGTGCAGCTGCACTCTTTTTATATTATCTCCAATAACGACATCAAATCATTGATCTCATAAGTCGGATTTACCTGAGAAGTGTTTTCAATCTTCTTCGGATTATACCAGCAAGTGTCGATTCCGAAGTTGTTACCGCCCTTTATATCAGATGTCAGGCTATCGCCAATCATGAGCACTTCACTTTTGTCCACCTGGCCAATCAATTTTAACGTATGTTCGAATATTTCAGGGTTTGGTTTGGCAACTCCAACTTCCTCTGAAATCACAATGTGACTGAAATATTTAGCAATGGAAGATTTTCCAATTCTACGGTTCTGGACATAAGCTAGCCCATTTGTTAATATGACAAGATTGAATTTATCGTCAAGTTTTTCAAGAAGAGCGGTTGAATCATCAAGTAAAATTGAAGCCTCTGCCAAATGGTACATATAGCGTTCAGAAAAGCGATGTGGATCAAAATTGATGCCAAGCTCCTGTGATAATCTCTTGAATCGCTCCACCTTCAATGTGTTTTGGGTAATTTTTCCTTCCTCGAATTCCTTCCAGATAGCTGTATTTATAGCCTCATAGATCTTGAGGTGATGATCTGGGTCATAGGGAATGTCGAAATCAGAAATTGCATGTTCAAGTGCAATGCTTTCCGACTTCTTGAAATCAAAAAGTGTCTCATCAGCATCGAACAATAAAACTTTATATTTCATAAAGACCTCCAATGGATTATAGTTATATTGTAACATGTTAATGTAGTAGTATCCACCGGAATGCAATTTTGAGTGTATCGGTGCAATTTAGGGTATGTATTTTTAAATTGAAAGTAAGTGGGTGAAAATAATGTTTGAGGTCAAAGTACAGGAAATTTACCATGATGCCAAAAATAAAGGCAAAAAAGAATATAACCGTCTGAAATCAAAGGGGCTTTCCGGTCATTTAACTTCTCTAGACGGTATACTGAAAGATATTGAGATTGTAGGGACTTCGTATCTCGGCACTTACGAGATTCCCCTCAAAAAAGTGGTAGGTACATATTATCACTCCAGAAGAATGACTTTTTCGAAGAGTTTTTTACCGCTTGAATCAGAACATTCCGAATTCGGAAGCAAATGGGCTGCCCTTTGCAAGGCTCATTTGACTGAAGGGATCCGAGATCCTATAAAAGTTTATGAATACATGAATTTTTACTATGTTGTTGAAGGCAACAAGAGGGTCAGTGTACTCAAGTATTACGATGCTGTGAATGTAAGGGCGGAGATTACAAGACTGATTCCAAAGTTTGATTCTGAAGATGATGATATCGTTCTATATTATGCTTTTATGGGATTTTTTAAAGTAACAAAAATAATTAATATTTGGCTTTCAAAGCCTTACCGTTACAAGAGGCTTTTGGCTTATCTCGAAAAGTACAATCCAGAGTCACAAGATGAAAGTTCAAAGTATGAATTTTTCCTTAAGGAAGTTTATATGCCGTTTAGAAGATTATATCTTGATAATGGTGGGGAAGAACTTCCGATTACAACAGGAGATGCATTTCTGCTTTATGCAAGACTATATGGAATCTCTGATGTGCTGGATGTGGAACACGCAAAAGCTATCATGCCGAACCTGATCAAAGAATGTAGCAAGTATAGCGAACAGGATGAACCGGAAATCTTGACCACTACCGAGGACATGGACCGTGTCGCATTTTTTGACGCTATATCATCTTTTATCGCTCCAAGAAATATCAAAGTGGGTTTTGTCTATGCCAGAACAATTGAACATTCAGGATGGACCTATTCTCATGAGCTTGGCAGACAATATATGGAGACTGTTTTTGGAGATCGAGTCACTACGGGATATATCGAAGAAGTGCCTGAAGATGCGTCTGCTTATGAAGTCATCAAAGCATTTGCATCGGAAGGATATGATGTGGTATTTACCACTAGTGAAGTTTATCGAAAGGCAACTCTGAAATGTGCTATGGAAATGCCGAAAATCAAATTTTTCAATTGTTCAGGTAACAGACCCTACGTTCATATGACCAACTACTTTGGGAGAACATATGAACCAAGGTTTTTGACTGGAATCATAGCAGGAGCACTCACCAAAACTGGAATTGTAGGTTATACAGCCACCGATCCCAATCCTGAAGTGCTTTCATGCATCAATGCATTTGCCCAGGGAATGAAAATGACCAATCCGAATTCCAAGCTCCTAGTGACTTGGACTGGAGAGTGGAACAACCCAAAAGTAACCACAGACCTCAGCCAGGAAATGATACGCAGGGGTGCGGATTTGATTAGTAATAAGAACCTTTTGGTACCAAGAGATGTCACTCTGAAATATGGGGTATATTCCATGCTGTGTGACATAGACCCGGTCACACAAAAACCTAAGAATTATCTAGCTTCCCCTATTTGGAGATGGGGTGGATTTTATGAGAGGATTATCAGCAGTATCTTAAACGGTTCCTATCAAAGAATGGTGTCAAGCGATTCAGATGGGCAAAGACTCATCAACTTTTGGTGGGGAATGGAATCGGGTGTGATTGACCTATATGCAGCGGAAGACAAGTTGCCATCAGAAACTATGAAATTGATCAAATTGATGAAGAAAATGATCATCACAGATCAGTATCATCCGTTTACAGGACCAATAAAGGATGCCAGTGGTAAAATACAAGTTGAGGAAGATGAGATTCTATCAGCTGAATCCATACTGAATATGGATTGGTATGCAGACAATGTGGAGATCATTGATTTATAGTCTAAAATCAAAATTCTATGATCGTGTAATCAAAAGCATTGATGATTGTTGTGGAATTGTACTGGATTTTTCTTTCAAAGAGACCATAATTGAGATGCTGGTGACCATGAACCATGAGCTTTGGCTGATATTTGTCCATGAGTCTTGTGAAAGCTTTGAAGCCAGTATGTGCAAGATCACCACCGTCGCCAAGTTCGAAAGCAGGTGCGTGAGTGAGTAAAATGTCAAAGCCCTTGATATATTTGAGGCGGTTCTTGGCAATGCGTAGAGCCATTTCGCGTTCTGTGTATTGAAAAGGACCGCCTTTATATTTCATGCAGCCTCCAAAACCTAAAATCCTTATACCTTCGTGGATATAGATTCGATCATCGATACAGATGCAACCTTCTGGAGGAGATTCAATCAGACGAGCGTCATGGTTTCCATGAACATAGAGGACTGGCACATTGAGCATAGTTGCCACAAAAGATAAATAACTGGCTTTCAGATCACCTGCTGCCAGTACCAGCGAGACGTCCTTAAAACGTTCCTTATCGAAATGATTATATATGTAATTGCTTTCAATATCAGAAATAGCTAGAATTTTCATAGATCTCCTTAAATCATCATGTTCAGATTTATGACCATTTTATCATTGATTACAAATTAAGCAAAGAAAAAACTTGTAATTGTGAAACCGGTTTCCTATAATTGTATTAAGAAAGTGAGGTGCTTGACTTGGATTTCGAAGAAAAAATGACCGATTTAAGCGGTATGTTGGAAAAAGAATATTATGAACTCTACCCTGGAAGAAATGATGCCTTGAAAAGACTATATACATTGATGAAGAAACATCATTCAAACAGAAGTGATGCGCTGAAAAGCAGGGACAAATCCGGTTCTGATTGGCTGTATTCGCCAAATACGGTAGGAATTATGCTGTATGTGGATTTGTTTTCAAACAATTTAATTAAGCTTATTGAGCACTCAGGTTATTTCAAAGAGCTTGGAATCACACTCATCCATCTTATGCCAATCTTGAAACCTAGATCCGGTGAGAATGATGGAGGGTATGCGGTTCAGGATTACAGATCAATAGATTCCCGAATCGGTACGATGAAAGATTTCAAGAAAGTGGTGGAACATTATCATGCAAATGGCATTCGCATATGTATTGATTATGTCGTCAATCATACAGCAGATGATCATGATTGGGCTAAAAAAGCACTTTCTGGTGATGAAAAATATCAAAAATATTACTTTATGTTTGATGATGATGCGATTCCCAAGCAGTTCGAAGCATCACTTCAAGAAGTGTTTCCTAAAGTCGCTCCAGGAAATTTTACTTATTTGAAGAATTTGGATAAATGGGTAATGACCACATTTTATCCTTTTCAGTGGGATTTGAATTTCAGAAATCCTGAAGTTTTTTATGAAATGGCAGACAATTTACTGTATTTGACAGATATCGGTGTGGACATGATCAGGCTGGATGCCATTCCATATATATGGAAAACCATAGGTACTAACTGCAGAAATCTTCCTGAGGTACATGTCCTTTTGGGTTTGTTCAGAAAAATCATCGAAATATGTGCTCCTTCCACCACACTACTTGGAGAAGCTATTGTTGAGCCTGACACTATTGTCAAATATTTTGGTAATAATGAGCGATTGGAATGTCACTCACTTTATAATGCATCCTATATGGTTGAAATTTGGAACTCGATAGCCACAAGGGATGCAAGACATATCTCATGGATGAAAGATTATGAACTTCCTGCCGCAAGTGTCTGGATCAATTATGCAAGGTGCCATGACGACATCGGTTGGGGACTTGATAGTGGAAGACTTTTGAGAATGGGGTTCGATCCGAATGCACATAAATCCTTTTTGATCGATTTTTATCTTGGATCATTGGAAGATAGTTTTTCTTCAGGTGAGCTTTATGAGTTCAACCCAATCACAATGGATGCCAGAAACTCGGGCACACTCGCCAGTCTCGCGGGACTTGAAAAAGCGATTAAGCTATCTGATGATTATCTTTTGGAACTGGCTTTTAAGAGAATCAGGCTGATCCATGCGCTATTCTTGTTCAGAAAGGGCATACCTATGTTATACAGTGGTGATGAAATAGGTCAGCTCAATAATTTGAGCTATCTTGAAGACGATCATAAAAAAAATGATTCAAGATGGTTGCATAGGATGGTATTTGATTGGAAACAGGTATCAGAGCCTCAGCCAATAGATTCTGTTCATTCAAAAGTACTTGATTCCGTGAAAAAAATAATTGAAACAAGAAAAAATTACACAAGCGATGCTGTCATCTTAACTGAAAATGTTGTGAGACAAAGTAATGATCATTTGCTTGTCATCAGCCAAACCACCATAAAAAACGAGACGATACTTTTGATTTTCAATCTATCAGAAGATAGACAATGGCTTTATACCAATGAATTGAAGCGTTATGGACTTAGCGGGAAATGGCGTGAAACAATTCAAGGAAAGATCATTGATTTTGACAAAAATAGAATTGTGTTAGGACCTTATGAATTTTTTGTAACGAAAATATGAAAAAAGGGTTGCAAATATGAAACCGGTTTCCTATAATATAATTATCAGATTATTCTGATCTGGAAATGGGTATGGACTACATAAGTGGTGTTTAAACATTGTGTTAGTCAACTGTTAAACTCAAACCAATTAAGGGGGAACAAAAATGAAAAGATCTTTATCGTTAATGATGGTTTTGGTTCTTATGGTCGCCATGTTGGCTGGTTGTGCGCAATCGGCTGAAGAAGACCAATCTGTTGTCATTTATCAGAACAAAGTAGAAATTCATGAGCAACTTTCTGCTTTTGCCGAACTCTATAAGGAAGAGACAGGCGTAGAAGTAATTGTTAAAACATCAGGTGGAGATTCACCTTATGCTGAGAACCTCAAGGCAGAATTCCAATCGGATCGCCAACCGGATATTTATGTTATTGAAGGTATGGGCGGTTATAACACTTGGGAATCAAAATTGACACCATTTGAAGACCAGGAATGGATGGACCTTACAACTCTTGAATTCGTAGTAGATGGACAAACTTATGGATTCCCAGTTGCTGTTGAAGCTTGGGGCATGGCATACAATGCTGATTTACTCGCCCAAGCAGGTATTGATCCTGCAACTTTGACATCTCAAGAAGCTTACAGAACTGCATTTGAGAAAATCGATGCAATGAAAGACGATCTTGGTATCAAATCTGTAGTTGCTATGGCAGCCGGACCAGATATGAGATGGGTTACTGGACTCCACAATTTCAATGGTTATTTGTCAGCTGGTCTTCCTTATGGAGACACTACCGTTCTTGACAAGCTTAACAACGGTGAAGCGGATATGCAAAGATTGACTGAGTATGCGGATTGGGTTGAACTCTTATTCGAGTATTCAGACAGATCGGTTTTATTGACAGGCAATTATGATGCTCAAGTTGGTCAATTTGGTACAGGTCAATCTGTATTTATCCATCAAGGCAACTGGATTGATCCATGGCTTGTTGACAATGGAATTGATTTCCCAATGGGCTTTGCACCTCATGCCTCAGTAAAAGGTGAGCACAATGCCATATTCATCGGTGCCCCTTCATTCTATGTCATCAATAGTGATAGTGAGAATAAAGACGCGGCAAATGCGTTCTTGAACTTCATGGCTACAAATGAAGCCGGACACAACTACATGGTCAACGAAGCTAAAATGGTTCCTGCATTTACAAATGTAGAACTTAAACCAGACACACCGCTATCTGCAAATGCTGCTGAATGGTTAGCAATGGATGCCAAATATACTTGGCTACAAAACGATATGCCAGATGGTTTCGGTATGGGTACAATAGCTCCTATTTATGAAAGTTATGCAAAAGGTGACATTGACAAAGCTGAATTCATCAATCAATTGGCTGCAAAAATTGCAGAACTTAAGTAATAATACACAATGAAAAAGGGGTGTTCAGTCACCCCCTTTTTTCTTTAATACCTGTATTTGATTTAAGAAGGAGATATTATGAACAGACATGTTAAGGACAAATTGGTGTTTTGGTTATTTCTGGCACCGGCTTTGATTTCTTTCTTAGTGGTGGTTATGATTCCGTTTTTCATGGGATTATATTATTCGATGACGGATTGGACAGCAATTGCAGACTTGAAGGCAAATTGGGTCGGACTTGAGAACTACAAAGCCATGTTTTCAAGTGTGGCATTTAAATACTCATTTATGAGAACGTTTCTATTCACTTTATTAAGTGTTTTATCCATTAATTTCATCGCACTCACATTTGCATTTTTAGTCACTCGTGAAATCAGATTTAGAAACTTTTATCGCGCCGGGTTTTTCATTCCCAATCTGATTGGTGGTTTGGTACTGGGTTACATATGGCAGTTCATTTTCAAAAGTGTTGTTCCGGCTATCGGTTCACTACTGGGAATCAACTTTCTTGAGGAATTACTGCTATTAGCTGACCCGAATCTGACTCTATTTGGATTGATCTTGGCATTTACATGGCAGTATGCCGGTTATATTATGATGATTTACGTCGCTGCACTACTCAACGTCCCTCAAGAATTACTTGAGGCAAGTGAGATTGATGGTGCCAACTTCTGGCAAAAATTGTGGAACATCACAGTTCCAATGATTGCCCAGGCATTTACAATCACATCTTTCTTGACACTTGTCAATTCTTTCAAGCAATACGATATCATTGTAGCCCTCACCAGTGGAGGCCCAACCGCGATTTATCAAGGACAGACAGTGAATTCGACGGAACTTTTGGCCGTTCATATTTATAATGTTGCATTCAAATACAACAACATGGCTGAAGGTCAGGCTAGGGCTATCGTATTTTTCTTAGTCTTATCAGTAGTATCCATTGGACAAGTTTACTACAGTAAGAAAAGGGAGGTGGAAATGTAATGAAAAATAAGAAGAAAATCACCAAGATTTTGTTGACAGTCATTACAGTTATTTTATTTCTATTGACATTGTTTCCTTTTTTCATTGTACTGATTAACTCTGCAAAAGCTTCACTTGAAATCATAACAGATCCGATTGCATTTCCAAATCAATGGTCACAACTTTTTGCAAACATCAAAGAGATTTGGACTAGCCCAAGTATCAGATATGCATCCAGTGTTTATGCATCAGCAATTATCACAATCCTCTCGCTGATCACAATTTCTGTTTTCTCTGCAATGGCTGCGTGGGTACTTGTGAGAAAAAAATCGAAAGTGTCGACATTTGTATTTTTACTTTTTATAAGTGGATTGATTATACCTTTTCAAGTGGTCATGTTTCCTCTTGTCGCACTTTTTAGGATGATCAATGAAGCTATTGGATTACCAATGCTCAGGACTTATCACGGTATGATATTCGCTTATATCGGATTTGGTGCTCCACTGGCAGTTTTCATGTTCCATGGTTTCATCAAATCGATACCGGTTGAACTTGAGGAAGCTGCATTGATTGATGGCTGTTCTAAAGCTCAAATATTCTTTTTGATAGTAATGCCGATTTTAAAGCCAATTTTTGTTACAATAAGTATACTGAACGCCATTTGGATATGGAATGATTTCCTCTTGCCATCACTGATCCTAGGTGTTGGTCAGGATATACAGACAATTCCACTAGCCATTGCTGCTTTCGCAGGATCATTCGTAAAGAAATGGGACTTGATCATGACAGCTGTCCTCATGGCAGCAGCGCCAATCATTGTTGGTTTCATACTTGGTCAGAAACATATCATCAAAGGAATGGTATCGGGTTCAATCAAGTAATTATGGTAAATGCACTGGGAGGTAGAAGTGAAAATCACAATTAAAGATATCGCCGATCGTGCTGGAGTTTCAAAAGCAACCGTATCGAGAGTGCTCAACAATTCAAAACCTGTAAGTGATGACGCGAGAAACAAAGTGCTTAAGGTCATAGAAAAGACCAATTTTAAGCCTAATGCAGTTGCAAGGAGTCTGTCACTCAAAAAATCGCATTTGATAGGAATCATTCTACCTGACCTCTCGAATCCTGTATTTTCGCGAATCATTTCGGGAATTGAGAATTATATTCGCGATAAGGATTATTCATTGCTCATAACCGCAACTGATTTCAATGCGGATATGAAAATTCAACATATCCGCATTTTGAAAGATAAAGGTGTAGATGGCTTGATCTTAGTGACAGACCACGGCAATGATGAATTTCATGAGGAACTTTTGAGTTTCAAGAAACCGGTGGTGATGATTGGTTCAGATAGTGCGATTGAAACCATACCTGTTGTCAAAATTGACAACTATCGTGCCGCTTCGGAAGCGACCCAATACTTGTTGGATTTGGGGCATCAAAAGATCGCTATGATCAGAGGACCGCTTACAGATCCCCATTCTGGTATGGAACGTTATGAAGGATTCAAGGACACAATGGAAACAAAAGATTTATATGATCCGAATTTGATCGTCGAAGGTTGGTATTCCTTTGATGATGGATATAAAGGGATGACATCTTTACTTAAGCAAAAATCAGTGCCAACTGCAGTGTTTTGCGCATGTGATCTTTTGGCGATCGGTGCCATGAAATGCGCGCTTGAACAGGGGTATAAAGTTCCTGAGGAGATTGCATTTATTGGATTTGACGATGTCGAGATATCGAGAATGTACAATCCATCACTTAGCACAATCAGACAGCCCTTTGAAGAAAAGGGAAAACTCGCAGTTAGACAATTGATTGAAATGCTTGAAAGACCTGCAAACGAAGTGAATCCGGAGCTCAGCAAGAGCCATACATTGACTCATAGATTGATTGTAAGACAAAGTACTGAGAAGAGTCATGGGAGGTAATATGAAATCAATACTTTGCATCGGTGAGTTACTCATTGATTTCATCGGTGCTGAAACTGGTAAAACTATTTCAGAACAGAACTCTTTTATGATGAAAGCCGGTGGAGCTCCTGGAAACGTAGCCTGTACCGTTGGAGCGCTTGGAGGTAAATGTTATTTGTCAGGTGCTGTTGGAAAAGACGGATTTGGTGATTTTCTGATTGGAACACTTAGAAGATTCAATGTTGGAACAGATACAATCAAAAGGTCAGATGAACATACCACTTTGGCATTTGTATCTGTGGACCAGTTCGGAGAACGGGATTTTGTTTTCAATAGAGGAGCAGATGCGGATCTAGACCGATCTGACATCGACAATAAAATTATGAAGGAGTGCCAAATCATTCATTTTGGTGCTGCGACCGGATTTCTTGAGGGTGAATTAAGAAAAACATATATCAAAATTTTATCGGAGAGTTACGGATCGGATCACTTTATTTCTTTTGATCCCAATTATCGAAGCGCCTTTTGGGCAGCTGATAAGGAGGAGTTCATTGAATCGGCCAAGCTTTTTATTGAAAAGTCGGATTTGGTGAAGTTGAGCGAAGAAGAAGCACTTATGATATCTGAAACTGGGAATATTTCCGAAGCATCTACTTTTTTCAAGAAACATTATGCGGCTGTCTTTGCAATTACACTGGGAAGTAGTGGTGTCAGGGTTTTCAACAGGACATGGGATGAAATCATTCCAGCCCCAGTTGTAAATGTCGTTGATACAACAGGTGCTGGAGACGCATTCATAGGGGCTTTAATTTATGAAATAAGTAAAGCAGAGTCCCCCCAGAAAGCAATACAGGAAAAAGACAAAATGGTGGAATATGCTGAAAAATCCAATCGAGTCGCTTCCATCGTGTGTACAGAATATGGTGCTCTAACCGCACTTGGTAAGGTTTGAATCAATTTATTCAAAGGGAGGAAACACTCATGGCAAAAGTGAGAATAAGCAATATCAACAAGATTTATCCCAATGGGTTTCACGCGGTCAAAGATGTTGATTTGACTGTTGAAGACAAGGAATTTATGGTATTTGTTGGTCCATCAGGTTGTGGTAAGACTACAACACTCCGTATGATTGCGGGACTTGAGGACATCACAAGTGGAGACATGTACATTGGAGATAAGGTTGTAAATGATATATCTCCTAAAGATAGAAATATAGCAATGGTTTTTCAAAATTATGCGCTTTACCCACATATGTCCGTTTATGACAATATGGCTTTTGGACTAAAACTTTCAAAAACACCGAAAGGTGAGATTGAGGAGCGCATACAAAAAGCTGCAAAGATTTTGGATATTGAACCGCTTCTGAAAAGAAAACCTAAGCAACTTTCAGGTGGACAAAGACAACGTGTTGCTCTTGGAAGGGCAATTGTGAGAAAGCCAGAAGTCTTTTTGATGGATGAGCCGTTATCCAATCTGGATGCCAAACTCAGAATTCAAATGAGAGCTGAGCTCATCAAACTACACAAAGAACTTGAAACAACATTCATATATGTCACGCATGATCAGACTGAGGCGATGACAATGGGAACGCGAATTTGTGTCATGAACGGTGGAATTGTCCAGCAAGTTGCAGATCCAAGAACCATCTATAATGCCCCTGCGAATTTATTTGTTGCAGGTTTTATCGGTGCACCTCAAATGAATTTTTTCGACGGTCAAGTGAATGATGATTTCCATCTGGTGGTTGGAAATCAGACTTTCAAGATGACTGATTCGCTCACAGATGCCGTTAAGAACAAAGATAAAAAGAATGTGCCTTTGGTTATGGGTATCCGTCCTGAGGACATCAGGTGTGGTGAATCTCATGAGGGTGTTGCAGCAACAGTGGAAATGACAGAGCTTTTGGGTAGTGATCTTAATGTGTACTTTAAAATTGCTGAGAAGCAATATATCATGAAAGCCGAGGCTTCCAATCAGATGAAAATGGGCGATCAGATTTTTGTAGTTTTCAATCCGGACAGATTGCATTTATTTGACAAGGAAACCGGTGAGTCACTCATCTATTAATTTTAGGAAAGACGTAGGGAAAATTATGTGGAAACTGACAAAGAACGAATATGATCCATCTAGGCAACTGGTTGAAGAGAGTTTGTTCATGGTTGGCAATGGTTATATCGGTGTCAGAGGGTGCTTTGAAGAGGAGTACCCGATGGGGCTGAGTGTCCGTGGCACATACATCAACGGTTTATATGATCACGTACCTATGATTCATGCCGAGATGGCTTATGGTTTCCCTACGGTTCAAGACAAGCAACCGAGAATCGCAGATACCCAGACTTGTCTCATTTGGCTGGACGGGGAACGTGTGGCACTCTATGAAAATCGATACGAGACTTATTATCGTCATGTGGATTATCATAAAGGTGAAACGGAACGGAGTTATATATATATCACTCAAACAGGAAAAAAAGCTCATTTGAAATTCAACAGATTGGCTTCGATGGTCAATCCACACGTTCTTGCCTATAGAATTGAAGTGATTTATGACGGTCAAATTGAATTCGTCAGTATTCTGGATGGTGATATAGAAAATTACAGCAATCCCGAAGATCCAAGAACCGGACAAGGGCATACGAAATTGATGGAAATCTTGCAAATTGATCATATTGATTTGGAATCAAGATTATTAATGGAGACCAAAACCACCAAAATCAAGCAAGCGACGATGGTGAGACATAATGTCACAAGCCCGGTGGAGTATGACCTCCATCATGTTCTTAATGAAAAAAATGTCGTGACGAAAATCACAGGCAAAAATCATCTTACACTTGATAAAATTTGTGTGTTGACGGACAGTATAAGGATGGAAGATGCAGTTGGTGGAGCAATATCTATCCAAAGTGCCATCGAAGGGCATTCTTATGAAGATTTGCGACAGTCACAGACATTATACTTGAATCGATACTGGAAAAATTCGGACATTGAGATCAAAGGCAATCCATCCGATCAAAGAGCGATCAGATTCATGCAATACCAATTACTACAATCTGTTGGAATTGACGCATATTCAAACGTTTCAGCCAAAGGACTCTCTGGCGAGGGCTATGAAGGTCACTATTTTTGGGATACTGAAATCTATGTCTTGCCGGTCCTTATGATCAATCAACCTGAACGTGCAAAACACTTGCTCGAGTATCGTTATCATATACTGGAACATGCAAAAAAACGCGCTAAAGAGTTAGGTCAAAGCAAAGGTGCTGCATATGCATGGAGGACGATTTCCGGAATTGAATGTTCGGGATATTTTCCAGCAGGAACAGCACAATATCACATCAATTCAGATATTGCTCATGCTTTCATACAGTATCACCTCTACACAGAAGATTGGAATTTCTTGGTTGAGAAGGGGGCCGAGGTCATTTTTGAGACCGCAAGGACTTGGCTTGAAATCGGACATTTCCATAACGAAGAATTTCACCTCCATGGTGTTACCGGTCCTGATGAGTATACAGCGATTGTCAGCGATAATTATTATACTAATGCCATGGCTAAACACCATATGCTTTGGGCTTATAAAATTTATGAGCAGCTTCGTGACCATGAAGACTCTGAGATCAGATTTAAATTTTCCGAGATGATGAAACGCATTGATCTAACCTCAGAGGAACTAAAGCAAATGATGGACGCGTCCCAGCGTATGGTGCTGCCATATGATGAAGCACTTGGTATTTTTGCTCAGGACGCCACATTTCTAAGTAAAGCGGTTTGGCCATTTGAAAAGGTAGATCCGTCTAAAAAACCACTGTTGCTTCACTACCATCCATTGACTATTTATAGACATCAGGTACTCAAACAAGCGGATACCATATTAGCTCATTTCTTACTTGAAGATTATGCGGATGATAGAAGCATATGCAGGGGATTTGATTATTATGAAAAGATCACGACACATGATTCTTCATTATCAAGCTGTATTTATGGGATCATGGCCTCAAGGTGTGGCTACAGAGAAAAGGCTTATGATTATTTCAGTGATGCTGTCTTTTTGGATCTTAACGACACCCATGGCA